>NZ_JBQEPG010000008.1:0-257849 GCF_052045635.1 Pseudomonas sp. 22189
GCGATGGTGCGTCGATTGGATGATCTTCAGGAAATGGAGCAGATGGAGCTCAATCGTCTGGATGTGTCCGACGAAAAGGTCAAAGACTCGATCAACTCCGTTCTGCGCCACATCGAAAAAGAGATCGCTGAAACGCACAAAGCGATCAAGAAACACATCGATGATGATCCGGACATGCGCCAGATGCGCGACTTGATCGTGACCATCGACGGTATCGGGCAGAAAACCCTTGAGCGGCTGCTGGCCGAGCTGGGCGACCTGCGCAAATACGACGACCCTCGCAAACTGGTCGCTGCTGCAGGGTTGAACCCTAAGCTGCAGGAGTCAGGAAAACTCAAAGGCAGAACAATTATTTCGAGGGTCGGCTCGGCTCGCGTTCGGGCGGGTCTGTACATGCCAGGCCTGGTAGCGCTGAGGCACAACGAGGCGATCATCGCCATGAAGGAACGCTTGAAGGCCAATGGCAAAGCCCCCAAACAGATCATCTGTGCAGCCATGCGCAAGTTGTTGCACTTCGTCTACGGAGTGCTCAAATCGGGCCAACCATTTGACCCGAAATTGGCACTTGCCCGGTGAGGGGCAAGACGGTATCTACACACGGGATCCATGTGCTTAGAGGAGTTTGTGTTCCATCGCGTATTTGACCAGTTCGGCCAGCGAGGTGATGTTGAGTTTCTGCATCAGCCGCGCCTTGTGCGTGCTGATGGTCTTGCTGCTCAGCGCCAGTTGCTGGGCGATGTCGTTGACGTTGGCGCCTTGGGCCAGGCGTTCGAACACCGAGAATTCGCGCTCGGACAGCAGCGAATGCAACGGTCGCGTGTCGGTCAGGCCGACCTCGAAGACCATCCGGTCGGCCAGCTCCGGGTCAATGTAGCGCCCACCCGCCGCGACCTTGCGAATCGCCGTCAGCAGCAACGCCGGATCACTGTCTTTGGTCGCATAGCCAGCAGCGCCGACCTTCAGTGCGCGGGCGGCCATTTGCGCTTCATCGTGCATCGACAACACCAGAATCGCCGGTGGATTGTTCAACGCGCGAATCCGCGGGATCGCCTCCAGGCCGTTGACGCCAGGCATCGAGATGTCCAGCAGCACCACCTCGCACGGCACACTGCGCAGGGTTTCGAGCAACTGCTCGCCATTGCTCGCCTCCCCCACCACTTGCAGGTCCTTGGCCAGGCCGATCAATTGCTTGATGCCTTCCCGGACGATGGTGTGGTCTTCGGCTACCAGTACACGGATCAAATTTTCTCTCCAGATTTCAGGTACACACCAAACCCTGTGGGAGCGAGCCTGCTCGCGATAGCGTCAGCTCAAACACCACAAACCTTCAAACCTCACTCACCGGCACCCACACCTTCAGACTGGTGCCCTCACCCGGCTCACTCTCAAGCACCAGCCGCCCGCCCATGATCAACACCCGCTCGCGCATGCCGACCAGGCCAAAGGATGTCGGCCGCTGCGCCGTCGCGACAAAGCCTGCGCCATCGTCGCTGACCGTCAGACACAACTCGTCGCCTTTCAGCGCCAGCGTCAGCTCCACAGTATGCGCTTGGGCGTGGCGCATCACATTGGTCAGCGCTTCCTGCAGGATGCGGAACAGCCCGATCGCCTTGGCGTCGCTGAGCACCGGCAGATTGTCCGGCACCTGCACCAGACATGGAATCTGCGTGCGCGCCTCGAATCGCCGCGCCTGCCATTCGATCGCCGAAGCAATCCCGGCATCGAGGATCGGCGGGCGCAGCGCCGTCGCCACATCGCGCACCAGCTGGAACAACTGGGCGATCAGGCGTTTCATGCTGTTCAACCGTTCGTGCAGGCCCGGATCGAGTTGCGCGTAGGCCAGCTCGCACATCGAGGTTTCCAGTTTCAGCACCGTGAGCATCTGCCCCAGCTCATCGTGCACTTCGCGGGCAATGCGCGCCTTCTCTTCTTCGCGCACGCTTTCCAGGTGCGCCGACAGCTCACGCAGCTGCTCGCGGGACGCCGCCAGTTCCAGTTCGATGCGCTTGCTTTCGCTGATGTCCCAGACGATGCCATCCCAGACATAGGCGCCATCTTCCAGCTGGCGGGTGATTGCCTTGATCTCGGCCCAGCGCTGTTCACCCTGACGGGTGAGGATGCGGCCCTGCCACGACCAGTCACTGTCGGTGTCCAGTGCCTGATCCTGGGTCTGGTGGTAACTGGCCTTGTCGTCCGGGTGCACCAGGCTGCGCAAGCCCATGTCGCGGTGCGCAATGGCGGCCGGCGCGTAGCCGACCAGAGTCTCGCTGCCCTCGCTGATGTAGGCGAAATCGATCTGCCCGGTCACTGGCGCCCGCTCCAGGCGAAACACCAGCCCCGGTACGTTGGCGGCGATGCCTTGCAGGCGCGCTTCACTTTCCTGTAACGCGGCCAGCGCGCGGCGACGCTCGGTGACGTCGGTGAGATAAACCACCAGATACTCGCTGTCGCGAAAGCGCAGAAAACTCAGCGAAACGTCCGCCGGCAGCACGCTGCCATCAGCGCGCACGCAGCTGGTTTCAAAGCTCAGCGGTCCTTCTTCACTGGCCCGCGCGCGTTTCCACAGGTTGAGCCAGCGGTCCATGTGCAGACCGGGTTCGAAATCGATCAGCGGCCGTTCGATCAACGCGTCCTGTGGATAACCGAGCATGCTTTCCGCCGCGCGGTTGGCGTAACGCACATGGCTGTCCCAGTTGACCCAAAGAATGCCGACAGTACTTTGATCGATGGAAAACTGGGTCAGGCGCAAGGCTTCTTCGCTGGCCGCGCGCAGGGCGATGTCTTCCCGGGCGGCCAGCAGGCGGTGTTCGAGACTGTGTTGCTGGCGTCGTTGCCAGACCACAATGGCCACACAACTGAGCAACAACACCGCAAACAGCAAACTGAGGTTCTGCCAGAACCCCGGCGACTCCGACAGACGCGGGTATTTGGGTTGCAGCCATTGCGTGTGCAGGCGTTCCAGATCCTTCGCAGGAATCGCCCGCAGAGCACTTTCAACAATGCCGGCCAACGCCGGCCAGTCGCGCCGTGTGGCAATCCGCAACAGCTGCGGCAAGCCGATATCGCCGACCACCACCAACCCGGCGAACTCAGGTTCGGCAGACAACCGTCCGAGTTGCGCTTCATCCACCACGGCGTAGGACGCCTGCTGGGTCAACAGCAGTTGTAGCGCCTGACGCTCCAGCGGCACGCCTTGCAGATTCAGATGGGGATAGGTGCTGCGCAAATAGTCTGCCGTCACGCTGGGCATGCGCACGGCGACGCGCGACAGGCTGTCGAGTTTTTCCAGCTCGACCACGCCGCCGCTCTTCTGGTCGCTGACCACCAGTTGCGGCACCCGCATGTAGGGATCGGAAAACTGCCACAGACGCAGTGCACCCGGGGTCTGGGTCAGGCCCGGGGCGATGTCGATTTCGCCGTCGCGGGCGGCCTCCTCCAGTTGCGCCAGATCCTGAAAATTGCGCCAGCTCAACTCGACGTTCAAGGTCTTGGCCAGTGACTTCATCAATTCGACATTGGCCCCGGACAAGCGCTGCAGACGTCGGTCGTATTGCGCGTACGGCGCCTGCAGCACCAGGCCCACACGCAACTCACGGTGCTGCGCCAGCCATTGCTGCTCGGCGGGCGTCAACAGCGCTGCATGCGCCGCCGGCGCAGACGCCGCCCAGCCCATCAAGGGAAAACACAACCCGCCGATAACCCACAGGCAGCAAAAACGCATCATTGAAGTCTCGTACACTGACAAATTCTGACCAACCCATTAGGCTGCCGGGATACTTTTCTGGCCTGGAATAACCGATGCCCTCTGTCTATCGCCTGGCAATGCCAGCATTGTGCCTGTCGCTGATCCTGCCTTGTGCGTTTTCCGTCGAAGCCGCCGATCCGGCGCCCGCCTCCTCCGTCGAGCAACCGGCCGCCGAAAAACCCGCCGAACGCCAGCCACTGCTTGAGCGTAGTCAGGAAGAAGCCGCAGCACTCGAACGCAAAGTCCCGGCACAAGAACAGCAGCAACTGCAGGCCGGCGCCGACACTTTCCTCGCCCTGTGGAAACCGGCCAACACTGCCGAACCCAAAGGTGCAGTGATTATTGTCCCTGGCGCCGGCGAAACCGCTGACTGGCCGCAAGTGATCGGCCCGCTGCGCAACAAATTGCCCGATGTCGAGTGGAGCAGCCTGAGTATCACCCTGCCGGATCTGCAAAGCGATGTCATCGCTCCACGCGTGATTGCGCCCGCCGCCGCGCCGAAAGCCGCGGAAAGTGGCAGCAAGGATGCCACCACCGCGCAACCGATCGAACAGGCCGCGGGCGGCGAAGCGGACGTGGCGGATCAGGTCGTGGCCGAAACGACTGAAGAACAATCCAAGGCCGATGCCGAGCGAATCTTTGCGCGGATCGACGCGGCCATTGCCTACGCCGAGCAACAAAGCGCACGCCGGGTCGTGGTCCTCGGTCACGGCACAGGTGCCTACTGGGCCGCACGCTTCCTCAGCGAGCGGCAGACTGCTCAAGTCGAGAAACTACTGATGGTCGATGCGCAAACGCCGAGCAAGGCCAAGCCACAATTGGCCGAGCTGACGCCGACCCTGAAGTTGCCGACGGCGGATATTTTCTACATGGACAAGGCGCTGGATCGCAACGCGGCACTGGAGCGCATGCAGGCCAGCAAGCGCCTGAAGACTTCGGCGTTCAGCCAGGTGGCGCTCAAGGCGTTGCCGGACAAAAAGGCTGAGCAGGAACAGCTGTTTCGGCGGGTGCGTGGCTGGTTGAACCCGCAAAAGACTGACTGATAGAAACAAAAGCAAAAGATCGCAGCCTGCGGCAGCTCCTACCTCGGAATGCCTTTCCTGTAGGAGCTGCCGCAGGCTGCGATCTTTTGCTCTTTTGATCGCTAGCGAAAATCCCGCCGCGCCCGAATCAGGGTAAACGCGTTGTGCAGCTCACGGGTTTTCTCGGTCGCATCGCGCACCTGCTCAGGCGTCGCACCGCTGCCAGCGATCTTGTCCGGGTGATGACGACTGAGCAGACGTCGGTAGGCGCGCTTGATCTGTGCCGGCTCGCTGGTCGCCGACACGCCGAGCAGGCGCATCGCTTCCTGATAACTCACCGCCGCACTGACAATCGGCCGTTTATTCGGCTCGTAATCATTGGCCAGCGCCTGGATCTGGTGCGTCGTCCAACCCAGCCACTTGCCCCACTGCGCCAACAATTCACGCTCACTGACGCCCGCGCGACCGTCGGCCCAGACCATCCGCCAGCAGGCGCGCAACACGCCTTCGGCGGCATGCGGCTGAGCACTCAGGCGCCGCAGATAACCGCGCAGGCGATCACCGCCGGACTTACCACGATTGAACGCCGCAATCGCCCGCCGCCGCGCCGGCTCGCTCATTTCCAGCGCGTTCATTTCATTGCGCGCCTGCTGGATATGGCCGTCCGTCACCCGTCCGTCACTCTTGGCCAGACGCCCGAGCAACACGAACAACAATTCGTCGTTGCGCAACATCGGCCGTCCGCCGAGCTTTTCCCGCAGATGCCCCCAGCTCTGCAAGTGCAGGCGCCGATCCAGCGCCTGCCCCAACAATGCCCCAAGCATGGCCCCCGGAATGCTGGCGATCGCAAAACCCGCTCCGGCTCCAATCAGAGTCCCTGGCCACAACATATCAACGACTCGCTTCTATCAATGCTTCGGCTTCGGCCAGACGCTCATGCGTGCCGACATCCACCCAATGCCCTTTCAGACGTTCACCGCTGACCTGCCCGTCTGCCATGGCTTTGCGAAGCAACGGTGCAAGCTTGAATGCGCCGTCCGCGCAACCATCGAACAACTGCGGATGCAGGACGGCGATGCCGCTGTAGGTCAGGGTCGCCGCGTTCGGTTGGCCATCGATCACCTGACCGTTGGTCAAGGTGAAATCGCCTTGCGGGTGGTGGGCCGGGTTGTCCGCCAGCACCAGATGCGCCAGACCGTTGATCGGTTGGTGCAGTACGCTGAAGTCGTAGTCGGTCCAGATATCGCCGTTGACCACCAAAAAGGCGTCGTCACCGAGCAACGGCAAAGCACGGAAAATCCCGCCGCCGGTTTCCAGCGGCTCGCCTTCCGGCGAGTACTGGATGCTCACGCCAAACTGCGAACCGTCGCCCAGGTAATCCTCGATCTGCTGACCGAGCCAGGCATGGTTGATCACGATTTCACTGAAACCAGCCGCCGCCAGTGCGCGCAGATGGTATTCGATCAATGGCACGCCGCCGGCACGCACCAGCGGTTTCGGGGTGCTCAGGGTCAGCGGGCGCATGCGCTCGCCCTTGCCTGCCGCCAGAATCATCGCCTTCATGCGGCCACTCCGCCACGCAGACTGGCGAGCAATGCCTGCAGATCCGCCAGTTCAGGACGACGTGCAATCACCGCTTCTATATAGGCGAAGAAACGCGGCACATCGGCCAGGTAGCGCGGCTTGCCATCGCGATGGCAGATGCGGGCGAAGATGCCGATGACTTTCAGGTGGCGTTGTACGCCCATCAGGTCGCTGGCACGCAGGAAGTCTTCGAAGTCGGCCTGCACCGGGATGTCCAGCGCCGAGGCTTGCTGCCAGTAACTTTCCAGCCAGCCACGCACGCGCTCTTCAGGCCAACTGAGGAAGGCGTCCTTGAACAGGCAGGTGATGTCGTAGGTGACCGGGCCGTAGACCGCATCCTGAAAGTCCAGCACGCCGGGATTCGGCTCGCTGAGCATCAGGTTGCGCGGCATGTAGTCGCGGTGCACCAGGACTTTCGGCTGGGCCAGTGCGCTGTCGATCAGCAGTTCGCTGATGGACTGCCATTGTTGCTGCTGTGCCGCGTCGAACTCGATGCCGAGCTCGCGTTTCACGTACCACTCGGGGAACAATTCCAGCTCACGGCGCAGCAGCGCGACGTCGTAGCTCGGCAGCGGTGCAACCATCGGCAGTTGCTGAAAAGCCAACAGTGCCTGCAAGGCATCGCTGAACAAAGCATCGGCATTTTCGCCGTCGATTACGTCGAGATAGGTCTTGTTGCCCAGGTCATTGAGCAAAAGAAATCCGCGTTCGAGGTCTTCTGCATAAATTTTCGGCACGTTAATTCCGGATTTCGCCAGCAAAAAGGCGATATCCACGAACGGTTTGCAGTTTTCCTGGGGCGGTGGCGCGTCCATCACGACGAAACTGCGGCCCGCGCCTTCCCAACGGAAATACCGGCGGAAACTCGCGTCGCTGCTGGCCGCGGTCAACGTGGCCGGGGGCACGGCGCCCCAGCCCTGATCTGCAAACAGGATTGCCAACTGCTCATCGAGCCAAACTTTCAGGTGTTGCAAGCGTACATCTTGGTCAGGCATTGCAAGGGTCTCCGACGGCGCTAGCCGTCAAGCGGGTCATGCTTTATTATCCAGCATCTTTTTCAGACCATCGAGAGGCGTGCGGCCCACACCGCGGGCAGATGGCACGCAGGAAGCCCGGACTAATAAGATGGCATTGAAATCCCCCGCGTTTCGTAAAAAATTTCCGTTGTTGGTAACCGGCAGTCTGCTGGCTATGCAACCTCTGGCCAGTCAATTCGTTGTTGCCGCCGAGCAGTATGACTGCGCCGTCTCGGCAACGGGTGGCTGGGCCTGTGCGCCCAAGACGCCGGCAGCGGCATTGCCGCCGCGTCCGGTGCATGACGGCAGCGCTGTCAGCGCCACCGGCGAAGCCCCGGCCCAGAACGGTTCGACTGCCGACAGCGGCGCCAAGCCTGTGCTGGTCACCGAAGCCAAGGGCCGCGGCCTGAAATCCCGTAGCGAAGACTACAGTCACCTCGACTGGGTTCCGCGCGAGAAGCTCACCGCCGCCCAATTGGCCGAGACCGGTCCTTACTGCTCTGGTTCCTATATCGAACCGATTCGTCCTGGCATGAATGACAAGACGAATAAAAGTGACGCACCGACCTTTATCGGCGCCAAGGCCTCGCGCTACAACACCGAAGATCAGGTGGGTACGCTGGCCGGCGACGTGGTCCTGCGTCAGGGCAGCATGCAGGTCGAGTCCGACGAGGCCAGCCTGTATCAGGCCGAGAGCCGTGCCGAACTCAATGGCGACGTGCGCATTCGCGACAACGGTGCACTGATCGTCGGCGACCACGCCGATGTGCAGCTCGACACCGGTGAAGCCAAGGTCGACAACGCCGAATACGTGATGCACAAATCGCGCATCCGCGGTAACGCGCTATACGCCAAGCGTGCCGAGAACGCGATCATCCGCTTGAAGGACGGCACGTACACCACGTGCGAACCGAACAGCAACGCCTGGCAGCTCAAGGGCAACAACATCACCCTGAACCCTGCCACCGGCTTCGGTACCGCGACCAACGTGACACTGCGGGTCAAGGACATTCCGATCCTGTACACGCCGTACATCTACTTCCCGATCGACGACCGTCGCCAATCGGGTTTCCTGCCGCCGACCATCGGCACCGGCAGCGATACCGGCTTCATGCTGGTCACCCCGTACTACTTCAACCTGGCACCGAACTACGACGCCACGTTGTACCCGCGTTACATGAGCAAGCGCGGCATGCTGGTCGAAGGCGAGTTCCGTTACCTGACCAAGTCCAGCGAAGGCCAGTTCGGTGCGGCGTATCTGAACGACGAAGATACCGATCGCAGCAAACAGACCGATTACGAAAAAAATCGCTACATGTACAACTGGCAGCACAAGGGCGGTCTCGACTCCCGTGTGATGACTCAGGTTGACTACACCAAGATCAGCGACCCGTACTACTTCCAGGACCTGACCACCGATCAGATCGGTGTGAAGAGCGCTGACTTCGTGAACCAGCAGGGTTCGGTGACCTATCGTGGCGACTCGTATACCGCCATGTTGAACGCTCAGCAGTACCAACTCGCGACCGTTTCGAACATCACGCCTTACGGTCGTCTGCCACAGATCACCTTCAACGGTCAGCTGCCGTATCACCCGGAAGGTTTGAACTTCGATTACGAGACCGAGCTTGTGCGGTTTGATCGTGATCTGAAAACGGGCCAGTTCTCTGATGAAAACGGCAATCTGTCGGATCGACTCGACACAAACGTTTCCGGGTTGGCCCGCGCCAATGGCACACGCTTGAACCTGAAGCCAGGTGTCAGTCTGCCAATGAACTGGACCTATGGTTTCCTGAAGCCATCGCTCAAGTATCAATACACTCAGTACGATCTCGATCTTGATGGCCAGGGCAAAAATGATCTGGTGACAAACCGTAACGACGCCTCCGCTCTCGGCGAATCGTTCAGCAGTTCGCAGAACCGCGGTGTACCGATCGCGAGCATCGACAGTGGCTTGTACTTCGACCGCAATACGTCGTTCTTCGGCAAAAATTATCGCCAAACGCTGGAACCTCGCCTGTTCTACCTCTATGTACCTGAGAAAGACCAGAAGGACATTCCAGTATTCGACACCAGCGAATACACCTTCAACTACGCGTCGCTGTTCCGCGACAACCGCTTCTCCGGTTCCGACCGTGTCGGTGACGAGAACAAACTTTCGCTGGGTGTAACCAGCCGCTGGATCGAAGACGATGGATTCGAGCGTCAACGTATCAGCGTCGGTCAGGCTTACTACTTCAAGGATCGTGAAGTCCAACTGCCAGGCATTGTGTTCAAGGATCGCAAGGATGCCCAGTCCGACGTATCGCCATACGCGCTGGAATACGAATACCGCTGGAACCGCGACTGGCGCACCACGGCCGATTACAACTGGGACCCGGACAGCCGCAGCCCACGCTCCGGCAGCGCGATGTTCCACTACCAGCCTGAAGACAACCCGAACAAGGTGGTCAACGTCGGTTATCGCTATCGTAACGACCAGATCCGTTACGACCAGACCACGGGTAAATGGCAGACGGGTGGCGACTACGGCACTCCGGGCCAGGCTGGCTACGTGAAGGACTACTACAAGATCCAGCAGCATGACTTCTCGGTCATCTGGCCGATCGTTCCACAATGGAGCGCGATCAGCCGCTGGCAGTACGACTACAACCGCAACCGTACGCTGGAAGCCTTTGGTGGTTTCGAGTACGACAACTGCTGCTGGAAACTGCGCCTGATCAACCGTTACTGGGTTTCCTACGACGAATTCAGTCAGGAAGCTCCGCAAAACGAAAAAGGCGACCACGGCGTCTTCCTCCAAATTGTTCTGAAGGGACTCGGCGGCCTGACTGGCGCCAAGGTAGAGAGCTTCCTCGACAAAGGCATCCAAGGTTATCGTCAACGTGAAGACCAAGCTTTCTGATTCTCTGCGCCCGCTGTTGCTGGGCGCGCTGTTCCTGGGTACTGCGGCCAACGCCGCAGTACAGTCCATCGATAAAGTGGTTGCGATCGTTGATAACGACGTGGTCATGCAGAGCCAGCTGGACCAGCGTGTCCATGAAGTTCAGCAGACCATCGCCAAGCGTGGCGGCGGCATGCCGCCTCCGGGCGTGCTGGATCAGCAGGTGCTCGAGCGCCTGATCGTCGAAAACCTGCAACTGCAGATCGGCGAGCGTTCCGGCATCCGCATTACCGACGAAGAGCTGAACCAGGCAGTCGGCACCATCGCCCAGCGCAACAACATGACCGTGGATCAATTCCGCGCCGCCCTGGCTCACGACGGTTTGTCCTATGACGACGCCCGTGACCAGATCAAGCGCGAGATGATCATCAGCCGTGTGCGTCAGCGCCGCGTGGCAGAACGCATTCAGGTCTCCGAGCAGGAAGTGAAGAACTTCCTCGCTTCCGACCTGGGCAAAATGCAACTGTCCGAAGAACTGCACCTGGCCAACATCCTGATCCCGACGCCGGAAAGCGCCAGTTCTGAAGCGATTCAGAGCGCTTACCGTCAGGCGATGGACGTTTACCAGCAACTCAAGCAAGGCGCTGACTTCGGTCAGATGGCCGTGGCCAAATCCGGCAGCGACAACGCGCTGGAAGGCGGCGACATGGGCTGGCGTAAAGCCGCGCAACTGCCACCGCCGTTCGACCGCGAGTTGAGCAGCATGGCGGTGGGCGACATCACTCAGCCTGCCCGCACGCCGAGTGGTTTCATCATTCTCAAGCTGCTGGCCAAACGGGGTGGCGAAACCCAGATGCGTGATGAGGTGCATGTGCGCCACATTCTGGTCAAGCCAAGCCCGATCCGCGACGAAGCCAAGACCAAAGCCCTGGTGCAATCGCTGTACGAGCGCATCCTCGCCGGTGAAGACTTCGCTGAACTGGCGAAGAACTACTCCGAAGACCCGGGCTCGGCGCTCAACGGCGGCGACCTGAACTGGATTGACCCGAACGCACTGGTACCGGAATTCCGCGAAGTGATGGCCAAGACCCCACAGGGTCAGCTGTCCAAGCCGTTCCAGACCCAGTACGGCTGGCACGTGCTGGAAGTCCTTGGCCGCCGCGCCACCGACAGCACCGAATCGGCACGCGAGCAACAGGCAATGAATGTTCTGCGTAACAAAAAATACGATGAAGAGCTGCAAAACTGGCTGCGTCAGATTCGTGAAGAAGCCTACGTAGAAATCAAACTCCCTGGTGCAGACCAGGCAGCGCAGTGAAACCCAAGCGTTTCGCGCTGACACCCGGCGAACCAGCCGGCATCGGTCCCGACCTGTGCCTGCTGCTCGCCTCGCAAGCCCAGCCACATCCCCTGATTGCCATCACCAGCCGCGACCTGCTCACCGAGCGGGCAGCGCAGTTGGGGCTGGCCGTCACTTTGCTTGAGGTTGCGCCTGACAACTGGCCGGCTGTTCCAGCCCCCGCTGGTAGCCTGTATGTCTGGGACACTCCACTCAGCACTCCCGTGTTCGCTGGACAACTGAACAAGGCTAACGCCGCCTTCGTCCTCGAAACCCTGACCCGTGCCGGCAACGGTTGCCTGAACGGCGACTTCGCCGGAATGATCACCGCTCCGGTACACAAGGGCGTGATCAACGAATCCGGTATCCCGTTCTCCGGACACACGGAATTCCTGGCCGACCTGACCCACACCGCCCAAGTGGTGATGATGCTCGCTACTCGCGGTTTGCGCGTGGCCCTGGTGACCACTCACCTGCCCCTGCGCGAGATTGCCGATGCAATCACCCCGGAGCGGCTGGAGCGGGTCACGCGAATTCTGCACGCCGACCTGCAAGACAAATTCGGCATCGCCCGGCCACGCATTCTGGTCTGCGGACTCAACCCGCACGCCGGTGAAGGCGGACACCTGGGCCATGAAGAAATCGACATCATCGAACCGACATTGGAGCGCCTGCGCGGCGAGGGCATGGACCTCCGTGGCCCGCTGCCTGCCGACACTCTGTTTACCCCCAAATATCTGGAGCACTGCGACGCAGTGCTGGCGATGTACCACGACCAGGGCCTGCCCGTGCTGAAGTACAAAGGCTTCGGCGCGGCGGTCAACGTGACCCTCGGCCTGCCGATCATCCGCACGTCGGTCGACCACGGCACTGCCCTGGATCTGGCCGGCAGCGGCAAGATCGACACCGGCAGCCTGCAGGTCGCCCTGGAAACCGCCTACCAGATGGCCGAGACCCGTTTATGACCGAGCAATACCAACACAAGGCGCGCAAACGCTTTGGCCAGAACTTCCTGCACGATGCCGGCGTCATCGACCGCATCCTGCGCTCCATCAGCGCCAAGCCTGACGACCGCATGCTGGAAATCGGCCCGGGCCAGGGCGCACTGACCGCCGGCATCCTCAACTCCGGCGCGCAACTCGACGTGGTGGAACTGGACAAGGACCTGATCCCGATTCTCAACCAGCAGTTCGCCGGCAAGAGCAACTTCAACCTGCATCAGGGCGATGCGCTGAAGTTCGACTTCAACAGCCTCAACGCCGCGCCGAACAGTCTGCGTGTGGTGGGCAACCTGCCTTACAACATTTCCACGCCGCTGATTTTCCATCTGCTGAACAACGCCGGCATCATTCGCGACATGCACTTCATGCTGCAGAAGGAAGTGGTCGAGCGTCTGGCCGCAGGCCCGGGCGGCGGCGACTGGGGTCGTCTGTCGATCATGGTTCAGTACCACTGCCGCGTGGAACACCTGTTCAACGTCGGCCCGGGCGCGTTCAATCCGCCGCCGAAGGTCGACTCGGCCATCGTCCGTCTGGTGCCGCACGCGGTGCTGCCGCACCCGGCCAAGGATCATCGCCTGCTGGAGCGCGTCGTTCGCGAAGCCTTCAACCAGCGTCGCAAGACCCTGCGCAACACCCTCAAGCAATTGATGACCGCCGCCGAGATCGAAGCCGCCGGCGTCGATGGCAGCCTGCGTCCCGAACAACTGGACCTGGCCGCATTCGTGCGCCTGGCCGACAAGCTCGCCGAGCAGGTTGCTGCCGCCCCCGCCGCCGACTGACCGGCGATGAACGCTATCGGGCAGGACGCCACTCTGGTTTACTGCCCGATACTTGCCTAGACTGATTCCCCATCAGCTACGCCTCGCGTTCCGCTTTGCTTAAGGCCCTTTTGCATGTCCGATCCTCGTTATCAGGTCGATGTCAGTGTCGTTACCCGCTACCTGGCAGACCAATCGCAACCCGAGCACCACCGCTTCGCCTTCGCCTACACCATCACCGTGCAGAACAATGGCGAGCGCCCTGCCCAGCTGATGTCACGACATTGGGTGATTACCGACGGTGACGGGCATGTCGAAGAGGTTCGCGGCGCCGGCGTTGTCGGCCAGCAACCGCTGATCGAGGTCGGCAAAAGCCACACCTACAGCAGCGGCACAGTGATGACCACCAAGGTCGGCACCATGCAGGGCACCTACGAAATGGTCGCCGACGATGGCAAGCATTTCGACGCGATCATCAAGCCTTTCCGCCTCGCCGTGCCTGGAGCCCTGCACTGATGACGACGTACGCCGTCGGCGACCTGCAAGGCTGCCTTGCACCGCTCAAATGCCTGCTCAAGCAAGTCGCGTTCGACCCCGGGCTTGATCGGCTGTGGCTGGTCGGCGATCTGGTCAACCGTGGTCCTCAATCGCTGGAAACCCTGCGGTTTCTCTACGGCATGCGCGACTCACTGGTTTGCGTACTCGGCAACCACGATCTGCATCTGCTCGCCGCCGCCAACAATATCGAGCGCCTGAAGAAATCCGACACCCTGCGCGAGATTCTCGAAGCCCCCGATGCGGCTGACCTGCTCGAATGGCTGCGCCAACAGAAACTCATGCACTACGACGAACAACGCGAAGTCGCCATGGTGCACGCGGGCATCCCCCCGCAGTGGTCGTTGCGCAAGGCCTTGAAGTACGCCGCCGAAGCCGAAGCCGCGCTGCGTGACGACAACCTGTTTCCGTTGTACCTCGATGGCATGTACGGCAACGAGCCGGCGAAGTGGGACAGTGATCTCACCGGCGTGACCCGTTTGCGCGTGATCACCAACTATTTCACCCGCATGCGCTTCTGCACCGCCGACGGCAAGCTCGATCTTAAAAGCAAGGAAGGCCTGGATACTGCCCCGCCCGGCTACAAGCCATGGTTCCAGCACAAGGAGCGTAAAACCCGTGGCCTGCGGATCATTTTCGGCCACTGGGCCGCACTGGAAGGCGATGTCCGCGAACCGGGCGTCTCGGCACTGGACACCGGTTGTGTCTGGGGCGGCAGCCTGACCCTGATGAACGTCGACAGCGGCGAGCGCGTGTCGTGCAAATGCGATGAGCACGGCGGGCTTGCCCCGACCGTCGCCCCACTTATCCCCGAAACGTCGCCAGTCAGCGTCCCGCGTTAGACTGCGCATTCTGCCGAGCTACAGGAACCCGCCATGAGCGAATTCAAACGAATCCCCCCGGAACAGGCCCAGGCCCTGCGTGAACAAGGCGCAGTGGTGGTCGACATCCGCGACCCGCAAACCTATGCCGCGCTGCACATCGCCGGCTCGACCCATCTGGATAACCACTCGATCTCGGAATTCATCCGTAACGCCGATCTCGACGCACCGTTGGTGGTGGTCTGTTATCACGGCAACTCCAGCCAGAACGCTGCGGCTTACCTGATCAGCCAGGGCTTCTCCGACGTCTACAGCATGGACGGCGGCTTCGAGCTGTGGCGTACGACTTATCCTGCGGAAACCGCGCAAGGCGGCGCCGAATAATTTTTTTGTCACGCGCAGGCCCCGGCTCACGCGGGCCTGCGCGTGACAGACGAACGGTCTGCCACAACTAATTACGTATCTCGCCTTTACCTCTCGAATTCCCAACTATCCTTAAGCGCAGGCCATCCAAAACAGGGGAGAGCCGGTACACCGGCGCACGGGTCATCGGGAGTGACTTTCAAGGTTGTCGACCGCGAAAGTGTTCTGGGGGGTAAACAAGCGGCCACCACGGCTGCTTGCCAGCATCGACTGAGTGATCCGGCGTCGGCTCCACGTATCGAGCGAGGTGACGTCATGAGTATCTTTAGCCACTTCCAACAACGCTTCGAGTCCACACGCCAGGAAGAACTCTCGCTGCAGGAGTACCTGGAGCTGTGCAAAAAGGATCGCAGCGCTTACGTTTCCGCCGCCGAGCGTCTACTGATGGCTATTGGCGAACCCGAGCTGCTCGATACGTCGACCAACTCGCGGCTGTCGCGGATCTTCTCCAACAAGGTGATTCGTCGCTATCCGGCCTTTGAAGACTTCCACGGGATGGAAGAATGCATCGACCAGATCGTCTCGTATTTCCGCCATGCCGCCCAAGGCCTGGAAGAGAAGAAACAGATTCTCTACCTGCTCGGCCCCGTCGGTGGCGGTAAATCGTCCCTGGCCGAGAAGCTGAAACAGCTGATGGAAAAAGTGCCCTTCTACGCGATCAAGGGCTCGCCGGTATTCGAATCGCCTCTGGGTCTGTTCAACGCCACCGAAGATGGCGCGATCCTCGAGGAAGACTTCGGCATCCCACGGCGCTACCTGAACACCATCATGTCGCCATGGGCGACCAAACGCCTGGCTGAATTTGGCGGCGACATCAGCCAGTTCCGCGTGGTCAAGCTGTACCCGTCGATCCTCAATCAGATCGCCGTGGCCAAGACCGAACCGGGCGACGAGAACAACCAGGACATCTCCGCGCTGGTGGGCAAGGTCGACATCCGCAAACTCGAGGAATACCCACAGAACGACGCCGACGCCTACAGCTACTCCGGCGCGCTGTGCCGGGCCAACCAGGGCCTGATGGAATTCGTCGAAATGTTCAAGGCACCGATCAAGGTGCTGCACCCATTGCTGACCGCCACCCAGGAAGGCAACTACAACAGTACCGAAGGCCTCGGTGCGATTCCGTTCACCGGGATCCTGCTCGCCCACTCCAACGAATCGGAATGGCACACCTTCCGCAACAACAAGAACAACGAAGCCTTCATCGACCGGATCTATATCGTCAAAGTGCCGTACTGCCTGCGGGTCAGTGACGAAGTGAAGATCTACGACAAGTTGCTGTTCAACAGTTCGCTGGCCAAGGCTCACTGCGCGCCGGACACCCTGAAGATGCTGGCGCAGTTCACTGTGCTGTCGCGCCTCAAGGAGCCGGAAAACTCCAACATCTATTCGAAGATGCGCGTCTACGACGGGGAAAACCTCAAGGACACCGATCCGAAGGCCAAGTCGATCCAGGAATACCGCGATTCGGCGGGCGTCGACGAAGGCATGAACGGTCTGTCGACCCGCTTTGCCTTCAAGATCCTGTCCAAAGTGTTCAACTTCGATCCGCATGAAATCGCCGCCAACCCGGTGCACCTGTTGTATGTGCTGGAGCAGCAGATCGAACAGGAACAGTTCCAGGCTGAAACCCGCGAACGCTACCTGCGCTACCTCAAGGAGTACCTGGCGCCGCGTTATATCGAATTCATCGGCAAGGAGATCCAGACCGCTTACCTGGAGTCTTACAGCGAGTACGGGCAAAACATCTTCGACCGCTACGTGCTGTATGCGGACTTCTGGATTCAGGATCAGGAATACCGCGATCCGGAAACCGGCGAGATTCTCAACCGCGTCGCCCTGAACGAAGAACTGGAGAAAATCGAGAAACCGGCCGGCATCAGCAATCCGAAGGATTTCCGCAACGAGATCGTCAACTTCGTGTTGCGCGCCCGAGCCAACAACAACGGCAAAAACCCGACCTGGCTCAGCTACGAAAAACTGCGGGTGGTCATCGAGAAGAAAATGTTCTCCAACACCGAAGACCTGCTGCCAGTCATCAGCTTCAATGCCAAGGCCAGCAAAGAGGATCAACAGAAACACAACGACTTCGTTACTCGAATGGTCGAACGCGGCTACACCGACAAACAGGTACGACTGCTGTCCGAGTGGTACCTGCGGGTCAGAAAGTCACAGTAAACCGCGGCCGGTCAGACCGGTTGTCGTCAGCCCGAGGCCTGTGCCCGCATTTTCTGCTACACAGGCCTCTGGAAGGTGTTCGCAAGTCGGTAGCGAGGTATAGGCAGCATCCAGAGCGCTTGGGGGAGCGTGTACGTCCCTTGGCATTCGGCTCAATGCTGCATGACCGCTCCCGCCTTTGCAGGACAGCTTCTAAGGAGCAGTCATGAGTTATGTGATCGACCGACGTCTCAATGGCAAGAACAAGAGCACGGTGAACCGCCAGCGCTTCCTGCGGCGTTACCGTGATCACATCAAGAAGGCTGTCGAAGAGGCGGTCAGCCGGCGTTCCATCACTGACATGGAACACGGTGAGCAGATCAGCATTCCCGGTCGCGACATCGACGAACCGGTGCTTCACCACGGTCGCGGCGGCAAACAGACCGTGGTTCACCCCGGCAACAAGGAATTCACTGCCGGCGAACACATCGCCCGGCCACCGGGAGGTGGCGGCGGACGCGGTCCCGGCAAGGCTGGCAATTCCGGCGAGGGCATGGACGAATTCGTTTTCCAGATCACTCAGGAAGAATTCCTCGAATTCATGTTCGAAGACCTCGAACTGCCGAATCTGGTGAAACGCAATCTCAGCGGGACTGACACGTTCAAGACCGTGCGCGCCGGGATCAGCAACGAGGGCAACCCGTCGCGGATCAACATCATCCGCACCCTGCGTTCGGCCCACGCCCGGCGCATTGCGCTGTCCGGCAGCAGCCGCGCCAAGCTGCGCGAGGCCAAAGAGGAACTGGCGCGATTAAAGCGCGAAGAGCCGGACAACTTCGGCGATATTCAGGAACTCGAAGCCGAAATAGAGAAACTCAGTGCGCGCATCCACCGTGTGCCGTTTCTCGATACGTTCGACCTCAAATACAATCTGCTGGTCAAGCAGCCCAACCCCAGCTCCAAAGCGGTGATGTTCTGCCTGATGGACGTTTCCGGTTCGATGACCCAGGCCACCAAGGACATCGCCAAACGCTTTTTCATCCTGCTGTACCTGTTCCTCAAACGTAACTACGACAAGATCGACGTGGTGTTCATTCGCCACCACACCAGCGCCCGGGAAGTGGACGAGGAAGAGTTCTTTTACTCGCGGGAAACCGGCGGCACCATCGTCTCCAGCGCCCTGAAACTGATGCAGGAGATCATGGCCGAGCGTTATCCGAGCAACGAGTGGAACATCTACGCAGCGCAGGCTTCCGACGGCGACAACTGGAACGACGACTCACCGATCTGCCGCGACATCCTGATCAACCAGATCATGCCGTTTGTGCAGTACTACACTTATGTGGAGATCACCCCACGCGAACACCAGGCCCTCTGGTACGAATACGAACGCATCGCCGAAGCCTTTTCCGACACGTTTGCCCAGCAGCAGCTGGTCTCGGCCGGGGATATTTATCCGGTCTTCCGTGAACTCTTCCAGCGCAGGTTAGTGACATGACCGCCAAAGAGCAGAAGCGCCAACCCATTTCCACCGGCTCCGAATGGACGTTCGAGCTGATTCAGGCCTACGACCGCGAGATCGCCCGGATTGCGGCCCGGTATGCTCTGGATACTTACCCCAACCAGATCGAAGTGATCACCGCCGAGCAGATGATGGACGCCTATGCCTCGGTTGGCATGCCACTGGGCTATCACCACTGGTCCTACGGCAAACACTTCCTCAGCACCGAGAAATCCTACAGCCGCGGGCAAATGGGTCTGGCTTACGAGATCGTGATCAATTCCGACCCGTGCATCGCCTATCTGATGGAGGAAAACACCATCTGCATGCAGGCCCTGGTTGTGGCGCACGCGTGCTATGGCCACAACAGCTTCTTCAAGGGCAACTATCTGTTCCGCACCTGGACCGACGCCAGCTCGATCATCGATTACCTGGTGTTCGCCAAGCAGTACATCATGCAGTGCGAGGAGCGCCACGGTATCGATGCGGTGGAGGACCTGCTCGACTCCTGCCATGCGCTGATGAACTATGGCGTCGACCGCTACAAACGTCCTTATCCGATTTCTGCTGAAGAGGAACGTCGGCGGCAGAAGGACCGCGAAGAGCACCTGCAGAAGCAGATCAACGATCTGTGGCGCACCATTCCCAAAGGCGCAGACAAATACAGCGACAAGGACAACGCCCGCTTCCCGGCCGAGCCGCAGGAAAACATCCTGTATTTCATCGAGAAGCACGCGCCGTTGCTGGAGCCGTGGCAACGGGAGATCGTGCGCATCGTGCGCAAGATCGCCCAGTATTTTTATCCACAGCGTCAGACGCAGGTGATGAACGAAGGCTGGGCCACGTTCTGGCACTACACGCTGATGAACGATCTGTATGACGAAGGCCTGGTAACCGACGGCTTCATGATGGAATTCCTTACCTCGCACACCAGCGTGGTGTTCCAGCCAGGTTTCGACAGCCCGTATTACAGCGGAATCAACCCCTACGCACTGGGCTTTGCGATGTATCGCGACATTCGCCGCATGTGCGAAAACCCTACCGAGGAAGACCGGCGCTGGTTCCCGGACATTGCCGGTTCCGACTGGCTCTCGACCATCAAGTTCGCCATGAGCAGCTTCAAGGACGAAAGCTTCATCCTGCAGTACTTGTCACCCAAGGTCATCCGCGACCTCAAGCTGTTCAGCATCCTCGATGACGACCAGAAGGACGATTTGCTGGTGCCGGCGATCCACGACGAAACCGGTTACCGGATCATCCGTGAAACCCTGGCTGCGCAGTACAACCTCGGCAACCGTGAGCCGAACGTGCAGATCTACAGCATCGACCGACGCGGCGACCGCTCGCTGACCTTGCGTCACCAGCAACACGACCGTAAACCGCTGGGCGACTCCACCGATGAGGTACTCAAGCATCTGCACCGGCTGTGGGGCTTCGACATTCATCTGGAAACCCTGCAGGGCGACCAGATCATGAAAACCCATCACGTGCCGCCCCGCAGTGAACACAGCGAGGGTGATTACGGCCGGCTCGACCTGGCCGTGATTCATCTCTAGTTGCGGTTCTGACCTCCGAAAGTCCGGCACAAGGTTTATCCTGTCGGGCTAACGGAGGTTTTTTATGCAGATTTTCAAGGTTGGCGGTGCGGTACGCGATCGCTTGCTCGGGTTACCGGTGACCGATATTGATTGGGTAGTGGTCGGCGCCACGGCGGACGAGATGCTCGCCAAGGGTTATCGCCCGGTTGGCGCGGATTTTCCGGTATTCCTTCACCCGCAAACCGGCGAGGAATACGCTCTCGCCCGCACCGAACGCAAAAGCGGTCGCGGTTATGGCGGCTTCACCTTTCACGCCAGCCCCGAAGTCCCCCTTGAAGAGGACCTGATCCGCCGCGACCTGACCATCAATGCAATGGCCGAGGATGATCAGCAGAACCTGACGGATCCGTACCATGGCCAGCGCGATCTCGAAGCGCGCATTCTGCGTCACGTTTCCCCCGCATTTGCCGAAGATCCGCTCCGGGTACTGCGCGTTGCGCGCTTTGCCGCGCGTTATGCCGGACTGGGTTTCACCGTTGCCTCAGAAACGCTGGAATTGATGCGTCAGCTCAGCGAATCCGGCGAGCTGGAAGCGTTGACCGCCGAGCGCAGCTGGAAAGAAATCTCCCGCGCGCTTATGGAGGATCAGCCACAGGTATTCATTCAGGTGCTTCGCGACTGCGGCGCGCTGAAAGTACTGATGCCGGAAGTTGACGCGCTGTTTGGCGTGCCGCAACCGGAAGCGCATCACCCGGAAATCGATACCGGGCTCCACACACTCAGCGTGCTGGAACAATCGGCGCTGCACAAACAACCGCTCACCGTACGCTGGGCCTGTCTGCTGCACGATCTTGGCAAAGGCCTGACTCCTGAAGAAGCGTGGCCTAGGCACATCGCCCATGAACACACGGGGTTGAAACTGATCAAAGCGGTCAACGAACGCTTCAAGGCGCCAAAGGACTGTCAGGAACTGGCGTTGCTGGTCGGCCAGTACCACACCCACGGCCACCGCGCCCTGGAGCTGAAGGCATCGACCTTGCTGGAGCTTTTGCAGAGCTTTGACGTGTATCGTCGCCCGCAGCGTTTCGAGGAGTTCATCGTCGCGTGCGAGATGGATGCGCGCGGACGCAAGGGGCTGGAACAGCGCAGTTATCCACAGGCCGATTATCTGCGTGGAGCAGCCAATGTGGCACGCGGGGTGGCGGTGCAGCCGCTGCTGGAGAAGGGTTTTAAAGGGCCGGAGCTTGGGGAAGCGCTCAAGCGTGAGCGGCTCAAGGCGTTGAAGGCGTACAAAGAGAACGCTTGAAACAAGATCAAAAGATCGCAGCCTGCGGCAGCTCCTACATGGAAACGCGAATCCCTGTGTAGGAGTTGCCGCAGGCTGCGATCTTTTGCTTTTAAAGACTCGGCGGGGTCAATTGCTCGCCCCGCCATTCAAATCCCACCGGTGCCAACACCTGATCAATCTGCGCCTCGGCCCACAACGTCGCGAAGTTTTTTCCCACACCCGGATGCACCCGGTCCGGCGCAATCAGCGACAGCGGCCACAGCACAAAGGCGTTTTTCAGAATTTCGGCACGCGGCAGGATCAAGCCGTCGAAGTTACCGGTCAGATCGCCGTATAACAGCACGTCGATATCCAGCGGCAGCCCCTTGCGATCCGGCGCATAGCGACCATTATCGGCCTCGATGAATTTCAGGCGTCGATCCAGTTCCATCAACGGCAGATCGGTCAATGCCGAGACTACGAAATTGAAGAACGGCCCGCTCTTGATTCCCACTGGCTGGCTCTCGAACACCGCCGAACAGCGGATATCCACCAGAAATGTCGCCAAAGCGTCGAGCCCGGCGCGCAAATGGGTTTCGCGCTCGATATTGCTACCGAGCCCGAGGTACACCTGAGTCAGCGACATCCGCGCTCGATCTCCACACCCACGCCACCCTTGGCGGCCGGCACGGCGCCCGGCTTGGTCAGTTTCAGGCGAACCCAGGTAATCTTGAACTCGGTCATCAGCACTTCGACCAGACGCTCGGCAAAGGTCTCGACCAATTGATATTGCGCTTGTTCGGCAAAGGCCTGGATGCGCGTGGAAACGCTGGCGTAATCGAGCGCCAGGGTCAGGTCGTCACCGGCGGCGGCCGGGCGATTGTCCCAGGCGAAGCTCAGATCAAGACGCAAGCACTGACGGATGCCGCGCTCCCAGTCATAGGCACCGATCACGGTGTCGACTTCCAGGCCCTCGATAAACACTCTGTCCAAGCACTTCTCTCCGCTGCACGACAAGGGCGCAATGCGCCGTTAGAATCAGGGCGTCCTCGCCCGGAATAGTTAGCATGTTTTGGTTACTGGCGACTCTCGCCTACCTGCTCGGCTCTCTGTCCTTCGCCATTTTGCTCAGCCGCCTGACCGGAAATCCGGACCCGCGAATGAGTGGCTCGGGTAATGCTGGCGCCACCAACATGCTGCGCCTGGCCGGTCGCAAACTGGCGATCCTGACCTTGCTCGGTGATCTGTGCAAAGGCCTGCTGCCGGTGCTGATCGCAGCAGCCGCTGGCCTTTCGCTGCAGGATCAGGCCTGGATCGGCGTGTGCGCCGTGATCGGTCACCTGTTCCCGCTGTATTTCCGTTTTCGCGGCGGCAAAGGCGTCGCCACGGCTGCCGGCATGCTGCTGGGCCTGTATCCACCCGCCGCGCTGCTGGCGGTGTGCGCCTGGCTGCTGACGTTCTACCTGACCCGTACCAGCTCGCTGGCGGCGCTGATCGCCACGCCCCTGACCTTGCCCTTACTTGCCTGGCAAGAGCCGGAGGCGCTGCTGCCGATGAGCGCGCTGACGCTTCTGATCGTCTGGCGCCACCGCGGCAATCTACGCGACCTGTTTGCCGGGCGCGAACGGCATTTTTAAATACCGCCCATGAGCGCCGCACATTACAGCGCCGACAACTGCTCCATCGGCCAGCGCGCCTGCACGCTGATCGCCAGACTTTCCTGCTGACCGGCCTGCAAACGCTGACAACCGGCAAACGCGATCATCGCGCCATTGTCGGTGCAGAACTCGGGACGGGCGTAAAACACATCGCCCTTCATATCGCCGAGCATCTTTTCCAGCGAAGCGCGCAACGCCTTGTTGGCACTGACGCCGCCAGCGATCACCAGACGTTTCATGCCTGCGTGTTTCAGGGCGCGCTTGCATTTGATGGTCAAAGTCTCCACCACGGCCTGCTGGAACGCCAGCGCAATGTCGCAACGGGCTTGCTCGCTGTCGTCCCCGGCGCTGACGCATTGCTGCCAGGTGTTGAGGGCAAAGGTCTTCAAGCCGCTGAAGCTGAAATCCAGGCCCGGGCGATCACACATCGGACGCGGGAAGGTGAAACGTCCCGCAACGCCCTTCTCGGCCAGCTTGGCGATTTCCGGCCCGCCCGGATAATTGAGGCCCATCATTTTCGCGGTTTTGTCGAACGCTTCACCGGCGGCATCGTCGAGGGTCTCGCCGAGCAGGCTGTATTGGCCAATTCCATCGACCTGAACCAGTTGCGTGTGCCCACCGGACACCAACAAAGCGACGAACGGGAATTCCGGCGGTTTTGGCTCCAGCATCGGCGCCAGCAAGTGGCCTTCCATGTGGTGCACACCGAGTGCCGGAATACCCCAGGCAAACGCCAGCGCCTGAGCGCACGAGGCACCGACCAGCAGCGCCCCGACCAGGCCCGGGCCCGCGGTGTAGGCGATCGCATCGATCTCGGTCGGCACGCAGTCGGCCTCGGCCAACACCTGACGAATCAAGGGCAGCATGCGTTTGACGTGGTCACGCGAGGCCAGCTCCGGCACCACGCCGCCATAGACGCGGTGCAGGTCGATCTGGCTGAACAGCGCGTCGGCCAGCAGGCCGCGTTCACTGTCGTATAGCGCGACGCCGGTTTCGTCGCAGGAGGTTTCTAATCCCAGTACTAGCATGGGTTTGCGCCTTGTTTAGGCTGAATTCGAAGGCGCGCATAATAGTCGCCACGCGATGCCCCGACTAGCGGTTTTCGATCAGAGGCTTTGCATTCCGAGCGATGAGGGGTTAACATCCGCAACCCTTAAAAACCGACGTCTTCAAGTGCTCTTTTGCCGCGAGGATGTTGACCCCGGTAATGAATGAAGGTAGCTCTGGATGCCAGCCGTCAAAGTTAAAGAGAACGAACCCTTCGACGTAGCTCTGCGTCGTTTCAAGCGCTCCTGCGAAAAAGCCGGTGTACTGGCTGAAGTTCGTAGCCGCGAATTTTACGAGAAGCCAACTTCTGAGCGTAAGCGCAAAGCAGCAGCCGCTGTTAAGCGTCACGCCAAGAAAGTTCAGCGCGAACAGCGCCGCGCCGTTCGTCTGTACTAATACACAGACGTTCGTAGCAAGCTTCTTGCCTAAGCCCGGCCTTCAGCCGGGCTAATGGCATTTGCGTAAAACGCTTGATGCTTCACCGTCGAAGCCGCACACGCGACCGAGACAAATCTGCTTCACGCGTCAGACCTGGCTCTTTTGCCAGCGGTGCACGTCTTTTCTGACGAGTCTTTCAAGGCTACTGACGAGCACACCCACTGATTCCTCTTACGACGATCAGCCCAAGGCACCGCCATGCGTGCCCGCTTTATTGAGCTATCCGAGGCCATTTATCGGCCGCCAGCGGATTCAGCGCAACACTTTCAAATAGTCGACGACTGATGGGTACTAACGTCAGTGGATTATCGGCAGATACACTTCCCGACAGCGAATATGCACCGACCGGTCGAACCGCCCACTTTGTGCGCTTCACTCAAGACCTGTGCCCGGCCGCCCTTCGCATCGGACTCATTACAGCGCATACGAGAACGCCATGGCCGGGCTGATTCCCCAGAGCTTTATTGACGACCTCCTGAACCGCACCGACATCGTCGACGTGGTCAGCTCGCGCGTGCAACTGAAAAAGGCCGGCAAGAACTACACCGCCTGCTGCCCGTTCCATAAAGAGAAAACCCCGTCGTTCAGCGTCAGCCCCGACAAGCAGTTCTATTACTGCTTCGGCTGCGGCGCCGGCGGCAACGCCCTCGGCTTTCTCATGGACCACGACAACCTGGATTTCCCCCAGGCCGTCGAGGACCTGGCCAAAGCCGCCGGCATGGAAGTCCCCCGCGAAGAAAGCGGCCGTCCGCACAAACCGCGACAGCCAACCGACTCGCCGCTGTATCCGCTGCTCAGCGCCGCCGCCGACTTCTACCGCCAGGCGCTCAAGAGCCATCCGGCGCGCAAGGCTGCGGTGGATTACCTCAAGGGCCGCGGCCTGACCGGCGAGATCGCCCGGGACTTCGGTCTCGGCTTTGCGCCGCCGGGCTGGGACAATCTGTTCAAGCACTTGAGCAGCGACACTTTGCAACAGAAGGCCATGATCGACGCCGGCCTGCTGATCGAGAACGCCGAAACCGGCAAGCGCTATGACCGCTTCCGCGATCGCGTGATGTTCCCGATCCGCGATACCCGTGGCCGGATCATCGCTTTCGGTGGCCGGGTACTGGGTGACGACAAGCCGAAATACCTGAACTCGCCGGAAACCCCGGTCTTCCATAAAGGCCAGGAACTCTACGGCCTCTATGAAGCACGCAAGAACAACCGCAACCTCGACGAAATCATCGTCGTCGAGGGTTACATGGACGTCATCGCCCTCGCCCAGCAAGGCTTGCGCAATGCCGTCGCAACCTTGGGCACAGCGACCAGCGAAGAGCACCTCAAGCGCCTGTTTCGCGTCGTGCCCAACGTTCTGTTCTGCTTCGATGGCGACCAGGCCGGCCGCAATGCTGCATGGCGCGCACTGGAGGCGACACTGCCGTGCCTGCAGGACGGGCGCCGTGCGCGCTTCCTGTTCCTGCCCGAAGGCGAAGATCCGGATACGCTGGTTCGCGCCGAAGGCACTGACGCCTTCAAGGCCCGCATCAATCAGCATGCCCAGCCGCTGGCAGATTATTTCTTCCAGCAACTGACCGAGGAAGCCGATCCGCGCTCGCTCGAAGGCAAGGCCCACATGGCCACCCTCGCCGCGCCGCTGATCGACAAAGTGCCGGGCGCCAACCTGCGTATTCTGATGCGCCAGCGCCTGACCGAAATCACCGGCCTGAGCAGCGAAACGGTCAGCCAGCTCGCGCAAAGTGCGCCGCAGGAAGCTCCTCCGGCCTACGATCCGGGCATTGATTACGACGCAATGCCGGACTACAGCGACTACCATCAGCCGCAGACACAGGACATGTATGTGCCGCAGCAGGAGTGGACGCCAAAGAAACCCGGCGCCGGCGGCAAGAAATGGGACAAGAAACCCTGGGACAAGAACGGCAAGCGTGGCGGCGATCGCGATCAACAGCGCCCGCGCACGCCGATTGGCGTCGAGTCCCCGACGCTGACCGCCCTGCGTACGTTGCTGCACCACCCGCAACTGGCCGAACGTGTCGAAGACGCCGGGCACATTGCGGACGAAAATCAGACCAATGCCCAGTTGCTCGTGGCGCTGCTTGAAGCCGTACAGAAGAATCCCAAGCTAAACTCATTTCAGTTGATCGCGCGATGGCATGGCACTGAACAGGGTCGCTTGCTCAAGGCGCTGGCGGAAAAGGAGTGGCTGATTGACGGAGAAAACCTTGAACAACAGTTTTTCGACACCATTACTAGCTTGTCAGCCCGCCAACGCGAGCGAAATCTGGAACAGTTGCTCAGGAAAGCGCGTCAAAGCGAACTGAGCGCCGAAGAGAAAAATCAACTGCGCGACCTACTAAGTCGCAATGTTTCCGCATCAAACCCGACCTCAACTGGCGCGTGAGGTCATAGCTCAGGTATAATCCTCGGCTTGTTTTTTGCCCGCCAAGACCTTCAGTGGATAGGGTGTTATGTCCGGAAAAGCGCAACAGCAGTCTCGTATTATTGAGTTGATCAAACTGGGTCGTGAGCAGAAGTATCTGACTTACGCCGAGGTCAACGACCACCTGCCCGAGGATATTTCAGATCCGGAGCAGGTGGAAGACATCATCCGCATGATTAACGACATGGGGATCCCCGTACACGAGAGTGCTCCGGATGCGGACGCCCTTATGTTGGCCGACGCCGATACCGACGAGGCCGCTGCGGAAGAAGCAGCCGCCGCGTTGGCCGCGGTGGAGACCGATATCGGTCGCACCACTGACCCGGTGCGCATGTACATGCGTGAAATGGGTACGGTCGAGCTTCTGACTCGTGAAGGCGAAATCGAAATCGCCAAGCGTATCGAAGAAGGCATCCGTGAGGTGATGAGCGCTATCGCGCACTTCCCAGGCACGGTTGACCACATTCTCTCCGAGTACACTCGCGTCACCACCGAAGGTGGTCGCCTGTCCGACGTTCTGAGCGGTTACATCGACCCGGACGACGGCATTGCGCCGCCTGCTGCCGAAGTGCCACCGCCGATCGACGCGAAAGCCGCCAAGGCTGACGACGATACCGACGACGATGACGCCGAAGCTTCGGATGACGAAGAGGAAGCCGAAAGCGGTCCGGATCCGGTCATCGCTGCCCAGCGTTTCGGCGCTGTGTCCGACCAGATGGAAATCACCCGCAAGGCCCTGAAAAAGCACGGTCGTCACAACAAGGCCGCCGTTGCCGAGTTGCTGGCCCTGGCCGAACTGTTCATGCCGATCAAACTGGTGCCGAAGCAATTCGAAGCCCTGGTCGAGCGTGTTCGCAGTGCCCTTGATCGTCTGCGTCAGCAAGAGCGCGCGATCATGCAACTGTGCGTACGTGATGCACGTATGCCACGCGCCGATTTCCTGCGTCAGTTCCCGGGCAATGAAGTCGATGAAAGCTGGTCCGACGCCCTGGCCAAAGGCAAGAGCAAATACGCCGAAGCCATTGGTCGCGTGCAGCCAGACATCATCCGTTGCCAGCAGAAGCTGATCGCGCTGGAAACCGAGACCGGTCTGACCATCGCTGAAATCAAGGACATCAACCGTCGCATGTCGATCGGTGAGGCCAAGGCCCGCCGCGCGAAGAAAGAGATGGTTGAAGCGAACTTGCGTCTGGTGATCTCGATCGCCAAGAAGTACACCAACCGCGGCCTGCAATTCCTCGATCTGATCCAGGAAGGCAACATCGGTCTGATGAAAGCGGTGGACAAGTTCGAATACCGTCGTGGTTACAAGTTCTCGACTTATGCCACCTGGTGGATCCGTCAGGCGATCACTCGCTCGATCGCCGACCAGGCTCGCACCATCCGTATTCCGGTGCACATGATCGAGACGATCAACAAGCTCAACCGCATTTCCCGCCAGATGCTGCAGGAAATGGGTCGCGAACCGACTCCGGAAGAGCTTGGCGAACGCATGGAAATGCCTGAGGACAAGATCCGCAAGGTGTTGAAGATCGCTAAAGAGCCGATCTCCATGGAAACCCCGATCGGTGATGACGAAGACTCTCATCTGGGTGACTTCATCGAAGACTCGACCATGCAGTCGCCAATCGATGTGGCAACCGTTGAAAGCTTGAAAGAAGCAACCCGCGAAGTGCTGTCCGGCCTCACAGCCCGTGAAGCCAAAGTACTGCGCATGCGCTTCGGTATCGACATGAACACCGACCACACACTCGAAGAAGTGGGCAAACAGTTTGACGTAACGCGCGAGCGGATCCGTCAGATCGAAGCCAAGGCGCTGCGCAAGCTGCGCCACCCGACGCGAAGCGAGCATCTGCGCTCCTTCCTCGACGAGTGATACCAGAACCCCCGGCCCAGGCCGGGGGTTTTGTTTATACGGCAGATTAAATCCCTCGCACCGCCCCTCCCCCGCATACCCCGTCTACACTCGAAACAATCAATCCCGTGCCCTAACGAGACGGTTATGCCCAGACTGGCGCCCGTGCTTTTCTTGCTGTCACTGATGATCTGGACCGCAACGGCTAACGCGCTGACTCTGACCGATGAAGAACGTAGCTGGCTCGCGGCTCACCCGGACTTGCGCCTGGGTGTCGATGCCTCGTGGCCGCCGTTCGAGTTCCGTGATGAACAGAATCGCTATCAAGGCCTGGCCGCTGATTACATCGACGTGATCCGCCAGCGCCTGGCCGTCAAACTCACCCCGGTCGAGCCGTCGAGCTGGACTGAGGTGCTGGCGCAGGTGAAAACCGGCAAGATTGATCTGCTGCCCGGGATCATGTCCACGCCCGAACGCCAGAACTATCTGTCGTTTACTCGCCCTTATCTCGATTTCCCGATCGTGATCCTCGCCCATATCGGCGGCGCGCAACCGCGCAAAATCGAAGACCTGTACGGACTGAAGATCGCCGTGGTGGAAAACTACGCCCCCCACGAACTGTTGCGCACCCACCATCCGGATCTGAATCTGGTGGCCATGCCCAATGTCAGCTCAGCCTTGCAGGCCCTGGCTACCGATGAAGTAGATGCGGTCGTCGGCGATCTCGCCTCCAGCGTCTGGAGCCTGCGCCAGCTCAAGCTCGACGGTTTATACGTAAGCGGCGAAACCCCGTATCGCTACCAGTTGGCCATGGGCGTGCCCCGTGACAACAAAATGCTGGTGGGCATTCTGGACAAGGTCCTGGCGGACATGAGCCCGGAGGAAATCAGCAGCATTCAGGAACATTGGGTCGGCAATGTCCTCGATCATCGGACATTCTGGTCGGATTTGCTGATTTACGGCCTGCCGGGCCTGTTATTGCTGATGATCATCCTGGCCGTGGTCATTCGCATCAATCGCCGCCTGAGTTCGGAAATCGCCCGCCGCGTCGACCTCGAACAGGAATTGCGCAGCAGCGAATACCACTACCGCGGACTGGTGGAGAGCCTGTCGGCCATCGCCTGGGAAGCGCGCATGAGCGACTTCACCTACAGCTATGTGTCGCCGCATGCCGAGGATCTGCTCGGTTATCCACAGGCGCACTGGCTGATTCCGGGTTTCTGGCGCAACATCATCCACCCCGCCGACCTGACGCGTGCCCAGGCCATCTGCGATGAGGCGGTGCGCGAAGGGCGCGATCACACCCTCGATTATCGGGTGATTACCGCAGACGGGCGCTGCCTGTGGGTGCGCGATATTGTCAGCCTGATCGAGCACGGCCATGAGCCGGTGATGCGCGGGCTGATGATCGACATCAGCGAGACCAAACGTACAGAAGAAGCATTGCGGCTGTCGGAGCAGAAGTTCGCTTCAGTGTTCCAGCAATGCCCGGACATTCTGGTCATCGCGAGGCTGTCCGATGGCTGCCTGTTGGAGGTCAACGAAGCCTTTGAAGAACAGATCGGCTTGAAGGCCGAAGAAGTCATAGGCCAGACCGCCACGGAACTCAACATCTGGGGCATTCCCGGGGTCGGGCCAGGACTGCTCCAGCGCTTGCAGGCCGGCAGCATCCGCAACCTGGAGATGCCCTTTCGCCGCAACAACGGTCAGGTATTCACCGGCCTGATCTCCGCCGAACCCTTCGACCTCGACACCACTCCAGCGCTGGTGGTGGTGGTGCGCGACATCACTCAGCTCAAGGAAACCCAACAACAACTGCAAACCTCCGAAGAGAAGTTCGCCAAGGCTTTTCATGCCTCACCGGACGGCTTGCTGCTGTCGCGTCAGAGCGATGGCTTGCTGCTGGAAGTCAACGAGGGCTTCAGCCGCATCACCGGATTCAATAGCGCGATGTCGGTGGATCGCTCGGCGCTGGACCTGGGGATCTGGGTCAACCTCAACGAACGCAAGCAGATGCTCGACCTGTTGCACCGCGACGGCTTCGTGCGCGACTTCACCTGCCATATCCGCCGCAGCGACGGGCAGATCCGCCTGTGCGAAGTGTCCAGCCGACCGCTGCCGATCGGCGAAGAAGACTGCATGCTGACCATCGCCCGGGACATCACCGAACGCCATCTGATGCAGGAAAAGCTGCAACAGGCCGCCACCGTTTTCGAGAGCACCGCCGAGGGCGTGCTGATCACCGACACCCAGCAGCATATCAGCGCGGTGAACCGTGCGTTCACCGAAATTACCGGCTACAGCGAAAGCGAAGCCCTCGGCCACACCCCGCGCCTGCTCGCCTCCGGCCTGCATGACAGCGCGTTTTACGCGGCGATGTGGCACCAATTGACCGCCGAGGGTCACTGGCAAGGCGAGATTTCCAACCGGCGCAAGAACGGCGAGCTGTACCCGAGCTGGCTGACCATTAGCGCCGTGCGCAACCGCGACAAATTCATCACCCACTTCGTCGCGGTGTTTGCTGACATCTCCAGCCTCAAACACGCACAAGCCAAACTCGACTATCAAGCGCACCACGACCCACTCACCGGCCTGCCGAATCGCACCCTGTTCGAAAGTCGCCTGCTCACCGCGCTGAACAGTCAGCAGGAAAATGGCGGTCAGGGCGCTGTGCTGTTTCTCGATCTCGACCGTTTCAAACACATCAACGACAGCCTCGGGCACCCGGTTGGCGACCTGTTGCTCAAAGGCATTGCCGTACGCCTGAAGGAGCAATTGCGCGATATCGACACCGTCGCCCGACTGGGCGGGGATGAATTCATTATCCTGCTGCCGGGCCTGCAACAAGCCAGTGATGCCGACAATATCGCTATCAAACTGCTCAACTGCTTTGGCGCACCGTTTCAGGCCGGTGAGCACGAGTTTTTCATCAGCGCCAGCATCGGCACCAGCCTCTACCCACGGGATGGCTGCGACGTTGCCACCCTGGTGAAAAACGCCGACGCCGCGATGTACCGCTCCAAAGCCAAGGGCCGCAACCGCGTCGAAAGCTACACCCGCGATCTCACCGCCCAAGCCAGCGAACGCGTGGCACTGGAACACGAACTGCGCCGGGCCATCGAACGCGAAGAGTTGTTCCTCTACTACCAACCGAAAATCAGCCTCGACGACCATCGCCTGGTCGGCGCCGAAGCACTGATCCGCTGGCGCCACCCGACCTTCGGCGAAGTGCCGCCCGAGCACTTCATCCCGCTGGCCGAAGAGAACGGCATGATCTTGCAGATCGGTGATTGGGTGCTCGAGACCGCCTGCCGGCAGATGTTCGAGTGGAATCAGATCTACGACAGCCTCGGCCCGCTGTCAGTCAACCTCGCCGGTGCGCAACTGCGCCAGCCGAATCTGCTCGGGCGTATCGAACAACTGCTCAGGGACAACCGTCTGCAGCCGGATTTACTGCAACTGGAAATTACCGAAAACTTCATCATGAGTCAGGCTGAAGAGGCCTTGGCGGTGCTGCACCAGCTCAAACATCTGGGTGTACAACTGGCGATCGACGACTTCGGTACCGGTTATTCTTCGCTCAGTTACCTGAAACGCCTGCCGCTGGACATCCTCAAGATTGACCAGTCTTTTGTTCGCGGGCTGCCCGACGACCCGCACGACGCGGCGATTGTGCGGGCGATCATCGCACTGGGCCGGAGCATGCAATTCACCGTGATTGCCGAAGGCGTGGAATCCCAGGCGCAACAACAATTTCTGGCGGCTGAGGGCTGCGAGCAGATTCAGGGCTACATCGTCAGCCTGCCACTGCCCCCAGAAGAATTCGCCGCAACGTTTCTTCGTGTAACCGTATCGGATTATTCGGATAGCACAGCCGAGAAACCGTCGCTATAATCCGCGACCTACTGAGGGCCTATAGCTCAGTTGGTTAGAGCAGAGGACTCATAATCCTTTGGTCCACGGTTCAAGTCCGTGTGGGCCCACCACATTTGAAAGCCGCGCTACATGCGCGGCTTTTTCTTGGGCGATCGGTTGGGGGAACAATTTCTGCGAGCGCAATGTTCGGAAGACTTCCTCGGAGTCTGTAGGCAAGTTCCGAAGCTGTGATTTTAAAGGCTTTGATGTCTGTTGGGCTGGTCTTTGGCGGGATACTCTCGAGGCGTCGCTGCTTATCAGCGGTCGGGCTTTGAAACCCGTCGAATCAAAACGCACCTGCTCTTTTTATGGTGGCTGAGCGTGGGACGTCTTCGGGCGTGCCGGTTCCTTGGTTCCCGGTTTTCCAACCTGCGTACAGCCGCCACTCATTCGCTTGGAAACGGATGGACCGGCTCCTTGAACCAGGGATTATCACCATGATTGAAACAGACTCGCCCGCAGATTCAAAAAAACATTGGCCTCACCCCCTTCATCTACTGCGCCAACCACCCCCTCTTCCCGTCAGCGCCGACGTCCCGATCGGCGACGCACTGGCTCAAGCCTCCGACCTGCTGTTTCTGATCAAGCCCTTCGCTGAAAATGTCGATTACGACAAAAAACCGCCCGCTATACCTAGGGCGCTCATTTCCTGGCGCCGATGAGCAAAGCGGTGATTGATGATGTGGTGAAAGTCATCAACCATCAGAGAATTACGACACGGAATCAAACGCAGGTTTGTCGCTACTTTCCTAGATACGCGCTCCGGCAAATCGGGACGTCGATGCCTTTTCACCCTAATACCCACTGAATGTCGCCCGGAAATGATTACGAGACATGGTGCATCGAGAGACAGACCAGTATTGTCTTCCAAGCAGATTTATGAGGGAGCCATGAATGGCCGTCGTTAACTACATAGAAGCGGTGGAGATCATTCGTCGATTGGAAGGAGGCATCACACGCCCATTCCTGTGTCGGGCAAACAATGACAAACACTATGTGGTCAAAGGTTTGGAACTGCCGCCCGCCGAACGCATTGCCGAACTACTCTGCGCCCGATTGGCTGCTCAGTTCGGCTTACCGATCCCCGAGCATGGCTGTATCTATGTCGATCCAGCTTTGTTGCGTTATAACCCGGAAGCTCGTAGTGATCTCGGACCAGGGGACAGCTATGCCCTTGCTTACGTCGCCGACGCTGCTGACCTACTGTATTCACAAGCACTGCAGGTTCCGAGCAACCTTCAAAAAGCCGTCTTCGCATTTGATTACTGGGTCGGTAACAGTGATCGCCAATTGGGACCACTTGGTGGGCGTCCGAATCTGCTTATGTGCAGTACCAACAATCAGCTACAGCTGATCGATCACAACCAGGCATTCCAATGGCCACTGGACGCTTCAAGGTTCGCTGAAAGCCATGTGTTTGGCCCCGAAAATCGGGCATGGCGTTTGGATCTGGTGGATAAAGTTGAATACGCATCAGCGGATGCATGACACTGCTGGACGATTTCGTGACCTATGCTCAGATATTCCTGACGAGTGGCGTGAGGCCATCGGAGCACTCGGGCTGGAAACTCTGCTTGAAGAAATCGAACACAACCTGATGCTTTGCCAATCGGACGAATTCTGGAGCGTCCTGAAATGAAATACACCTGTCTTTACAGCATTGTGCGCTTCGCGCCTTTTGCGGAGACCGAAGAGTTTGCCAATGTGGGCATCGTTCTCTCGGCGCCCGCTATCGGCCGCATGGAGTACAAACTCGCTCGTAAAAATCTGAAACGGGTCAATCATTTCTTTGAGTGCAGTAACCTTTTTGCCAAGGCGATGGAAATAGCCCAAAACGAACTCGACAGCATCCGCCTCATGACAGCAGGCGCTCAAGAGTCGCAGATCGTTAACCACTTCCGATTCATGACGGAACCGAAGGAGTCGATGATTCGCTTCAGCCCCATGCGCTCGATACTGGTGGAAAATCTCGACGATACGCTCGCTGCGCTGTTCAACCGCTACATTGATCGTCAAGGCGTTGGCCGTGAGCGTCGTGAAGAGGTGATGGTTCGAGAGATCCGGGAAATGTTTTCGCAGGCATCGATTCGCAATTTCCGTGATGACACGCTGGCCGGCGATCTCACCAAATTGCATCTCCCCCTGGTGCATCGCAATAAGGTCGTGGCGGCTATTAAACCCTTGGCTTTTGACCAGTCAGAGCCCAGCGCGATACTCGACCACTGCGATCAGTGGCTGATGAAATTCGTGAGAGCGGAGCAGGAAGGCATAATTCAGTTGCAAAACGTGCTCATCCCCGTGAGCACTCCTGCAGAGAACGAATCACCTCGCCACCACAAAGCGGTGGAAGTTGCGAAGGAGAGTATTGAGGCGCGTGGCCTGCAGTTGGTTGATTTCCAGGCAACACAGAAAATTGCCGACTTCGCACAGCGCTACGCTCAATAGTTGCTTTTCGCTCAATAAGCCGCGCAATTGTGCGGCTTTTCCGTCTTTGCGTGACCTCTATATCTCACTGGCAGAGTCTGTAACATGTTCTGGCCTACCAACCCGCGCCTTTGGAGCCGCCCCTTTGCCCGACACCCGCCCCCCCGCCCTCGACGAAATCGACCGCCAGCTGATCGCCGCCCTGCAAATCAACGCCCGCGAAAGCGTGGCGATGCTTGCCCGACACTTGGGCATTGCGCGCACCACCGTGACTTCGCGGTTGGCGCGGCTGGAGAAGGCCAAGGTGATCACCGGTTATGGCGTGCGTCTGGGGCAGCGCGTGGTCGATGGCGGGTTGCAGGCGTATGTCGGGATCAAGGTGCAGCCGCGTTCCGGCAAGGAAGTGTTGCGCCGGCTGAGCGCGATGGCGCAGGTGCAGCAGTTGTGTGCGGTGAGTGGCGAATTTGATTATGTGGCGTGGTTGCGCACCGACTCGCCGGAGCAGCTCGATCAGTTGCTGGATCAGATTGGCAGTGTGGATGGGGTGGAGAAGACGACGACGTCGATCATTTTGAGTAGCAAGATCGATCGGGGGCAGCCGGTTTAAATGTGTTGGCTGAGAGGGACTCTTCGCGGGCAAGCCCGCTCCCACATTTTGACTGGGGCGCGCGCAGAACCTGCGTCAGGTACAAATCCACTGTGGGAACGGACTAATCTCCTAAACTTGGTCAGTATGCAGCCACCTATCGTCATATTGATCAGTTAAATGGCAAAACGACGACAGATTGCGTCTTATTAACGTATTCCAGGCTCCCTAGAATGGCTGGCATCTTTTCCTATACTCAGACGCGCATCCTGCGTCGGGTCGCCAGCAAGGTCAGCCATGAACAAGAACAATCGCCATCCTGCAGACGGTAAGAAACCCGTCACCATTTTCGGCCCGGACTTTCCGTTCGCGTTTGACGACTGGATCGAACACCCGGCCGGTCTCGGCAGCATTCCTGAGCACCACCATGGCGCTGAAGTGGCGATTGTCGGCGCGGGTATCGCTGGTCTGGTGGCCGCGTACGAGCTGATGAAGCTCGGCCTGAAACCGGTGGTATACGAAGCTTCGAAGCTCGGTGGGCGCCTGCGTTCGCAGGCGTTCAACGGTACCGACGGCATCGTCGCGGAACTGGGCGGCATGCGTTTCCCCGTCTCCTCCACGGCGTTCTACCACTACGTCGACAAACTCGGGCTTGAGACCAAACCGTTCCCGAACCCGCTGACGCCAGCCTCCGGCAGCACGGTGATCGATCTGGAAGGCAAAACCCATTACGCACAAAGCCTGAAGGATCTTCCTGCACTGTTTCAGGAAGTGGCTGACGCCTGGGCGGATGCGCTGGAGGCGGGCTCGCAGTTCGCTGATATCCAGCAAGCCATCCGTGACCGCGATGTGCCACGCCTCAAAGAACTGTGGAACAAACTCGTGCCGCTGTGGGACGACCGCACGTTCTACGACTTCGTGGCCACCTCCAAGGCCTTCGCCAAACTGTCGTTTCATCACCGCGAAGTGTTCGGTCAGGTCGGTTTCGGTACCGGCGGCTGGGATTCGGACTTCCCCAACTCGATGCTGGAAATTTTCCGCGTGGTGATGACCAACTGCGACGATCACCAGCACCTGGTGGTGGGCGGTGTGGAGCAAGTGCCGCAAGGCATCTGGCGCCATGTACCGGAGCGTTGCGTGCACTGGCCGCAAGGCACCAGTCTGAAATCCCTGCACCGTGGCGCGCCGCGCTCCGGCGTGAAGAAAATCGCTCACGCGCCGGACGGCCGTTTCGCTGTCACCGACAACAACGGCGACACCCGCGAATACGCCGCCGTGCTGACCACCTGCCAGAGCTGGTTGCTGACCACGCAGATCGAATGCGACGAAACCCTGTTCTCGCAAAAAATGTGGATGGCGCTGGACCGCACGCGCTACATGCAGTCGTCGAAGACCTTCGTGATGGTCGACCGCCCGTTCTGGAAGGACAAGGATCCGGAAACCGGCCGCGACCTGATGAGCATGACCCTCACCGATCGCCTGACCCGCGGTACCTATCTGTTCGACAACGGTGACGACAAGCCGGGGGTGATCTGCCTGTCCTATTCGTGGATGAGCGACGCGCTGAAGATGCTGCCGCACCCGGTAGAAAAACGCGTGGAGCTGGCGTTGAACGCGCTGAAGAAGATCTACCCGAAAGTCGACATCGCCGCACGGATCATCGGTGATCCGATCACCGTGTCGTGGGAAGCCGATCCGTACTTCCTCGGCGCATTCAAAGGCGCCCTGCCCGGCCACTATCGCTATAACCAGCGGATGTACGCGCACTTCATGCAGGACGACATGCCAGCGGAGCAGCGCGGGATTTTCATCGCCGGCGACGATGTGTCGTGGACGCCGGCGTGGGTCGAAGGCGCGGTGCAGACTTCACTCAACGCGGTGTGGGGCATCATGAAACACTTCGACGGTTCGACACATAAAGAGAACCCGGGCCCGGGTGATGTGTTCAAAGACATCGGCCCTATCGCCCTGCCCGAGTAAGAGGATTCCCCGATGCGTGTCGCCCTTTACCAATGTCCACCGCTGCCCCTGGAACCCGCCGCCAACCTGCATCGCCTGCAGCAACTGGCGATGGAGGCCAAGGGTGCCGACCTGCTGGTGCTGCCGGAAATGTTTCTGAGCGGCTACAACATCGGCAAGGAAGCGGTCAGCACCTTGGCCGAGGTCTACAACGGCGAATGGGCGCAACAGATCGGTCGAATCGCCAAAGCCGCCGGGCTGGCGATCGCTTACGGGTACCCCGAGCGCACGGCCGACGGGCAGATCTACAACGCCGTGCAGTTGATCGACGCGCACGGCGAGCGCCTGTGCAATTACCGCAAGACCCACCTGTTCGGCGATCTCGATCGGTCGATGTTCAGCCCGGGGGATGATGACTTTCCCATCGTCGAACTCAACGGCTGGAAAATCGGTTTCCTGATCTGCTACGACCTCGAGTTTCCGGAGAATGCGCGGCGTTTGGCGTTGGCCGGTGCCGAGCTGATTTTGGTACCGACGGCGAACATGATTCCGTTCGATTTCGTCGCCGACGTCACCGTGCGTTCCCGCGCCTTCGAAAACCAATGCTACGTGGCGTACGCCAATTACTGCGGACAGGAAGGCGAGATCCACTATTGCGGGCAAAGCAGCATCGCTGCGCCGGACGGCAGCCGTATCGCCCAGGCCGGCCTCGATGAAGCGTTGATCGTCGGTGAGCTGGATCGGCAATTGATGGCCGATTCCCGCGCGGCCAATCACTACCTCAACGACCGTCGCCCCGAGCTTTACCACGCGCTGAACAAGCGCTGACCCCACGCAATCCGCTAGCATGGGCACTTCACTGTTCTGGAAGTGCCCATGCCTGCGCCGACTCACACCCGCCCCCACACTGAAACCCTGGCCAACGGCTTGCGCGTGACCCTGCGTCAGGTGCCCGGTTTGAAGCGCAGTGCCGCTGCATTGCGGGTGGCCGCCGGTAGTCATGACGTGCCGCTGGAGTGGCCGGGACTGGCGCATTTTCTCGAGCATTTGCTGTTTCTCGGTACCGAGCGATTTCCTGCGAGTCAGGCGCTGATGGCCTATGTGCAAAGTCACGGTGGCCAAGTGAACGCCAGCACCCGTGAACGCACCACCGACTTCTTCTTCGAACTGCCGACCTCGGCCTTCAGTGCCGGGCTTGAGCGTCTGTCAGACATGCTCGCCCAGCCGCGTATGAATCCGGACGATCAATTGCGCGAACGGGAAGTACTGGACGCGGAATTTGTCGCGTGGTCGCAAGATCCCATAGCTCAGCAGGAACTGGCGTTATACGACGGTTTGCCGGCAACACATCCGCTGCGCGGATTTCATGCGGGGAATCGCGACAGCCTGAAAGTTGAGTTACCAGCGTTTCAACAGGCGCTGAAGGATTTCCATCAGCAGTTTTATCGCAGCGGGCAAATGACGCTGAGCCTGGTCGGACCGCAGAGCATTGAGGCGTTACGCATACTGGCGCAGCAGTTTGCCGCCGCGCTGCCGGTTGGGGATAAGCTCGAACAGGCAGCGACCGTGCCCTTGGCGGTGAACAGTTATCAACAGGTCGGCGAGCGGAGCAGCCATCTGTTGTTCGCTTTCGAAGCGCTGCCCGACTCGTCCGCCGAAGCGCTGGTGTTTCTCTGCCATTGGCTGAGCAGCGCCAAGCCCGGCGGTTTGCTCGCCCATTTGCAGCAACAACGCCTCGCGGACGGTTTGAAAGCGGTGCCGCTGTATCAGTTCGCCGGGCAAGCGTTGCTGCACCTGCAATTCACCGCCCCCGCCGAATCCCTCAGCGCCATTCGTGAACAGCTGCTGGACTGGTTGAGCTTCTTCGCCGCGCAACAGGATTGGGCAGCGCTACGCGAGGAATACGCCAAATTGCTGGAACGCCAGCAGCAAGTCAGTGGCGCACTGCAACTGGCGCGCCGCGACAGCGAACAGCTTGAACGCGGCTTGTCGGAAAACGGCGTGGCCGCACTCAAACACATCCTGCGCGACATCGGTGTTGTGGATAACTTCAGCGCGCACTGGCATCGGCCTGCCGCCAACCCATTCCTCGGTTCCAGCCAACCGCTGGCCAACGCCGGGCTGATCCGCGGCCAGACCAGCGCCCATCGTGGATTGCGCACTTTCGCTCAGGATCGCTCGCGCGGGCGGCGTGAGCGTTCACCGATGCAGTTCAGTCAGGCGCTGCCGGACCACACTGATCACGGCGCGATCTACTTGCGTTGGCAAACCGCAGCGCAGGCTGGCGTCGATCTGCAAGGCAAGCTGCAACGCAGTCTGCAGGAAACTCAGGAAGATGCACGGCAGGCCGGCGTCGAAATCGCGTTCAGTGCCACCGGCACTCAGTGGCTGCTGAAACTGACGGGCCTGCAGGAGCCGATGCCCGGTGTCCTGGAACATGCGCTGAAATGTTTGACGCAAATTGACGCCGATTCAGCCAACGCAGGACCGGAAGCGCCGTTGATACCAATCCGTCAGTTGCTCAAGGCGTTGCCTGAACATTGCCTGCCATCGGCCGTCGAGTCGAACGACGCCAAACAGGTGTGGACAACGTCGCGCTGGGACGGACTGGCGCTTGGTCTCAACGCACAAACTCAATCGGCCATGGGTCTGGCCCTGAGCCGCATCCCCGGCACACCGGACAATCAACTGCCGACAGTGCCGACGATCACTACGCAACATTTGTGGAGCCACATCGACACCGCCTCCAGCGAGCATGCGCTGCTGCTGTTCTGCCCGACCGCAGGCCACGAAATCGCTGACGAAGCCGCCTGGCAACTGCTCGCGCAGCTGTGCCAGACCCCGTTCTATCAGCGCCTGCGCGTCGAATTGCAATTGGGCTACGCGGTGTTCAGTGCCTTGCGGCAGGTGCATGGTCAGAGTGGATTGCTGTTCGGTGTGCAGTCGCCAGAGACTGCGCCCGTTGAGCTGCTCGGCCATATCCAGCAGTTCCTCAAAGACATTCCTGCGCTGATCGAAAACCTCGACGACGTGCATTTCACCCAGAAACGCCAGTCACTCGCCGATCAGTTCGATGAGCGTCAGCTGTCCGGCAAAGACGCCGCCGAATTGTTGTGGCAGGCCAGACTCGCGGGCCACTCGTCGGATTATCTGGCACAACTGCACACGGCCATTGGTCAACTGCAACGCTCGGCATTGCTGGCGGCAGCGCAGCGCTTGCTCAACGCCGAGGGCGGCTGGCGCTGCCTGGCCAGCGAATCGTCACCCGGCGCACCGTGGCGAGCGACAAAATGATCATTACCAAGGCTGCAAGGAGCTTTCTCAAAGATTCACGGGCAATACCGTTGAAATTTTGAGTAACATAGCAGCCTAACTATTTGGAACATCCCTGCGCTGCCGTGGACTATAACTATGGACAGCGCTATCCCACCCACCCTGAAGGAGACACCCATGTCCTGGACAAAACCGGCTTACACCGACCTGCGTATCGGCTTCGAAGTCACCATGTACTTCGCCAGCCGCTGAGTTCTGCCTACGCAGACTTGCAGTGCAACGCCTCGGCCCGCCGAGGCGTTTTATTTTCAGCGTTGAAAGATGGGAGCGTTCATGTTCGTCCAGATTCTGGGTTCGGCCGCCGGTGGCGGATTTCCGCAGTGGAACTGCAACTGCGTCAATTGCGCAGGCTTTCGCGACGGCAGCCTGAATGCCAAGGCCCGCACCCAGTCGTCCATCGCGATTTCCGATGACGGCGTGAACTGGGTGCTGTGCAACGCTTCGCCGGACATCCGCGCGCAGCTGCAGAGCTTCGCCCCGATGCAACCGGGCCGAGCCCTGCGCGACACCGGCATCAGCGCGATCATCCTGATGGACAGCCAGATCGACCACACCACCGGCCTGCTCAGCCTGCGCGAAGGCTGCCCGCATCAGGTCTGGTGCACAGACATGGTTCACGAGGATTTGAGCACCGGTTTCCCGCTGTTCAAGATGCTCACCCACTGGAACGGCGGGTTGAACTGGAACCGCATCGAACTCGACCAGAGCTTCACCGTCGCTGCCTGCCCGAACCTGCGCTTCACGCCGCTGCCGTTGCGCAGCGCCGCCCCGCCGTATTCGCCGCACCGTTTCGACCCGCACCCGGGCGACAACATCGGGCTGATCGTCGAAGACCTCAACACCGGCGGCAAACTGTTCTATGCACCGGGCCTGGGCAAGGTCGACGCGCCGCTGCTGGAAATCATGGCCGGCAGCGACTGCCTGCTGGTGGACGGCACGCTGTGGGATGACGATGAAATGCAGCGCCGTGGCGTCGGCACCCGCACCGGTCGTGAAATGGGCCACTTGGCGCAGAACGGCCCCGGCGGCATGCTCGAAGTGCTGGAGCAGTTGCCTGAGCAACGCAAAGTGCTTATCCACATCAACAACACCAACCCGATTCTCGATGAGGATTCGCCGGAGCGCGCGGAGCTGGCGCGGCGTAATGTTGAAGTGGCGTTCGATGGCATGAGTATTGTGCTGTAGCGGATGGCCCCATCGCTGGCAAGCCAGCTCCCACAGGGTTCTGTGGCGTTCACAAAAACTGTGGGAGCTGGCTTGCCAGCGATGACGTCCGACCAGACACCCAAGATTTTAACGGTTGTTCCCCGGAGAACCGCAATGACCGACACCCCGCTGTCCCTCACCGAATTCGAAGCCGCCCTGCGCGCCAAAGGCGCCTACTACCACATCTACCACCCGTATCACGTGGCGATGTACGAAGGCCGCGCCACCCGCGAGCAGATTCAGGGCTGGGTCGCCAACCGCTTTTACTATCAGGTGAACATCCCCCTGAAAGACGCGGCGATCCTCGCCAATTGCCCGGATCGCGAGATCCGTCGCGAGTGGATTCAACGCCTGCTCGACCACGACGGCGCCCCCGGTGAAGACGGCGGGATTGAAGCCTGGCTGCGTCTCGGGCAAGCGGTCGGCCTCGATCCGGATCAGTTGCGCTCCCAGGAGCTGGTGCTGCCCGGCGTACGTTTCGCTGTCGATGCCTACGTCAACTTCGCCCGCCGCGCCAGTTGGCAGGAAGCCGCCAGCAGCTCGTTGACCGAGCTGTTCGCGCCGCAGATCCACCAGTCGCGCCTCGACAGCTGGCCGCAGCATTACCCGTGGATCGACCCGGCCGGTTACGAATATTTCCGCACCCGCCTCGGTCAGGCGCGGCGCGATGTCGAGCATGGTCTGGCGATCACGCTTGAGCATTACAAGACCCGCGAGGGTCAGGAGCGCATGCTGGAAATTCTCCAGTTCAAACTGGACATTCTTTGGAGCATGCTCGATGCCATGAGCATGGCTTACGAACTTAACCGCCCGCCGTACCACAGCGTCACCGAACAACGGGTCTGGCACAAAGGAATCACCTTATGAGTTTCGATCGCAGCAAGATCCCGACCTGGCGTCCCGGCTACCGCTTCCAGTACGAACCGGCGCAAAAAGGCCACGTGCTGCTCTACCCCGAGGGCATGATCAAGCTCAACGACAGCGCCGCGCTGATCGGCGGTTTGATCGACGGTGAGCGCGATGTCGCGGCGATCATCGCCAAACTCGATGAGCAGTTCCCCGACGTGCCCGAACTCGGTGACGACATCGAGCAATTCATGGAGGTTGCCCGTGCGCAACACTGGATCACCCTTGACTGATGTGCCGTCCAGGCCCGAGGTCGGCCTGCCGCTGTGGCTGCTCGCCGAGCTGACCTACCGCTGCCCGCTGCAATGCCCGTACTGCTCCAATCCGCTGGATTTCGCCGAGCAGGGCAAAGAGCTGAGCACCGAGCAGTGGATCAAGGTGTTCCGCGAAGCGCGGGAGATGGGCGCGGCACAGCTGGGCTTTTCCGGTGGCGAACCGCTGGTGCGTCAGGACCTCGCCGAACTGATCCGTGAAGCGCGGCAGCTGGGTTTCTACACCAACCTGATTACCTCGGGCATCGGCCTGACCGAACAGAAGATCAGTGACTTCAAGAAGGCCGGCCTCGATCACATCCAGATCAGTTTCCAGGCCAGCGACGAGCAAGTGAACAACCTGCTCGCCGGCTCGAAAAAGGCTTTCGCGCAGAAGCTGGAAATGGCTCGCGCGGTGAAGGCCCACGGCTATCCGATGGTGCTGAACTTCGTCACCCATCGGCACAACATCGACAAGATCGACCGCATTATCGAGCTGTGCATCGCGCTCGAAGCGGACTTCGTCGAGCTTGCCACCTGCCAGTTCTACGGCTGGGCGCAGCTCAACCGTGTCGGCCTGCTGCCGACCAAGGAACAGTTGGTGCGCGCCGAACGCATCACCAACGAATACCGCGCCAAACTGGAAGCCGAAGGGCATCCCTGCAAGTTGATTTTCGTCACCCCGGATTACTACGAAGAACGCCCGAAAGCCTGCATGAACGGCTGGGGCAGCATCTTTCTGACGGTTACCCCGGACGGCACCGCCCTGCCCTGTCATGGCGCCCGACAGCTGCCGGTGCAATTTCCCAATGTGCGCGACCACAGCATGCAGCACATCTGGTACGACTCGTTCGGCTTCAACCGCTTTCGCGGCTATGACTGGATGCCCGAGCCGTGCCGCTCCTGCGACGAGAAGGAACAGGACTTCGGCGGCTGCCGCTGTCAGGCGTTCATGCTCACGGGGGACGCGAGTAACGCCGATCCGGTGTGCAGCAAGTCCGAACATCACGGCGTGATTCTCAAGGCCCGCGAAGAAGCCGAGACCGCCACCCAGACCATCGAACAACTGGCCTTCCGTAATGAACGAAACTCACGCCTCATCGCCAAGGGCTGAGCCTTTCAGCGCCACCCAGGCCGTCGCCGCCGGAATGGACTTCGCCGAACTGCAACTCGGTGCCAACGGTTTATTCTGGAATGAATATCGCCCCGAAGACGCCGCGTGCCGGATCTGGCACTGGCGCGACGGCGTGGCGATATGTCTGACGCCGAATGGCTTCAGCGTGCGCAGCCGGGTGTACGAATATGGCGGTGGCGCGTTTTGTCTGACGCCGGACGGGGTGGTTTTCGTCAATGAGGCGGATCAGCAGTTGTATCGGCAGACGTTGCAGGGTACGCCTGAAGCGCTGACGTCAGGCGAGTGTCGTTATGGTGATCTGCATTTTGCATGCGGGCAGGTTCTGGCGGTTGAGGAGCAACAAGATCAGCATCGACTCGTCGCCATTGATCTGGCTGACGGTACCCGGCATTTGCTGGCTGAAGGCGCGGATTTCTATGCCGCGCCCACCATCAGCCCGAATGGCCGACGTTTGGCGTGGATCGAGTGGAGCCGACCGCATCAGCCGTGGACTTCAACTCGCTTGATGGTGACTGAGCGTCTGACCGACGACGCATTTGCGCCCCCGGTATGCGTGGCTGGCATCGTGCGTGAAGAGTCGATCCAGCAACCGCGATTCGACACTGAAAATCGCCTGTACTGCCTGACCGATCGCGGCGGCTTCTGGCAGCCGTGGGGCGAAACGTCTGACGGTTTGCAGCGACTGCCTTGCGCCGAGGCCGATCATGCGCCCGCCCCTTGGCAAATGGGTGGCTGCACCTGGTTGCCGGTGGGCGATTCGTTTCTGGCGAGCTTGACCGAGGGCGGTTTTGGTCGCCTGGCGCTCGACGGCGACGACTTCACCGGCGACTACAGTCGTTTCCGGCACCTGGCGCTGGATCAGCAACTCATCTATTGCATCGCCGCCTCGCCAATCAGCCCCTCGGCGGTGATTGCCATTGATCGTTCCAGCCGCGAAGTGAACGTGCTGGCCGGTGGTATTGCGCCACTGCCGGCGGAGCGCATCAGTCGTCCACAGACCTTGCGCTACCCGAGCGGCAGCGGTGAGGCTCATGGGTTCTTTTATCCGGCAATGAACGACGAAGCACAGCCACCGCTGGTGGTGTTCATCCACGGTGGCCCGACCTCGGCCTGCTACCCGATGCTCGACCCGCGCATCCAGTACTGGACGCAACGCGGCTTTGCTGTCGCCGACCTCAACTACCGCGGCAGTAGCGGTTATGGCCGCGAATACCGTCAAGCGTTGCATCTGAGCTGGGGCGAGGTGGACGTCGAGGACGCCTGCGCGGTGGTGGCGTATCTGGCCAGACAAGGTCTGATCGACGGCGAGCGCGCGTTTATCCGCGGCGGCAGCGCCGGGGGTTACACCACGTTGTGTGCGCTGGCGTTTCACCAGGTGTTCCGCGCCGGCGCCAGCCTCTACGGCGTCAGCGACCCGGTAGCACTGGCCCGCGCGACCCACAAGTTCGAAGGCGATTATCTCGACTGGCTGATCGGCGATCCCCAACAGGACGCCGAGCGCTACGCCGCACGCACGCCATTGCTGCACGCGAATAACATCCGGGTGCCGGTGATTTTCTTTCAGGGTGAACTGGATGCCGTGGTGGTGCCGCAACAGACCCGCGACATGGTCACGGCGCTGGAACGCAATGGCATCCCGGTCGAGGCGCATTATTACGCAGAAGAGCGCCATGGTTTTCGCCGGGCGGTGAATCAGGCGCATGCACTGGAGCAGGAGTGGAGGTTTTATCGACGAGTGATGGAGTTGGCGGACTGAATATCGCACTTCTTTCAAAATGGCGCCGCCCCCATCGCGGGCAAGCCCGCTCCCACAGGTTCTTTGGTGTACACAAAATGTGTGACCTACCGAAAACACTGTGGGAGCGGGCTTGCCCGCGATAGCAATCTATCGCGCGCCGCTGAACTCAGCGCTTGGCGATGATGTACACCGCATGCACGATCCCCGGGATATAACCACACAGCGTCAACAGGATGTTCAGCCAGAACGCCCCGCCGAACCCGACCTGCAGAAACACACCCAGTGGCGGCAACAGAATGGCGATGATGATACGAATGAAGTCCATGGGTCAGCTCCTGAATGGGGGTTGGCTCACATGAGCCATACAAGCTAATCGACCTGCGCCGTTCGTCAGGGTTCAGTGCAAACGCCATTTGATCGCCACTATCGGGCATAAAAAAACGCCCCACGCCAAAAGAATCAGGCGTGAGGCGTGCGTTATACCGCGAGACGGTTCTTGAAATCGGGCAGGAAACTTCAGTTCAGACGGCAATCCCTTTGCGGCATTGCAGTTGCGCGGTGCGCACCCGCGAGAAAGCGCGGGCCAGGCGCAGGAGCATTTCGTCGATGTTGGCCTTGCTGACGGTGAGTGCCGGGGTGAAACGCAGGCAATCGGCTTGCGGCGCGTTGAGCAGCAGGCCTTCGTGCAGGGCGGCACTGACTACGGCATCGGCGCAATCCTCTGACAGGCTCAGCCCCCAGAACAGGCCTTGACCACGCAGTTCGCCATGGCCGTAACGGTGCGCCAGGCGCGCAAGTCCCTCGCGCAAGTGCTGACCGTGGTCTTTGACCTGTTCGAGAAATGCCCGGTCCTGCACGCTGTCGAGCACCACCAGACCGGCCGCGGTCATCAGTGCATTGCCGTGATGAGTGCCGCCCAGTTCACCCGCATCAAAGCAGCAGGCTTTGCCTCGGGCCAGCAGCGCTGCCAGCGGCACACCACCACCCAGGCCCTTGCCGAGTACGACAATATCGGCGCGCACACCGTAGGATTGCTCGGCGAGCAAACTGCCGCAGCGGCCGATACCGGTCTGCACTTCGTCGAGGATCAGCAGAATGCCCAGTTCGCGGCACAGCCGCTCAACGCCTTTGAGGTAATGCTCAGTGGCCGGAATCACCCCGGCATCGCTCTGAATCGGCTCGAGCATGATCGCCACGGTTTGCGCATCGACAGCCGCGTGCAGCGCCGGCAAGTCGTTGAACGGCACCAGATCGAAACCTGGCAGCAGCGGAGCGAAGCGGTTGTGCAGGTTGCAACTGTCTGACGCGGAAATCGTCGCCAGACTACGGCCGTGACAACCTTGTCTGGCAACAATGATCCGCGACGCGCCGCCACGATGCAGTTGGCCCCACTTGCGCGCCAGTTTGATTGCCGCTTCACAGGCCTCGCTGCCACTGTTGAGCAAGTAAGCCTGGTCGCTGGAAGTGCTGGCACACAAACGTTCGGCAAGGTTGAGCATGCCGCGATTGTGCAGATTGAAACCGGGATTGATCAGCGCCTGGGCCTGACTGGCAATCGCTTTGACCAGCGCCGAGGGGCTGTGCCCCAGACTGTTGGCACCGCCGGCCTGGGAGAAGTCGAGGTAGGCGCGATCATGACTGTCCCACAGCCAGGAACCCTGACCACGAACGAACACCTGCAGCGGGCGCTCGACGCTGGGCATCAAGCGCTCGGCATTCGGACTGTCGCCTGCCCCGGCGGGATTGGGCTCGAACGCGAGGTCATCAAGACTCGGCGCCTGGCGCCGCAAACTGAACAGATTCATTGAAAGAAACCTCGTTTGAGGTTTTTTGAACTGCCTATGCAAACACTGTCGAAGCAAACGCTATTCATCGCGCTTTCTGGCCCTGTAAGCCTTGTGATTGCGGTTAGACTAGGCTCACAGCGGGCTTCGAGCCATTTCGATTTACCAGCATTTTCGATAAGCATTACTTATGGATTTCAAACAACTGCGTTATTTCGTCGCGGTCTACGAAGAAGGCCATGTGGGCCGGGCCGCTGAGCGTCTGTCGATCTCGCAACCGGCGCTCTCGCAACAGATCCGCCAGCTCGAGCAGAACCTCGACGTCACCCTGTTCGAACGTAGCAGCAAACGCCTGCTGCCGACCCTCGCCGCGCATACGCTGTACAACCACGCCCTGCCACTGCTCGACGGTTTGCAGCGGGCGCGGGAAGCGCTGGGGAACTTCAAGGGGCAGGCCTTGCGCACGCTGGCGATCGGCGTACTGCAAACCGTGCACACCAGTCTCGTGCCGCAAATGCTCGAACGGGTGCGTAAGGCGCAGCCGCATCTTGTGGTGCAGATTTATGAACTGACGGGGCTGGAGATCGAGCGCCGTTTGCTCAACGGCTCGCTGGATATCGGCATCAGCTACCTGCCACCGCGGCAACCCGGTCTGCATGGCGTAATGCTGTATGAAGATGAGCTGACGCTGGTGATCCCGGCGGATCATCCGCTGCGTGAATTCAAAAAGGTTTCGATGCGTCAGGCGGCGGAATTGCCGATGTTGCTGCTGGGCGAAGAGTTTCAGATCCGGCAGATCTGGCAGGCGCAACTGACCAGCCTGGGGCGACGCCCGCAAGTGCAGGCCGAGCTGAACAATATGCTGGGGATTCTCGACAGTTTGCCGCACACCAAACTGGCGACGGTGCTGCCCGGGCGCTCACAGAGGGAATACGACGATCAGGATCTGCTGTGGAAACCGCTGAGCGAGCCACGGGTGCCCCTGCAGGTTGGCCTGGTGTGTCGCGATGTGCAGCGCCAGCAGGCGTCTTTGGCATTGCTGCGCACGTTGCTGGAAGAGGTGATTCAGCGTGAACACAAACCGCTGAAAGCCGCGCTGCCACTGGATCCGCTGCCCTGAGAACTTTTCTTCAGGCAAAAGAAAACCCCGCCGAAGCGGGGCTTTGCAGACTGTTTCCCTGACATCCATTTCACTCCGCCACCCTGGCAGAATCCTACGTGTCCGTGTTGTTGCTTTGCGCTTCCTGCGCGACGTCCATGAGTTGTAGATTAGCTGTGGATCCAATCTACGCCTATGGGAGAACAGCAGCACGTCATGTAAGAGAATGCTTACATGACGTTACATCATCAGAACTGTTCAGCGTTCAGCAAGAACAGCGACTCGCTGCCCGCCTTCACCGATGCGCTCAACGAGTGGATACGCGGCAGCAGACGAGCGAAATAGAAGCGCGCAGTGCCCAGTTTGCTGGCATAGAAATCGTCCTGCGCTTCTTTGCCCAGCGCGGCTTTCGCCATCAATGCCCACATGTAGGCATAAGCGGTGTAGCCGAACGCTTGCAGATATTCGACCGAGGCCGCGCCGATTTCGTTCGGATTGGTTTTCGCCCGATCCAGCAGCCACGCTGTCAGCTCGTCGAGGGTGCTGACGGCATCGTTCAATGGCTTGGTGAATTCGCTGAGGTCAGCGCTGGCGGTTGCGGTGAAGTGGCGGATCTCGTCAGCGAACAGCTTGTAGAACGCGCCGCCACTGCCGACGATCTTGCGCCCGACCAGGTCCAGGGCCTGAATGCCGTTGGTGCCTTCGTAGATCTGGGTGATGCGCACGTCACGCACCAGTTGCTCCTGACCCCACTCGCGGATGTAACCGTGGCCGCCGAAAATCTGCTGGCCGTGGACGGTGGTTTCCAGGCCCAGGTCAGTGAGGAATGCCTTGGCCACCGGCGTCAGCAACGCGACCAGATCTTCTGCGCGCTTGCGGGTGGTGGCGTCTTCGCTGAATTTGGCGGTGTCGAGTTGCATCGCCACGTAAGTGGAGAAGGCGCGACCGCCCTCGTTCGAGGCTTTCATGGTCAGCAGCATGCGACGCACGTCAGGGTGGACGATGATCGGGTCGGCAACCTTGTCCTTGTTCTGCGCGCCGGTCGGCGAACGGCTCTGCAGACGATCGCGCGCGTATTCGACGGCGTTCTGATAGGAGCGCTCGCCGCTGGCCAGGCCTTGAATGCCGACGCCCAGACGTTCGTAGTTCATCATGGTGAACATCGCTGCCAGGCCCTTGTTCGGCTCGCCGACCAGATAACCCACGGCTTCGTCGAAGTTCATCACGCAGGTCGCGGACGCCTGGATGCCCATCTTGTGTTCGATCGAACCGCAGTTGGCCGGGTTGCGCGCGCCCAGGCTGCCATCGGCATTGACCATGAACTTCGGCACCAGGAACAGCGAGATGCCTTTCGGGCCAGCCGGGGCGTCCGGCAATTTCGCCAGCACCAGGTGGATGATGTTCTCGGTCAGGTCGTGCTCTCCGCCGGTGATGAAGATCTTGGTGCCGCTGACCTTGTAGGAACCGTCGGCCTGCGGTTCGGCCTTGGTGCGGATGATGCCCAGGTCGGTGCCGGCGTGCGGCTCGGTCAGGCACATGGAACCGGCCCAGATGCCGGCGTACATGTTCGGCAGGTAGGCGGCCTTCAGCTCTTCGCTGGCGTGGGCGTTGATCGACAGGCAGGCACCGGCGGTCAGCATCGGGTACAGACCGAACGACAGGCTGGCGGAGTTGACCATCTCTTCTACTTGAGCCGAAACAGCCTTGGGCATGCCCATGCCGCCGTAGGCCGGATCGCCACCGACACCGACCCAGCCGCCTTCAGCGTAAGTCTGATAGGCCTGTGGGAAACCGGCCGGGGTGCTGACGGCACCGTCCTTCCAGTGGCAGCCTTCTTCGTCGGCTGCGCGGCTCAGGGGGGCGATGCTTTTGCTGGTGACCTTACCGGCTTCTTCGAGAATGGCTTCTACGGTTTCTGCATCGACAGTCTCGGCCAAGGCCGGCAGTTCGGCCCAGAGTTTGGCGACTTCGAATACTTCATTGAGGACGAAGCGCATATCGCGCAGCGGCGCTTTGTAGTCAGCCATGGCAAACCTCGCAAGATCTAAACAGGTGATTCGTGGAAGAGTGTTTTCGTTGAGGCCGAGTGTACCTCAACAACTTTTGCGACACATAGGGTCAACCGGTGACTGATTTGTTATTTTTGGTCACCAGCATTCAGCGATAAAACAAAGCCCGCAATCAGCGGGCTTTTGAGTGATGACGTGTGGCTTGAGTCAGCCAGCGGCGCTGTCCATGCGCACCGCGCCGCGACGGTTCTGACCGAACGCCATGACGCAGTTACGCCCGGCGCCCTTGGCGCTGTACAACGCCTGGTCGGCAGACTTGAGGACTTCTTCCGGCGTTCGCTGCTCGACGCGTTCGGCGACACCGATACTGACCGTGACCGAGACACTGGAAGCACCGCTGCCGCCACGCCGCTGGCGACCTTGCTGGTCGTCCTGCGGGCGGTTCTCCTGATTGCGCAACTGGATGTTGTAGGAGGCAATCGACTCGCGGATCACTTCCAGGTGCGGCATGCATTCCTCGAGGGTTTTGCCCGCAAACACCAGGGCGAATTCCTCACCACCATAGCGATATGCCCTACCGCCACCGCTGATTTTCGACAGTTTGCTCGCGACCAGCCGTAGCACTTGGTCACCGACGTCGTGACCGTGGGTGTCGTTGAATTTCTTGAAGTGATCGACGTCGCTCATCGCCAGCACATAGTTGCGCCCCAGACGCTGCATGCGTTCATTGAGCGCACGACGCCCCGGCAGACCGGTGAGTTCATCGCGGAAGGCCATTTGGTAGGCCTCATGCGCCACGGCGGCGGCAATCATCAGCATCACCTGACTGCACATGATGTTCAGGGTGAACGGCAGGATGAAGGTTTTCGGCAGCATCCAGAACAACCCGAGCAAGCCGACCAGTTGCGCCGCATGCAACGGGCGCGGGTTGCGCCAGTATTGCCAGGCCAGCAGCAGGAACGCCGAGAGAAACACCGGATAGGACATCTGGATCAGGCTCATCCAGGCGCCGTGCAGTGCAGGCCAGCGGATTTCCGAGAGCCACATCAGCAACGCCTGGGGATAACTTTGCTCAAGACCGAGGGCGACGCTGCCAAAGGCCAGCAACACGGCGAACCGCGCGACCATGTCCTGAAACAGATGGGTGCGCTCTTGCCACGCGGCGAACAGGCCGAACAACAGCGGCAACAGCAGACAGACCAGATGAAACACCACCGCGGCGTCTTCGCGCACTTTGCCGTTATCGCGGTAATAGTCAGTCTGGGTGTCGAGCAGAAAGTAGGCGATGTATACCGTGAGCATCAGAAACAGTTCGCGCTGACGTCGGTAAACCGCACAGTAAGCGCCGCCCAACAGCAGCACCAGGGTCGGCAGCACGTTGAACAGCGAAGTGAAGAACACATTGAGGTCTTTGACGTACGCAGCCGCCAACCCCGCAAGCAATAACAGCAGTGAAGGCAGGAAATGACTGAAACGTACAGCGGAAGAACGCGGCAAGGGTAAAGCTCCGACCCGTCATATCAAAGAGATGGCATTGTGCCTGCAATGTGGCCAGTTAAGCACACACAATGTGATCCAGATCACAGGCAGTCTCTTTAACGGCAGAAAAGCCGGGTTGCTGAGCGATTCAGCAACAAAAAAAAACCGCTGCCCCCGGAAGAGCAGCGGTTTGGTCAGACCGCGTTGAGGCTTAGTAGCCCAGTGCGAAGTCTTCTTCTTTCATGTCCATCAGGTTGTTGGCGCCCGACAGCATGGTGGCCACGTGGGTACGGGTACGTGGCAGGATGCGCTGGAAGTAGAAGCGCGCGGTTTGCAGCTTGGCGGTGTAGAACGCCTCGTCGGTGGTGCCGGCAGCCAGTTTTTCAGCAGCCAGGCGCGCCATGTCAGCCCAGAAGTAGGCCAGGCAGGCGTAACCGGAGTACATCAGGTAATCCACGGAGGCCGCGCCGACTTCTTCACGGTCTTTCATGGCTGCCATACCGACCTTCATGGTCAGCTCGCCCCATTCCTTGTTCAGTGCAGCCAGCGGTGCAACGAATTCTTTGACGGCGTCGTTGCCTTCGTTGTTCTGGCAGAACTTGTGAACGATCTTGGTGAAGCCTTTCAGAGCCTCGCCTTGAGTCATCAGCACTTTACGGCCCAGCAGGTCGAGTGCCTGGATACCGGTGGTGCCTTCGTACAGCATCGAAATGCGGCTGTCGCGAACGTTCTGCTCCATGCCCCACTCGGCGATGAAACCGTGACCACCGTAGATCTGCACGCCGTGGTTGGCGGCTTCGAAACCGACTTCGGTCATGAACGCCTTGGCGATCGGCGTCATGAACGCCAGCAGTGCGTCGGCCTTCTTCTTCTCTTCTTCGTCGACGCCGTACTTGACGATGTCGACCTGTTTGGCGGTGAAGTACACCATCGCGCGGTTGCCTTCGGCGAAGGCCTTCATAGTCAGCAGCATGCGACGTACGTCAGGGTGCACGATGATCGGGTCAGCGGCCTTGTCCGGCGCTTTCGGGCCAGTCAGGGAACGCATTTGCAGACGATCGCGAGCATATTTCAGGCCGCCCTGGAAGCCGATTTCGGCGTGGGCCAGACCTTGCAGCGCGGTACCCAGACGTGCGGTGTTCATGAAGGTGAACATGCAGTTCAGGCCTTTGTTCGCCGGGCCGATCAGGAAACCGGTGGCGCCGTCGAAGTTCATCACGCAAGTGGCGTTGCCGTGAATGCCCATCTTGTGTTCCAGCGAGCCGCAGCTCACTGCGTTACGCGCACCGATGGTGCCATCGGCGTTCGGCAGGAATTTTGGAACGATGAACAGGGAAATGCCTTTGGTGCCAGCCGGTGCGTCCGGCAGGCGGGCCAGTACGATGTGGACGATGTTGTCGGCCATGTCGTGTTCACCGGCCGAGATGAAGATCTTGGTGCCGGAAACCTTGTAGGAGCCATCGGCCTGAGGCTCGGCCTTGGTGCGCAGCATGCCCAGGTCGGTGCCGCAGTGCGGCTCGGTCAGGCACATGGTGCCGGTCCACTCGCCGGAGACCAGTTTGGTCAGATAGGCTTCTTGCTGCTCAGGGGTACCGTGCTCGGAGATGGTGTTCATCGCGCCGTGCGACAGGCCCGGGTACATGCCCCACGACCAGTTGGCTTCACCGACCATTTCGCTCACAGCCAGACCCAGCGACTCCGGCAGGCCTTGGCCGCCGTGCTCGACGTCGTGCGCCAGGCTCGGCCAGCCGCCTTCAACGAATTGCTTGTAAGCCTCTTTGAAGCCAGTCGGGGTTTTCACACCGGACTCGCTCCAGGTGCAGCCTTCGAGGTCGCCCACGCGGTTCAGCGGTGCCAATACCTGCTCACAAAACTTGGCGCCTTCTTCGAGGATGGCGTCAACCATGTCCGGCGTTGCTTCGGAGCAAGCTGGAAGGCTCTGATAGTGCGCTTCGTAGCCGAGCAGTTCGTCACGAACGAAGCGAATATCACGCAAGGGGGCCTTGTAGTCAGGCATAGCGATAAACCTCTGCTGATGTAACCGGGAATGAACGACCGTGTTGATTTGTTATGACGGTCAAACAGTTGTTTGAAACATACGTTTACGCCGAAATCTTGTCAAGCGTCGATCTTTTGCCGTTCGTCATGACTTTTTTCAAACGCCGGACACAGCAAACGGCCATGGGCTGCAAAGCGCCACGGGCAATGAAAAAAGATTAGTTGAGGGAGAAGGACTTACAACGAAAAACGCCGCGACAAAGCGCGGCGTTCAGCAGGCAGGGACCACAAAAAATCAGGCAAACGTATCAATGATCGTACCGAGCATTTCATCGGAAGCCTTGGCGACCTTGGTGCCCAGCTCCACCTGAAACTTGCCTTGAGCCATTTCGGCCATGGCGCTGCCCGGATCCATTTGCTGACTGCGATCGATACCGCGCAGGCGATCGATCTGCGCCTCGGAAGACTGGCTGGTAACCGAACGCTCGATCGTATTATTGGCGATCTGGCTGGCGGCCTGATCGACACGATTCTGCCCGGTTTGAATGGTGCTCAAACCCGCATAAAAAGCTGTGTTACCGGTGATTTCCATGGGAGTTCTCATCCTTGGGAAGGATCAATGGTTGCCATTGAAGCAGAGGTGCCAGAAAAACACCCGTCAAAAATACTGATGGCACAGTGCCCTGTCATAGCAAAAGCATTAGTCCAGCAGATCGAGTTGCAAGTGGGCAGCCACCGCCTCGGCGCTGAGCGACTTAAGTTTCGGTACCCGCCCCAGACACGGCGCGGGAAGCCGCTCGGCCAGCGTCGCCAGATTCTCTTCCAGCCGCGACGTCTTCGGGTCGATGATATTCGCCACCCAACCGGCCAGTTGCAGGCCATCGCGGGCAATTGCCTCGGCCGTCAGCAAGGCATGACTGATACAGCCCAGCCGCACGCCCACCACCAGAATCACCGGCAGCTTCAGCGCGATGGCCAGATCCGACAGATTGTCCTGATCCGCCAACGGCACCCGCCAGCCACCCGCCCCTTCGATCAAGGTGAAATCGGCATTCAGCGCCAGGATTTCGCGCATCGGCGCCAACAGCGATTGCACGGTCAGCGCGATACCCGCCTCGCGCGCCGCCAGATGTGGCGCGATGGCCGGCTCGAACGCGACCGGATTGACCTGTTGATAAGTCAGCGGCACCGAGCTTTCGGCCAGCAGCGCCAACGCATCAGCATTGCGCAAACCCTTGGCGGTTACCTCGCACCCCGAAGCCACCGGTTTGCCCGCCGCCGTACTCAGCCCCGCCGAGCGCGCAGCATGCAGCAATCCGGCTGCCACGGTGGTCTTGCCGACATCGGTGTCAGTCCCGGTGATGAAATAGGCTGCGCTCATAAGGGTTTCTCCAACACCGCGTAAACCACCTGGTAAGTCGCCGGCAATCCCTGCGGCTGACGGAACTGTTCATACGCCTCAATCAGGCCGAGGATCCGCGCCCGCCCGGTCAAACCACCCGGCCGCCCGGGGTTCAGATTGTGCGCACCGAGCGCCTTGAGTTCGTGGGTCAGGTTGCGCACATCCGGGTAGTGCAGCACATGCGCCTGATTCTGCAGACTCACCGAACGCAAGCCACTGGCGGCGCACAACTGCTCATACCGGGCGAATTCGCGGAAGCGGTTGACGTGCACCAGCCCATCGACCTGCCGCCAACTGTCGCGCAATTCGTACAACGTCCCGACACAAAGACTAGCAAACGCGAAAACCCCGCCCGGCTTGAGCACACGAAAAGCTTCGCTGAGCACCGATTCGAAGTCCGCACACCACTGCACCGCGAGGCTGGAGAAGATCAGCTCGCAGGTCGAATCCTGCAATGGCAGACGCTCCGCATCACCCGCGATGAAATGCTGCGCGCCGCCCAGTGGCCGTGCGTGACCGAGCATGCCCTCGGCGATATCCAGTGCCAGACCCTGCCCCTCGACATATCGCTCGGCCAATGCGCGAGTGAAATAGCCGGTGCCGCAGCCAAGATCCAGCCAGCGCGACGGCAGAAAATCTTCCGGCAACCGCTGCAGCAACTGTGAGCCGACATCACGCTGCAATTCGGCAACACTGTCGTAACTGGCCGCCGCACGGGAGAAAGAGGCCGCGACCTGGCGCTTGTCGGGCAAGCCGCCGGGCAGCGCAACAAGAGACAAATCAGTCATCACCGCACTCGTGTAGAAAAGCCTGGATCGCACCCGCCACGCCATGGGGGTCTTCCAGAAGAAACGCATGACTGGCCTGTTCGATCAGACCAATTTCGATATCCGGCAACAGCGCGAACAACGCCCCCGCCGCTTCCGCTGGCACCAAACCGTCCTGCCCGGCGAACAAGTGCAACTGGGGGCCGCGAAACGCCTGCAACGCTTCACGGGTATCCAGTTGGGCGAGCAGTTCCAGCCCGGCCAACAAGGTTTCGGGGGCCGCATTCGGCGCGCCGCCCAGCATCAGCCGCGACAAGCCGCGCGGCTCTTGCGCGCCCTGAGCACACAACAACGAGAACCGTTTGAGGGTCAGCCGCGGATCGGCCTGGCAGCCGGCAAGAAATGCATCGAACGTCTCGTCCGGCATCGCACTCGGCCAATGCTCGTGGGCCACGAAAGAAGGATTGCTCGCCAGCGTCAGCAGACCGCAGCAACGCTCGCCGCGCCGTGCTGCCAACTCAGAGGCAAGCATGCCGCCCAGCGACCAGCCGCCCAGCCACACATCCTGAGGAATACGTTCATCGAGATCGTCGAGCCACTCCTGCAAGTCGCTCGAATCAAGCTCGGGCAACGGCTCGATCTCGACATACAGATGCTCGTCGAGTCCCTGTAACGCTGCGGTCAAAGGCTCCAGCGGCGAAATACCAAGGCCCCAGCCCGGCAGCAGAATCAGACGATCACGCATGGCTTGGCTCCGGCGGCAGTTGGGCAAAGCAATCGGCCAGTCCTTCCAACAATAGCTGCACCTGCGCGTCGCTGTGGGCAGCGGTCAGGGTCACGCGCAGGCGTGCGCTGCCCGCCGGGACGGTCGGCGGACGGATTGCCGTGACCATCAAGCCGCGCTCGCGCAGCATCTGCGACAGGCGCACGGCGCGACCGGCATCGCCGATCAGAATCGGCTGGATCGGGGTGAAGCTGTCCATCAATTGCAGGCCGATCTGCTCGGCGCCGTGGCGGAACTGGCGGATCAGCGTCTGCAAATGTTCACGACGCCAGTGTTCCGTGCGCAGTAATTCCAGACTTTTCAGCGTTGCGCAGGCCAGCGCCGGTGGCTGGCTGGTGGTGTAGATGTACGGCCGGGCAAACTGGATCAGGCTTTCGATCAGCTCTTCGCTGCCGGCGACAAAAGCACCCGCCGTGCCGAACGCCTTGCCGAGGGTGCCGACCAGCACCGGCACATCGTCCTGACTCAAGCCGAAATGCTCGACGATCCCGCCGCCATTGGCGCCGAGCGGGCCGAAGCCATGGGCATCATCGACCATCAGCCACGCGCCCCTGGCCTTGGCTTCCCGGGCCAGCGCGGGCAGATCGGCAATGTCGCCGTCCATGCTGAACACGCCATCGGTGACCACCAGCGTGTTGCCCGTGGCTTTCTCCAGACGCGTGGCCAGACTGTCGGCGTCGTTGTGCAGATAACGATTGAAACGCGCGCCGGACAACAGACCGGCATCCAGCAACGAGGCGTGATTGAGGCGGTCTTCCAACACCGTATCGCCCTGCCCGACCAGTGCCGTGACCGCACCGAGGTTGGCCATGTAGCCAGTGGTGAACAGCAACGCACGCGGCCGGCCGGTGAGGTCAGCCAGCGCTTCTTCCAGTGCGTGATGCGGGCCGCTGTGGCCGATCACCAGATGCGACGCTCCGCCACCCACGCCCCAGCGCTCGGCACCGGCGCGCCAGGCTTCGATCACCTGCGGGTGATTGGCCAGACCAAGGTAGTCGTTATTGCAGAACGCCAGCAACGGCTGCCCGTCGACCACCACTTCAGGCCCCTGCGGGGACTCGAGCAACGGACGCTGGCGATAGAGATTTTCAGCACGGCGGGCAGCAAGGCGTGCGGCGAGATCGAAAGACATGCAGGCCTCACATCTGAAAAATGACTGTGTAGGAGCTGCCGCAGGCTGCGATCTTTTGATGTTGTTTTTAAAGACAAGATCAAAAGATCGCAGCCTGCGGCAGCTCCTACATGGAATCCGTAAAGTGATCAGACCGCAGCGTTATAGAACTGCTCGCTGCTCTTCTGCTCCACCAGCGCCTGCTCGATCGCGGCCTGATGCACCTCATCGGCATGCTCTTCACGGGCTTCTGGCTGAATACCCAGACGCGCGAACAGTTGCATGTCCTTGTCGGCCTGCGGGTTGGCAGTGGTCAGCAGTTTGTCGCCGTAAAAAATCGAGTTGGCACCGGCAAAGAATGCCAACGCCTGCATCTGCTCGTTCATCGCTTCGCGGCCGGCGGACAGGCGCACGTGGGATTGCGGCATGAGGATGCGCGCCACGGCAAGCATGCGGATGAAATCGAACGGATCGACGTCGTCGGCGTTTTCCAGCGGCGTACCGGCCACTTTCACCAGCATGTTGATCGGCACTGACTCCGGATGCTCCGGCAGGTTGGCCAGCTGGATCAGCAGGTTGGCGCGGTCGTCCAGCGACTCGCCCATGCCGAGGATGCCGCCGGAGCAGATCTTCATCCCCGACTCACGCACGTAGGCCAGGGTCTGCAGGCGCTCGCTGTAAGTACGGGTGGTGATGATGCTGCCGTAGAACTCCGGCGAGGTGTCGAGGTTGTGGTTGTAGTAATCCAGGCCAGCCTTGGCCAGCGCTTCGGTCTGCTCCTGATCGAGACGCCCAAGGGTCATGCAGGTTTCCAGACCCATGGCTTTCACGCCTTCGACCATCTTCAGCACATACGGCATGTCTTTGGCCGACGGGTGCTTCCACGCGGCCCCCATGCAGAAACGGGTCGAGCCGATGGCCTTAGCGCGGGCAGCCTCTTCGAGGACTTTCTGCACTTCCATCAGCTTTTCTTTTTCCAGGCCGGTGTTGTAGTGACCGGACTGCGGGCAGTACTTGCAGTCTTCCGGGCAGGCGCCGGTCTTGATCGACAGCAGCGTGGAAACCTGCACCCGGTTGGCGTTGAAATGTGCACGGTGCACCGTCTGCGCCTGGAACAGCAAGTCGTTGAATGGCTGTACGAAGAGCGCTTTAACTTCGGCTAAAGACCAGTCGTGACGCAGGGTGGCAGAGGTGCTGGCGCTCATGGGCAGTTCCTTGGTTATGCTTGGCTGGCGGCTGCGGGAACGGAATACCCACAGGCGCGACACGGATGTTCGGCATATTTAAGGAAGAGTCATGCGCTGTCAACCACGATACGCACAACAGGTTTACATCTGTTTAAAAAACGTACAGACCTGCTTGCTGTGCGATGAGCCCGCAGAAGCAGAATTGCCAATGTGCGTCGCCTGTGAAACCGAGCTGCCCTGGCTCGGCGACCAGTGCCAGACGTGCGCGTTGCCGATGCCGGCTGTCGGTCTGACCTGCAGCGAGTGCCTGCTAGAGCCGCCGGCGTTCGAACAGGTGGTCGTGCCGTGGCGCTATGACTTCCCGGTGGACAGTCTGATTACACGCTTTAAACACAAGGCGAAATGGCCGTTTGGTCACCTGCTCGCCGATGTTGCCGGACAATACCTGCAACATCGCTTCGATGAGGGATTGCCACGACCCGACGCGTTGGTGCCGGTGCCATTGGCCAGCAAACGACTGCGCCAACGCGGGTTCAATCAAGCCGCGATGCTCGGGCGATGGTTGAGCCAACAGCTGGATCTGCCTTTTGAGGAACAGGCGCTACGGCGGGTCCACGACACCAGCGCCCAGCAGGATCTCGACGCCAAGGCGCGCAAGCGCAATTTGCGTCATGCCTTCGCGCTGAACCCTGACACCGATGTGAAAGGTCGGCACTTCGCATTGGTCGATGACGTGCTGACCACCGGCGCCACGGCCCAAGCATTGGCGCGACTGCTAAAAAATGCAGGCGCAGCGCGGATTGACGTGTATTGCCTGGCGCGCACGCCAAAACCAGGGAATTGAAGTCAGCACAATCCCATTGTGGGAGCGAGCCTGCTCGCGAAAGCGCAGTGTCGGTCATCATCAGCGTTGAATATGCTGACGCCTTCGCGAGCAGGCTCGCTCCCACAGGGTTATGTGTCAGGCTTGACTCCGGCGTTGCAAGCCGCCAATTTCCCCCCACCGCCACCGTGAAAAAGCCCCCATCCATGTCCCTGCCCACCCTGCTCTCCCAGCACATCGTCCGCCGTCCGCAGCGCATCGCCCTGCTGCAACACATTGCCGAACAGGGCTCGATCACCCGCGCCGCAAAAAGCGCCGGTTTGAGTTACAAAGCGGCATGGGATGCGATTGATGAGCTGAACAACCTGGCGCAGAAGCCACTGGTGGAACGTGCGGTCGGCGGCAAGGGCGGCGGTGGCGCCAGATTGTCCAGCGAAGGCGAGCGGGTGTTGCGCCTTTATCAAAAGCTGCAGGCCTTGCAGGCGCAGGTACTGGAAGCCGCTGAAGACGCCAGTGATCTGGATCTGCTCGGGCGATTGATGCTCAGAACCAGCGCCCGCAATCAACTGCACGGCAAAGTCGTGAACATCGAAGGTCAGGGCCGCAATGACATGATCCGCCTCGAACTGGCTGAAGGCCTGTGGATCAATGCACAGATCACCCACGACAGCACCGTGCATCTGGAACTGCAACCGGGCACTGAAGTGGTGGCATTGATCAAGGCCGGCTGGCTTGAACTGCTGGCGGCGGACCAAGCTGCAACATCTGGACACAATCTACTAAGCGGCACCCTCGAAGCCATTCTCGATGCCGAGGACGGCCCCAGCGAAGTGCGCATCGCTTTGCCCAACGGCCAGACGCTCTGCGCTCTGGCTGAGCCGCTGCAACTGCGCACCCGCGGGCTGAGTGTCGGGCAACCGGTACAGGTACAGTTTTCGCCGTCCAATGTGCTGATCGGCACGCCACTGTAATCAAACGCTGCAACGAAAGCGTAATCGACGCTCATTAAGGTGGCTGCCAAAACCAAGCAGGGAGCCTGATGTGAGCCTATTAGAAGAAAACCAATCGACAGACCTGGAAAAAATGGTCGGCCTCAGCCGTCGCGGTTTCATCAGCGCCGGTGCGCTGTGCGGCGCCGCCATGTTCCTCGGCGGCAACCTGCTCAGTCGCAGCGCGCTGGCCACCGGCATCAGCGCCGGCAACAGCCGCCTGCTCGGTTTCGAGAGCATTCCCGCCGCCACCACAGACGTCATCAGCCTGCCCAAGGGCTACAAGTCCTCGGTGCTGATCAGTTGGGGTCAGCCATTGCACAAGAACGGCCCGGCGTTCGACCCGAGCGGCAATGGCACCGCCGTCGCACAGGAAGTGCAGTTCGGTGACAACAACGACGGCATGAGCCTGTTCGAATTCCCCGACGACAGAAACCGCGCGTTGATGGCGATCAACAACGAATACACCAACTACCGCTACCTCTACCCGCACGGCGGCATGCCGCAATCGGCCGAAGACGTGCGCAAGGCGCTGGCCTGCGAAGGTGTATCGGTGATCGAAGTGCAGAGCAAGAACGGCCAATGGCAGTTCGTCCAGGGCTCGCGTTACAACCGGCGCATCCACGGCAACTCGCCGTTGCGCATCAGCGGCCCGGCGGCTGGTCACGAGCTGATGAAGACGGCCGCCGACAAGCACGGCAAGAGAGTCCTCGGCACCTTCCAGAACTGCGCCAACGGCAAGACACCGTGGGGCACCTATCTGACCTGCGAAGAAAACTTCACCGACTGCTTTGGCAGCAGTAACGCCCAGCAGCAGTTCGACCCGGCGCAGAAGCGTTACGGTGTGTCGGCGGCCAGCCGCGAGATCAACTGGCATCCGTTCGATCCACGCTTCGACATGGCCAAGAACCCCAACGAGCTCAACCGTCACGGCTGGGTGGTCGAGATCGATCCGTTCGATCCGCAATCGACCCCGGTCAAACGTACCGCGCTGGGTCGCTTCAAACATGAAAACGCCGCACTGGCCGAGACCGACGACGGCCGCGCCGTGGTGTACATGGGCGACGACGAACGGGGCGAGTTCATCTACAAATTCGTCAGCCGCGACCGCATCAACCACCGCAACGCCAAGGCCAACCGCAACATCCTCGACCACGGCACTTTGTACGTGGCGAAATTCGATGCCGGTGACGGCAACCCGGATCATCCGAAAGGCCAGGGCCAGTGGATCGAACTAACCCATGGCAAGAACGGCATCGACGCCAGCAGCGGTTTCGCCGATCAGGCCGAAGTGCTGATCCACGCCCGCCTCGCCGCCAGCGTGGTCGGCGCCACGCGCATGGACCGCCCGGAATGGATCGTGGTCAGTCCGAAGGACGGCCAGGTTTATTGCACCCTGACCAACAACGCCAAGCGCGGCGAAGACGGACAGCCGGTGGGCGGGCCGAACCCGCGCGCGAAGAACGTCTACGGGCAGATCCTGCGCTGGCGCACCGACCGCGACGATCACGCCTCGAAGACCTTCGCCTGGGATCTGTTTGTGGTCGCCGGCAATCCAGGCGTCCATGCCGGTACGCCGAAGGGCGGTTCGTCGAACATCACCTCGCAGAACATGTTCAACAGCCCCGACGGGCTGGGCTTCGACAAGGCCGGGCGCCTGTGGATTCTGACGGACGGCGACTCAAGCAATGCCGGCGACTTTGCCGGGATGGGCAACAACCAGATGCTCTGTGCCGACCCCAAGACCGGCGAGATTCGCCGTTTCATGGTCGGGCCGATTGGTTGCGAAGTCACCGGGATCAGCTTCTCGCCGGACCAGAAGACCCTGTTTGTCGGGATTCAGCACCCGGGCGAGAACGGTGGTTCGACCTTCCCCGAGCATCTGCCGAATGGCAAGCCGCGTTCATCGGTGATGGCGATTACCCGTGAGGACGGTGGAATCGTCGGCGCCTGACAAATCGCTTTCGCGAGCAGGCTCGCTCCCACAGGGGATTGCATTCCAAATGTGGGAGCGAGCCTGCTCGCGAAGAAGTCCAACCAGACACCAACCCACTCCCCCGCTGCCATCTGCGCTACCATGCTGGGCCGGACGCGGCAGCCTGCTGCGCGCAGGAGTCAGCATGGCCCACCCGTTTGAAACCCTTACACCCGATCTCGTGCTCGATGCCGTCGAAAGCATCGGTTTCCTCAGCGATGCGCGCATTCTCGCGCTCAACAGCTACGAAAACCGCGTCTATCAGGTCGGCATCGAAGACTCCGAACCGCTGATCGCCAAGTTCTACCGTCCGCAACGCTGGACCAACGAAGCCATCCTCGAAGAACACCAGTTCACCTTCGAACTGGCCGACGTCGAAATCCCGGTGGTGGCGCCGCTGATCCACAACGGCCAGACCCTGCACGAACACGCCGGTTTCCGTTTCACCCTGTTTCCGCGTCGCGGCGGCCGTGCGCCGGAGCCGGGCAATCTCGATCAGTTGTATCGCCTCGGCCAGTTGCTCGGGCGCATTCATGCAGTCGGCGCGACCAAGCCGTTCGAACACCGTGAAGCACTCGGCGTGCAGAACTTCGGCCATGCCTCGCTGGCAACATTGCTTGAAGGCAACTTCATCCCCAAGAGCCTCCTGCCAGCCTACGAGTCTGTGGCCCGCGACTTGCTCAAGCGTGTCGAAGACGTCTACGCCGCCACGCCGCACCAGAACATCCGCATGCACGGCGACTGCCACCCCGGCAACATGATGTGCCGCGATGAAATGTTCCACATCGTCGACCTCGACGACTGCCGCATGGGCCCGGCCGTGCAGGACATCTGGATGATGCTGGCGGGCGATCGTCAGGAATGCCTCGGCCAGCTCTCGGAACTGATGGATGGCTACAACGAATTCCACGACTTCGATCCGCGCGAACTGGCGCTGATCGAACCGCTGCGCGCCCTGCGGCTGATGCACTACAGCGCGTGGCTGGCGCGGCGCTGGGACGACCCGGCGTTTCCGCACAGCTTTCCTTGGTTCGGCACCGAACGGTATTGGGGCGATCAGGTGTTGGCGCTGCGTGAACAGCTTTCGGCGCTCAACGAAGAACCCTTGAAGCTGTTCTGATTCACCAAAATCCTTCTGGGAGCGAGCCTGCTCGCGAATACGGACAGACAATCAACACTGATGTCGACTGAAACGACGCCTTCGCGAGCAGGCTCGCTCCCACAATTGTCCGCCGTTCACAATTTCTTGATCATTGCGCTACGGCATTCGTCGACAAACCTCCTTACAATCCCTCCTTTGTTAGCTGCCTAAGCAAGGATTCTGCATGCAAGCCGCCAACCCGCGTCGCGGGTACATTCTGGGCCTGAGTGCCTACATCATCTGGGGCCTGTTCCCGATCTACTTCAAAGCCATCGCCGAAGTACCCGCTGTCGAGATCATCATTCACCGGGTGCTGTGGTCGGCGCTGTTCGGCGCCCTGTTGCTGATGGTGTGGAAGCATCCGGGCTGGTTGCGTGAATTGCTCGACAACCCCAAACGCCTGGCGATTCTGGCCCTGAGCGGTACCTTGATCGCGGCCAACTGGCTGACCTACGTGTGGTCGGTGAACAACGGACGCATGCTCGAAGCGAGTCTCGGTTACTACATCAACCCGCTGGTCAACGTGCTGTTGGGGATGCTGATTCTCGGCGAACGCCTGCGGCGCATGCAGTGGATCGCCGTGGGGCTGGCGGCCATCGGCGTGGCGCAGCAAGTGTGGCAGGTCGGCAGTCTGCCGTGGGTGTCGCTGGTGCTGGCGCTGACCTTTGGTTTTTACGGTTTGATCCGCAAACAGGCGCCGGTCAAAGCCTTGCCGGGGCTGGTAGTGGAAACCTGGATGCTGGTGCCGATCGCCATTGCCTGGCTGTTGTTCAACCAGACCGCAACCAGCGCGCAACCGGAGTTCTGGACCACCTCGCAAGCCTGGTGGCTGGTAGCCGCCGGCCCGGTGACACTGGTGCCGCTGGTGTGCTTCAACGCTGCCACGCGCCACCTGCCTTACACCACCATCGGCTTCCTGCAATACCTGGCACCAACGCTGGTGCTGCTGCAGGCGGTGTTGCTGTTTGGTGAGCATCTGTCGTCGAGCACGCTGATCGCGTTCATCTTTATCTGGGCAGGTCTGGCCGTTTATAGCGTCGATGCGGTGATCAGTCTGCGTCGTCGCAGCTGATCAAAAAACGCACAAAGCTTTGCAGGCCACGATTCTCGTGGCCTGCAACGTTCCTTCCCAAGGTTATCCACAGCGTGATCCCCGCCGTTTGTGCGCAAGTCACTGAATGCTGGCGGTTTTTTGATCAGTTCCCGGCAAGCCACAGCCTGCGTGGCGTTGCGCCCGGTCTCTACAGGTTATCCACAGGCAGGTGCACGTTAAAACTGGATAACCCTGGCGGCGCTTAAACGTCTGTGCGTAACACCAGTTCGACCATCAGATCATCGGCCAGGGTTTCCAGGCGCGATTGCAGCACGTCCAGCGACAGGGTCAGCGGCACCGCGAGAATTGCTTCGGCGTGGAATAACGGCTCGCTGCTCATCGGTGCCGGGCGCACTTCGGTCACCAGCCGTTCGAGGTTCACCCCCTGCTCGCTGAGCAAACGGGTAATGTCGCGCACGATGCCCGGACGGTCGTTGCCCACCAGCTCCATGGCGATCGGTTTCCAGGTACAGGACTGCTCGATGCCGCTCTCGGCAATCAGCACACGAATGCCCTGCGCCGACAGTGCTTGTAGGGAATCGACTAATTCGTCGTAAGCCTCCGCCGGCACGCCCACCCGCAGAATCCCGGCGAACTGCCCGGCCATCCGTGACATGCGGCTTTCCAGCCAGTTACCGCCATGCTCGGCGATGCATTGGGCGATGCGCTCGACCTGCCCGGGCTTGTCCGGGGCGAAGACAGTGAGTACGAGATGGTCCATGGCGCAGCCCTCTTGTCATGACTTTTGTTATAGAAAGGCAAGTATAGGCAAGGGTTTGATTCAGCCCAGGCAGCAGACCTGTGTCCTGGTTTTGGATGCAACCTGTGGCGAGGGGATTTATCCCCGATCGGTTGCGCAGCAGCCGTAAACCCTGTCAGCTCGGTCTACCTGTCAGCGCGCAGGGGGCGGCTTCGCCACCCATCGGGGATAAATCCCCTCACTACAGCAGTGTGCACCGCAGGGGGATGCCATAGCAGGCAGAAAGCATTTATGTGTACAACTTTTTATATTTAACTGGAACAATCTGTTGGTTTTTTGAGAACATCCCGTTCCGCGACGTGACCGCAATGCGTCATGAGGTCGCAGAACGACGTAATTAGTCTGATTTTCACAAGCGCAACTCATCATGTAGTATGCCGCAGCGCGCACTACATAACGCTGGATCGATGTCTGCCCAAGGCACGTTCGCAATCCTGAAAGCCCCGTCAGCAAGGCCCCCAAGCCGTTGATTGGTCCCAGCCCAGCCGCCAGCAATGGCATGTACTGGTCGGAAGGTTTGTGGTTTAAATGGCCAGAGGCTTCATTGTTAAATTGAAGAGCTGAAAAGCGAAATAGCTGAGCAGAGTGAGGCAAGCAATGACTGAACACGTTCAAGTCGGTGGCCTGCAGGTCGCCAAAGTCCTGTTCGACTTCGTGAACAACGAAGCCATTCCCGGTACCGGCCTCACCGCCGAAAAATTCTGGGAAGGTGCCGACAAGGTCATTCATGACCTGGCGCCGAAGAACAAAGCCCTACTCGCCAAACGCGATGACTTCCAGGCTCGTCTTGATGCCTGGCATCAGGAACACGCCGGCCAGGCGCACGACGCCGTGGCCTATAAAGCCTTCCTGCAAGAAATCGGTTATCTGCTGCCAGAAGCGGCTGATTTCCAGGCAACGACGCAAGACGTCGATGATGAAATCGCCCGCACCGCCGGCCCGCAACTCGTGGTGCCGGTGATGAACGCCCGCTTCGCCCTCAATGCCTCGAACGCCCGCTGGGGTTCGCTGTACGACGCCCTGTATGGCACCGACGCGATCAGCGAAGACGGTGGCGCGGAAAAAGGCAAAGGCTACAACAAGGTGCGTGGCGACAAAGTCATCGCCTTTGCCCGTGCGTTCCTCGACGAAGCGGCGCCACTGGCTGCCGGCTCTCATGTCGACTCCACCGGTTACAAGATCGCTGACGGCAAACTGCTGGTCTCCCTCAAGGGCGGCAGCAACACCGGCCTGCGCGACGATGCTCAGCTGATCGGTTTCCAGGGCGATGCCAATGCCCCGATCGCGATCCTGCTGAAAAACCACGGTCTGCATTTCGAAATCCAGATCGACGCCAGCACCCCGGTCGGCCAGACCGACGCCGCCGGCGTCAAAGACATTCTGATGGAAGCGGCACTGACCACCATCATGGACTGCGAGGACTCCGTGGCTGCCGTCGATGCCGACGACAAAGTGGTGATCTACCGCAACTGGCTCGGCCTGATGAAGGGCGACCTGTCCGAAGAAGTCGCCAAGGGCGGCCAGACCTTCACCCGCACCATGAACCCTGATCGCACCTACACCAAGGTCGATAGCAGTGAACTGACCCTGCAAGGGCGCTCGCTGTTGTTCGTGCGTAACGTCGGTCACCTGATGACCATCGATGCGATCCTCGACAAGCACGGCAACGAAGTGCCGGAAGGCATCCTCGACGGTCTGGTGACCTGTCTGGCGGCGATGCACAACCTCAACGGCAACACCTCGCGCAAGAACACCCGCACCGGCTCGGTCTACATCGTTAAACCGAAGATGCACGGCCCGGAAGAAGCGGCGTTCACCAACGAGCTGTTCGGCCGCATCGAAGACGTGCTGGGCCTGAAACGCAACACGCTGAAAGTCGGGATCATGGACGAGGAGCGCCGCACCACGGTCAACCTCAAGGCCTGCATCAAGGCTGCCAGCGAGCGCGTGGTGTTCATCAACACCGGCTTCCTCGACCGCACCGGTGACGAAATCCACACCTCCATGGAAGCCGGCCCGATGGTGCGCAAGGCCGACATGAAGGCCGAAAAGTGGATCGGCGCCTACGAGAACTGGAACGTCGATATCGGTCTGAGCACCGGCCTGCAAGGTCGTGCGCAAATCGGTAAAGGCATGTGGGCGATGCCCGACCTGATGGCAGCGATGCTCGAACAGAAAATCGCTCACCCGCTGGCCGGCGCCAACACCGCCTGGGTACCGTCGCCGACCGCTGCTGCGCTGCACGCGCTGCACTACCACAAGGTTGACGTGTTCGCCCGTCAGGCCGAACTGGCCAAGCGTGCCCGCGCTTCGGTGGACGACATCCTGACCATTCCGCTGGCGGTCAACCCGAGCTGGACGCCGGAGCAGATCAAGAACGAACTGGACAACAACGCCCAGGGCATTCTCGGTTACGTGGTGCGCTGGATCGACCAGGGCGTGGGTTGCTCGAAAGTGCCGGACATCAACGACGTGGGCCTGATGGAAGACCGTGCGACGCTGCGGATCTCCAGCCAGCACATCGCCAACTGGCTGCGCCACGGTATCGTCACCGAGGCGCAAGTGATGGAAAGCCTCAAGCGCATGGCGCCGGTGGTTGACCGGCAGAACGCCAACGACCCGCTGTACCGTCCGCTGGCACCGAACTTCGACAGCAATATCGCCTTCCAGGCGGCGGTCGAACTGGTGATCGAAGGCACCAAACAGCCGAACGGCTACACCGAGCCGGTTCTGCACCGTCGTCGTCGCGAGTTCAAGAAGGCCAACGGCCTGTAAATTTGCGCTGATGTGAAAAAGCCCTGGTCGAGAGATCAGGGCTTTTTCTTTGGAAAGCAAAATCAAAAGATCGCAGCCTTCGGCAGCTCCTACAAGTGATCTCATGTAGGAGCTGCCGAAGGCTGCGATCTCTTGATCTGCAAAAAGTCAGGGCTCAATGCCCAATTCGTGTTTGACCAGGCCCAGCAACTTGGCCGTATCAATCGGCTTGAGCAGAAAATCCACCACGCTCAGATGCATCGCGGCAATCGCGTCTTTTACATCGGCATCGCCGGAAACAATGATGATCGGCATCGCTGCCCGCACCGATTCGCGTACCTGGCGGATCAAGTCCAGACCATCGACGTTGCCCATGCGCAGATCCGTGATCACCAGACCAATCGAGGGTTTTTCCGCGAGCATCTTCAGTGCGGTTTCACCGCTGGCGGCGGTCATGCAGTGAATACCGTCCAACGCGAGAATCTCCGACAACAGCTCCCGGGCGTCCTTGTCGTCATCGACGATCAGCACACGCTGCGGCGGCAAGTCGGGTTCGAGCATGACAGCGCTGAGCGCTTCACGCTCGGCGTCGCTCAAAATATCGTGGTCGGACATGGCACTCTCTACGTTTTCAATTCAGTCACCTGGCACAGTCGTCAGACATCGCTAAGCACAGCTTCAATGTGCACTTCGTCGGATTTTTTTCCAAGAGGCTGACGCGAGAATTTCCGACTGTTTTTGTAGGGTTCTTCCCAAATGTGCCGAACGGCAACCCCAACCTAGACTTACGTCCAATGGGCACCCTGCACGCAGGGGCCGACCATGGCTGCAACGATCCGACAACAACAATTCAAAAAAGACTGCGGTAATGGTTATGAGTAAAGCGGACGCCTTCACCCAGGCAGGGAAGACCGCGGTGTTGCAGAACATTCAGGGCACCCTGCAATTCCTCCAGCGCTTCCCGCCTTTCAATCAGATGGAACACGCTCACCTGGCTTTTCTGGTGGAGCAATGTCAGCTGCGCTTCTATGGCCAGGGCGAAAGCATCATCAAACCTGCCGACGGGCCGGTCGAATATTTCTACATCGTCAAACAGGGCCGCGTGATCGGCGAGCGTCAGCACATCACCCGGCCCGGCACCGAAACCACCTTCGAGATCACCACCGGAGAATGCTTCCCGTTGGCCGCACTGATTGGCGAACGGGCCACCCGCACCGAACACCTGGCCGGCGAAGACACCTTCTGTCTGCAGTTGAACAAACCGGCGTTCATCAAGCTGTTTGCCCTGTCCGGCAGTTTCCGCGATTTCGCTCTGCGCGGGGTCAGCAGCCTGCTCGATCAGGTCAACCAGCAAGTCCAGCAGAAAGCCGTGGAAACCCTCGGAACCCAGTATTCGCTGAACACCCGCCTCGGCGAATTGGCGATGCGCCATCCGGTGACCTGCAGCCCCGACACGCCACTGCGCGAAGCAGTGAAGCTGATGCACGAGCAACAAGTCGGCAGCATCGTCGCAGTGGATGAACACAAGGCGCCGCTGGGGATCTTCACCCTGCGCGATCTGCGCGAAGTGGTCGCCAATGGCAGCGGTGATTTCAGCGAAGCCATCGAGCGCCACATGACCTGCTCGCCGTTCTTTCTGTCGCCGGATCACAGCGCCTTCGACGCGGCGATCGCCATGACCGAACGGCACATCGCCCACGTCTGTCTGGTCAAGGATCAGCGCTTGTGTGGCGTGGTCTCCGAGCGCGATCTGTTCTCCCTGCAACGGGTCGATCTGGTGCATCTGGCCCGGACCATCCGCAGTGCCCAGCGCATCGAGCAACTGGTGAGTCTGCGCGGCGAGATCGGCCAACTGGTCGAACGCATGTTGGCTCACGGTGCGTCTTCGACGCAGATCACTCACATCATCACCCTGCTCAACGACCACACCGTGTGCCGGGTGATCGAACTGACCCTCGCCGAAAAAGGTGACCCCGGCGTGCCGTTCAGTTGGTTGTGTTTCGGCAGTGAGGGCCGGCGCGAACAGACGCTGCACACCGATCAGGACAACGGCATTCTCTTCGAAGCGAGGGACGCGGCGCAGGCGGCGGAGATTCGCGGCAAGCTGCTGCCGATCGCCCAGCAGATCAACCAGAGTCTGGCGCAGTGCGGCTTCAGCCTGTGCAAGGGCAACATCATGGCCGGCAACCCCGAGCTGTGCCTGTCCCGGGCAGAATGGGCGCGACGCTTTGCAGCGTTCATTCGCGAGGCGACGCCGGAGAACCTGCTCGGTTCGAGCATCTATTTCGACCTGCGGGTGGTCTGGGGTGACGAGAAAGGCTGCGCGCAACTGCGCCGCGGGATTCTCGACCAGGTCGGCGACAACCGTTTGTTCCAGCGCATGATGGCCGAGAACGCGCTGCGCAATCGCCCGCCCGTGGGGCGTTTCCGCGAGTTTGTGCTGGCGCGCAAAAACGGCGAGAAAGCCACCCTCGACCTCAAGGTCCAGGGCCTGACGCCCTTCGTCGACGGTGCACGCCTGTTGGCGCTGGCGCATGGCATCGAAACCAACAACACCCTCGAACGCTTGCGTCAGCTGGTCGAAAAACAAGTCATCGAACGGCTCGACGGCGCGGCGTATGAAGAGGCCTACCACTTCATCCAACAGACGCGCATGCAGCAGCATCAGATCCAGACCCGTGAGAATCTGCCGTGGTCCAACCGCGTCGACCCGGACAGCCTCAACCATCTGGACCGGCGCATCCTGCGTGAGTCGCTGCGCCAGGCGCAGCGCCTGCAAAGCAGCCTGGCCTTGCGGTATCAGTTATGAGCCTGTTTTCGTGGCTGCGGCCGGCCAGCCCACTGCTGTCGGCAGACCTGCAACAGCGCCTGGCAAAACTGTCGACCATTGGCGAACTGAAAGAATGCAGCCTGCGCGAGCAGCGCTGGGTGGTGCTCGATCTGGAAACCACCGGGCTGAACCTGAACAAGGATCGCGTGCTGTCGATCGGTGCAGTGGTCATCGAGGACGGCGCAATCGACTTCAGCCAGCAGTTCGAACGCACCCTGCAATGCCGGGAGCTGAAGCTCAGCCCCAGTGTGTTGATTCATGGCCTGGGGCCGAACGCGATTGCCGCCGGCAGCGACCCGGCCGAAGCGCTGCTGGAACTCATGGAGTTTATCGGCGACAGTCCGGTGCTGGCGTTTCATGCGCCCTTCGATCAGCACATGCTCGGACGCGCACTGAAGGAACACCTGGGCTACAAGCTGCAGAACGTGTTTCTGGATGTCGCGGACATGGCGCCGCTGTTGTGCCCGCAGGCGAATATTCGCGAGGCCGGGCTGGATGAATGGATCGACTGGTTCAGGCTTGAGGTGTTCGAGCGGCACAACGCGAGCGCCGATGCGCTGGCCACGGCGGAGCTGGCGTTGATCCTGTTCAGCCGGGCGCGGCAGCAGCAGATTCATAGTCCGTTGAATTTGCAGCAGCGCTTGAGTCAATGGAAACGCCGTCAGCAGGCGCCCTCCTTCTAGATTTCCGGCCGAACCATATCCCCCTGCGGCAGCTCCACAGGGGCTATCCAAACGTTCCATCTGACCAGTGGCCAATTGCTAACCATTCCCACCTCTGCGAGAATCGCGAACAATTCTCGTTGGTTAACATTTCCCAATCGGTGCGTCTGGTGTCGTCAGTCCCAAGCCCTCACAGTGAAATCGTCGGTGCGTTGTATCGCGACCATCGCGGTTGGCTACTGAGCTGGCTGCGGCGCAATGTGGCGTGCCCGCAACGGGCCGAAGACCTGAGCCAGGACACCTTCGTGCGCCTGCTCGGTCGCGATCAACTGCTGACTCCGCGCGAACCCCGGGCGTTTCTGGTGGCGATCGCCAAGGGCCTGTTGTTCGACTACTTCCGCCGCGCCGCGCTGGAGCAAGCCTACCTCGCAGAGTTGATGCTGATCCCCGAAGGCGAACAACCTTCGGTGGAGGAACAGCAGTTGATCCTCGAGGACCTCAAGGCCATCGACCGACTGCTCGGCAAACTCTCGACCAAGGCCCGCGCCGCGTTTCTTTATAACCGCCTCGACGGCCTCGGCCATGCCGAGATCGCGGAGAAGCTTGGCGTCTCGGTGCCCCGCGTGCGGCAGTACCTCGCGCAAGGCATTCGCCAGTGCTACATCGCCCTGTACGGTGAGCCGACATGAACCCGGCCAGTTCCAAACCGGTCTCGGCTCAGGTGCTGGACGCGGCGATTGCCTGGCAGTTGTCGCTGGATTCCGGCAGTCCGCTGGAGCGCGAAGAGTTCGCCAAGTGGCACGCGGCCCATGAAGAACACGCCCGCGCCTGGCGCCAACTGGGCATGCTCGATCAGCGCTTCAGCGTCGCCAACGGCCCGGCCCGCGCGGCCTTGCTGCAATCGCGCGAAGGCATTCGGCGGCGTGTGCGCAAGCTCGGCAGCGGATTGGCCAGCGTGCTGGCACTCGTCGGTCTGGCGTTGTTTGCCGGTGATCGCTACTTGCCGCTGGATTACTGGCTCGCCGATCAACGCACCGCCACCGGCGAACAGCGCACGGTGCGGCTGGCCGATGGCACCGTGCTCAATCTCAACACCCACAGCGCGGTAGATGTGCGCTTCGATGCCAGGCAGCGGCTGATCGTATTGCAGGAAGGCGAGATCATGGTCGAGACCGGTCACGGTGATGCGCGGCCGTTCATCGTCGAAACCCGCGAAGGCAGCATGCGCGCATTGGGGACACGGTTTCTGGTCAAGCGTGAAGACCAGGGCACGCGTCTGAGCGTCCTGCAATCGGCGGTGGCGGCGCATCCGCAAAGCCATCCTGAAGAACAGATCCTGCGCGAAGGCCAGCAGGTGTTGATCCGCAATGACGGCCTCGACGCGGTCGCCGCGCTCACGCCCGGCGCCGATGCCTGGACCCGCGGCATGCTGGTGGTGGACAACGCGCGACTGGAAGACCTGGTGCATGAACTGGGTCGTTATCGCCGAGGGCATCTGGGCGTGGCGCCGGAAGTCGCTGACCTGCGCATCACCGGCAGTTTCCCGCTGCACGACACCGACAAGGCCCTAAGCGCCCTGCTGCCGAGCCTGCCGGTACAGATCGAGCAGCACACCCCGTATTGGGTCACGGTGGCCAAGGCTGATACCAAACCTTAAGAGCGACCGAACTCTGTGGCGAGGGAGCTTGCTCCCGCTCGGCTGCGCAGCAGTCGTCAAAGCAGTCAATGCGATTTATCTGAAAGACAGCAGGGACCGCTTCGCGCTCCAGCGGGAGCAAGCTCCCTCGCCACAGGTTCTCAGTCACTTTTCAGTTAATCGACATTATTTTCATCCAGCCCTATCACTTTTCAATTCTCGTCCGGCACACAGGCAATTGAGAAATATTTCCATTCAGGAGCCTTCGCATGTCCCGTTCGCTAGACACCTTGTTGCGCCCCAGTCTGCTGGCCGTTGCCATTGCCCTCAGCGCGCCGCTGATCAGCAACCCGTTGCTCGCCGCTGAACAGGCGTCCAGCGTGCGTGCCTACAACCTGCCGGCGGCGCCGCTGTCGACGACGCTGAACCAGATCGCCAGCCAGGGTGGCCTCGCGCTGTCGCTCAATCCGTCGCTGGCGGCGGGCAAGACCTCGGCGCCGGTCAACGGGCAATACGACGCCGCCGGCGCTCTGCGCGCAGCGCTGCAAGGCACCGGTCTGCAACTGGAACAAAGCAGCACGGGCACCTACAGCCTGGTTGCCGTGCCTGAAGGGACACTGGCGCTGCCGGAAACCGCCGTGATCGGCGTGGAAAACCTGGAAACGGCCTGGGGCCCGGTCGAAGGCTACACCGCCACCCGCACCGCCGCCGGCACCAAGACCGACACCGCGCTGGTCGAAGCACCGCGCTCGATCTCGGTCGCCACCCGTCAGCAAATGGACGACCGCAGCGTGCACAGCCTCGATGACGCCGTGCGTTATATGCCGGGCATTACCGCCAGCAGCTACGGCAGCGACACCCGCGCCGACTGGCTGCGCGTGCGTGGCTTCGAGCCGACCCAGTTCCTCGATGGCCTGCCACTGCCAAAAGGCGTGTACGCCAACCCGAAACAGGAAACCTGGAACCTCGATCGCCTTGCCCTGCTGCGCGGCCCGGCCTCTTCCGTCTACGGCCAGACCCCGCCGGGCGGCCTGCTGGACATGGTCAGCAGGCGCCCGAGCAGCGACGCCAGCAGCGAAATCCAGTTGCAGTACGGCAGCGACAACCATCGCCAGATCAACTTCGCCAGCACCGGCAAGATCGACGACGCCGGCCAGTTTCTCTACGGCATCAGCGGTGTGGTGCGCGACAGCGACACGCAGATCGATCACATCGAAAACAAGCGCTACAACATCGCGCCGAGCCTGACCTGGAACATCGACGACGACACCAGGTTCACCCTGCTGAGCCAGTTCACCCGCGACGATACCGGCATTACCAGCCAGTTCCTGCCGGTGCAGGGCACCAAGATCGACATGCCGTTCGGTAGCGTCTCGCACCACAAAAATCTCGGCGACCCGGATTGGGAATACTACGACCGCACCTACTACGCGCTCGGTTATGCGTTTGAACACCGGCTGAACGATGTCTGGCAGTTCAAGCAGAACCTGCGTTACACCAAGTCGGATCTGTCGTTCCAGGCCTTGACCGTCGGTTCTTACCCGTACACCCAGGTGGACGATCAAGGCAACGTCGGGCGCACCAGCACCAGCGTTGACGAAGACATCAGCCAGTTCGCGGTGGACAACAACTTCCAGGCCGACTTCGCCACCGGTGACATTCGCCACACCGTGCTGTTGGGGCTGGATCACCAGCGCAGCAACACCAACTACCTGTCGATCTACGGTGACGGTCTGAAAACCAACGTGCTGAAGCCGATCTACGGCCAGCCGATCGTTCGTCCGGATCGCTCGACCGCGTATTACGACTACGACCAGAAGACCTACCAGACCGGCCTCTACGTGCAGGACCAGATGGCCCTCGACCAATGGCGCCTGACACTGGGCGGTCGTGAAGACTGGGTCCACACCGGCACCAAATTCTTCAACAAGGCCGACGCGACCAACACCCAGCGCGACAAGAACTTCAGTGGTAACGCAGCGCTCAGCTACGTGTTCGACTCAGGCTTCGTCCCGTACATTTCCTACGCCGAATCCTTCCAGCCCACCACCGGCGCCGACGCCTCCTCCACCGGTTCGCTGAAGCCGACCGAAGGCAAGCAGTGGGAAATGGGCGTCAAGTACCAGCCACCGGGCAGCAAGACCCTGCTGACCGCCGCCGTGTATGACCTGACGCAGAAAAACGTCGCAGTCACCACCACCGTCGGCAACACCCCGATCACCAGCCAGACCGGCGAAGTGAAAGTCAAAGGCCTGGAATTGGAGGCGACCTCGGACGTCACCGATAACCTGAAAGTGATTGCCGCCTACACCCTGGCCAAGTCCGAAGTGCAGAAAGGCGACTACAAAGGCAACCGCCTGCAGCTGATGCCGAACCAGCAGGCCTCGCTGTGGACCGATTACACCTGGCACAACGGCGTACTCGACGGCTTCGGTATCGGCGGTGGCGTGCGTTACACCGGCAACACCTACGGCGATCAGGGCAACACTTGGCTGGGCAAGGCCGATGCTTACACCGTGTTCGATGCCTCCGTGCACTACGACCTCGGCCGCCTGGACAACAGCCTCAAAGGTGCATCGGTCGCGGTCAATGCCACCAACCTGTTCGACAAGGACTACATCTCCACCTGCGACGGCTTCTATTGCTACTACGGCGACCAGCGCAGCGTCGTCGCCAGCGCCACCTACAAGTGGTAATCGCTTGAGCTGAAACAGGTCCTGTCACCAGGCCGTCCCCCGTGGACGGCTTCGGTGTTTTTGAAGGTCATGAAATGAAAAGTAAAACAATTCGCCGCTGGTCGTTCATCCACACCTGGACCAGCCTGATCTGCACCGTGTTTTTGCTGCTGTTGGCACTGACCGGTCTGCCGCTGATTTTCCATCACGAGATCGAGCACCTGCTCGGCGATGCCCCGCAAGTGCGCGAAATGCCCGCCGACACCCCGCGCCTGAACCTGGCGCAACTGGTCGAGGCCGCAGAAAAGCATCGTCCCGGCGAAGTGGTGCAGTACTTCGGTTTCGAGGACGACGAGCCCAACGCCGTGCTGACCATCATGGCGAAAACCGCCGGTACCGAACCGAACTCGTCGCACACGTTCATGCTCGATGCGCGCACCGGTGAAGCGCTGGAAACCCCGTCAGCCAATGGCGGGCTGATGCTGTTCATCCTGCGCCTGCATGTGGACATGTTCGCCGGCCTGCCGGGCAAGTTGCTGCTGGCGTTCATGGGTTTGCTGTTCGTGGTCGCGATCATTTCGGGGACTGTGTTGTACCTGCCGTTCATGCGCCGCTTGCAGTTCGGCACCGTGCGCCAGGACAAGTCCTCCCGGCTGCGCTGGCTCGACCTGCACAACCTGATCGGCGTGGTTACGCTGACCTGGGCGCTGGTGGTCGGTGTCACCGGAGTGATCAGCGCCTGTGCCGATCTGATCATCGCCGCGTGGCGCAATGACTCGCTGACCGCCATGGTCGCGCCCTACCGCGATGCCCCGCCGCTGACCCGACTGGCCCCGGCCACCCGCCTGCTCGACATCGCCCGGGACGTGGCGCCGGGGATGAACCCGGACTTCATCGCCTTCCCCGGCACGCGGTTTTCCAGCGAGCATCATTACGCGGTGTTCATGAAGGGCGGCACGCACCTGACCTCGCACCTGCTGACGCCGGTGCTGATCGACGCCGGCACCCTGCAGGTCACCGCCGTGGCCGAGCGCCCGTGGTACATGGACGCCATGGGCCTGTCGCAGCCATTGCACTTCGGTGACTACGGCGGCATGCCGATGAAAATCCTCTGGGCGACCCTCGACGTGCTGACCATCATCGTCCTTGGCAGTGGCGTGTATCTGTGGATGGTGCGGCGTAAAGCGGCGAAACCGGTGACGGTGGAGGCTGCCGCATGAAGCCGCGTCAGAGTAATTTCTGGAAGGTCTTCAGCACGCCGCTGGTGATTGCGCTGCTGAGTGCGGCGGGGTTGTTTGCGGCGTTGTTGGGCGATGGAATCTGGGATGCGTTGAGCTGGATCGGGCTGGGCGTTCCGGCGTATCTGGCCATTAGAGGTTTGTTGCCGCGAAACTGAACACCTGAAGGAGCTGCGAATGCTGTGATCTTTTGCTCTTGATCCTTTTTTTAATATCAAGATCAAAAGATCGCAGCGTTCCGCAGCTCCTACGGCTAACCTGCTGTTCTTCGATGACCACCGAGGTTTGCCAATGTCCGCCCCCAGCATGACCCTGTTCCACAACACGCTCTCCCCGTTCGTGCGCAAAGTGATGGTGCTGCTGCATGAGACCGGCCAGCAGGATCGCGTCGCTCTGCAAGACTGCGTGCTCAGCCCGGTCAGCCCGGACGCTGCGCTCAACGCCGACAACCCGCTGGGCAAGATCCCGGCCCTGCGTCTGGCCGACGGCAGCGTGATCCATGACAGCCGCGTGATCCTCGAATACCTCGACCAGCAACACGTCGGCAATCCACTGATCCCTCGCGAAGGTTCGGCCCGCTGGCGGCGTCTGACCCTGGCCTCGCTGGCCGACGGGATCATGGACGCCTCGGTGATGGTGCGTTACGAACTGGTATTGCGCGCCCCGGAAAAACACTGGGACGAATGGCTCGAGGCCCAGCGCGAGAAGATCCGCCGCGCCCTGGCCTATCTGGAAAGTGACGCCATCGCCGAGCTGACCAGCCATTTCGACGTGGCCGCCATCAGCGTCGCTTGTGCGCTGGGTTACCTTGATCTGCGTCATCCGGATCTGGACTGGCGCAGCGCCAATCCACAACTGGCCAACTGGTTCTTTAATGTGAGTCAGCGACCGTCCATGGTCGCCACCCTGCCCAAGCCTTAAATCGGCGGAGCCTGTTCTGGCCTCATCGCTGGCAAGCCAGCTCCCACAATGGCTTTGGGTATGACAGAACCCTCTGTTTCAGCACAAATCCTGTGGGAGCTGGCTTGCCAGCGATGGCACCACCTGGGTTGCGGCGGCAGTGCTGCAACAATCAGCGTCACCAAAACCTCCACCTCTCGCTGATCTTCACGCAATCCCAACCCGCTCATTGCATCGCCTCCACATCAAACGCCAGCGGCCTGGCCGGTTTCTGCCCGATCCCGTACCAATCGAGTTTGCGCGTCAGCACCATGAACACCCCGAGCAGGCCGAACAGCAACAGCGACCCCATCAGCAGCGCATAGTCCTCGGCGCTCAGCAGGCCATACAGCAGGCCATACAACGCCGCCAATCCCGCGGAAAAACTCAGGCCGTGGCGCACGCTGTGCAGCACGTGACAGACATAAAATCCGATCAACAACACACAACCACTGGCCGACAACAGGTAGGCCAAAGCAAAGCCGATGTGCTCCGACAGCGACAGCAACAACAGGTAGAAGAACGCCAGCGCCACCCCGACCAACGCGTATTGCACCGGGTGCACCGCCAGACTCTTGAGCACCTCGAACAGGAAGAAACCGGCGAAGGTCAGGACAATAAACAACAACGCATATTTGATCGCACGGTCACTCTTCAGGTACTGATCCACCGGGTCGATGAAACTCACGCCAAAACTGCGCCCGTTGAACGCCTCGCAATCATTGCCCATCACACAGCGATTCATCGCTTCTTGCAGGTTGGTGGAGAAAAACGAGGTCTGCCAATCGGCGCTGAAACCCTGATCACTGATCTCGCGTTTGCCCGGCAGGAAGTTGCCGATGAAGCTGGGGTGCGGCCAGTTCGCCGCCAGGCTGACGCGGCTGGTTTTGCCCACCGGCAGCACTTGCAACGAACCGGTGCCTTGCAGACGCAGGTCGAAACCGAAGGTCAGCTCCGTGGCGTTACGGGTGTCCAGTGTCGGCAACATGACCCGCACGCCTTCGCCGAGCCAGCCCACCTGGGTGCCAGGCACAAAGTCCAGACGCTGGCCGTCGAGTTCCAGTTTCAGCGCGTTTTCAATGCCGCGAATATCACTGATGCCCACCGCCAGAAACGGCGCGTCGAACTGGTAATCGGCAAAGTCTTCTTTGATGCCTAACTGCGCCGGCAAGGAGAAATGCCCGTTGATGCGATTGTCAGCATGGAACAATCGCGCTTGGTAAATGCCCCGGGCGCGCAGCTCGGTCTGCACCTGGCCGTCGAGCTCGAAGCGCTCCGGCAGAAAGTACAAACGACCGCGTTCCTCGCCGAGCTCTTCATAGCGCTGATTGGTTTTCTCGTTGGTCTTCCAGGTGCGTACCACCTTGCGATACGGCACCACCATCACCGGCCCGCTCAGTTGCTGGCTGTAGCTGGAACTGCGGGCGATGTCTTCGAGCACGCCGTCGCGCAGTTGCTGGCGGTCGTCGATGATGCCGTCAATCATCAGCAGCGGGATCAGCAACAGCAGGATCAACAGGGCAATGGCCCCGAGCTTTATGGTCAGATTCTTGTTCATGGGACTCTCCCTGTTTGGATGGGGCAGAGTCTGGTTGGGCTGTGTGGGAGGAATATGGGGCGATTGTGGAGTTTGTGTGGAAAGATCAAAAGATCGCAGCCTTCGGCAGCTCCTACAGGGGAACGCAATCCCATGTAGGAGCTGCCGAAGGCTGCGATCTTTTTTACGCTTTCAAGGCAGGCGCAAAATCACTTCCACACCGCTCTCGACATTGCGAATCTGCATCGACCCACCATGCAACTTCACCACCTCTTCAACAAAGTTCAGCCCCAACCCGGTGCTCTTGCGCCCACTGTCCGGACGCGGCAACGAATAAAACCGCTCACTCAAGCGCGGCAAGGCGTAATCGGGAATCGGGGCGGCTTCGTTGAACACGCGCAACTCGACCTGCTCCCCGACACGTTCGGCACTGAAACGCAGCAACCCGGCGATCGGGGTGAAATCCACTGCATTGTCCAGCAGATTGCCCAGCGCCTGACGCAGCAGAAACGGCTCGCCGATCAGCGTCAGATCCGGCGCAATGGTCTGCTCGACCGTGAGCCGCCGGCCTTCGACCCGCGCTGCCTGCGCGCGCAATAGTTCATCGACCAGCGCTGCCAGCGGCACCGCCACGCGCTCCTCGAGACCCTGGCGCTGTTCCACCTGAGCCAGATTCAACAGGCGCTCGATCAACTGCTGCATCCGCGCGCTTTCACTGTCGATGTTGCCGACAAAGCGCAGGCGCTGAATCGCTGGCATTTCATCCTGCAGTAACTCCGCGGCACCGCGAATGGCCGCCAGCGGACTCTTCAATTCATGGGTCAGCGTGTGCACGTAGCGTTCGACGTAAGCCTTGCCTTCCAGTTGGGTGCGCATCTGCTCCACCGCCGTGGCCAGTTGCTCCAGTTCGCCGCCACGGTAATGCGGCACCTCCACCCGGCGCCCCTCACTGACCGCTTTGGCGTAACCGGTCAAACGGTGCAACGCGCGGCTCAGCCACCACGACAGCAAGGCACCGAACAGCAGGCCAAGGCCGATCAGCCCGGCCCCGTAAAACAGCAAACGCCGCTCGGTGCGATCGACGTAAGGCTGCAAAGAGCTATTGGGCTTGGCCACGGTGACCACGCCGATGATTTTGCCGTTGTCGCGGATCGGCGCGCCGACGTGCATCACCGACGACGCCGGGTCGTTCGGATCGCTGCGGGTTGAGCGCGCACCGTATGCGCCGCGCAGGGTCAGGTAGACGTCGTTCCAGCGCGAGTAATCCTGCCCGACCGCCACGCCACTGGAATCCAGGACCACGATGCCTTTGGCGTCGGTGACGTAGATGCGATGGTTGACCTGATTTTTCGGCAACCCCCAGATGGTCGCCTGCGGCTGGCGTTCGCCGTAGGCACGCAACAACTCGGGCCAGCGGTTCTCGCTGAGCGTGCCGGCCTTGAAATCATCACGCAGGATTTCCGCCATCAGGTTGGCGGTGTCAACCAGGGTTTCTTCGGTGGACTGACGCACACCGGGGCGGATTTCTTCCATCACCGTGTTGAGCACGAAGTAACCGGTCAGGCCGACAAACAGCACATACACCAGAAAAATCCGCAGCCCCAGCGACATCAACTGTGCCCCGGGCTGTAGCTGTAACCGAGGCCACGATGAGTCTGGATCGGCTCGGCGTCGGCCCGCACCAGACGCAATTTGGCGCGCACGCTTTTGATGTGGCTGTCGATGCTGCGCTCGTAGCCGGCGTCGGCGGCAACGCCTAGCGCGTCGAGCAGTTGCTCGCGGCTGAACACCCGCTGCGGTTGTTCGAGCAGGCATTGCAACAGGCGAAATTCATGGCGGGTCAGGCTCAACGGCTGTCCCCGATAGACGATCTGCACACGCTCGGCATCGATGCGAAACAGCGTCGAGGACGCTTCAACCGCAGGACGCGGCGCCATGCGCTTGAGAATCGCCCGTACCCGCGCCGCCACCTCACGCGGGCTGAACGGCTTGACCACGTAATCGTCGGCGCCGATCTCCAGCCCCACCACCCGGTCGATCTCGGCGTCCCGGGCACTGAGGAACAGCACCGGCACTTCACTGAAGCGCCGCAGCTGCTTGCAGGTTTCGAAACCGCTGATGTCCGGCAGGCCGATATCGAGAATGATCAAGTCGGCCGGGGTCTGCCGTTGATGTTCCAGCGCCGCGGCGCCAAGGCTCAGCCACGTGGTCGTGAACCCCTCGCCCTGCAGGGCAAAAATCAGCGTATCGGCAATCGCCGCTTCGTCTTCGACAATCAGGATATGAGGCATGGCGTCCGAGCCCATGGGTTAAGTGCGCGAACGGTGCCCCAAGCCTGACGTTACGTCAATGAGACCACTCAGCAGTCTGGCTTGTCGGCGGTGAAACGCCGCGCCGGGTTCACTGCGGCGCCAAACTCGCGCAAGGCCTTGGCACCGATCAGCAGCGGGTAGTTGAAGTTGCTGCGGTCGGTCAGGTTGACCTCAACGGTACGCTTGACGTTGCCCAGGCACAGTTCCAGATCGACCACCGGGCGTTTGGCGACTTCGGTGCTGTCACCCTCGTCCTCTTCATCCGAGCGGCTCTTGATCTTGCTGATCCGCGCGATCTTGTGCTCGTACACTTTGTTGCTGGCGTCCTTGGTGCCGAGGCGGAAGCGCACCCAGTTTTCACCGTCGCGGGTGAAGGTCTCAATGTCCTTGGCCGACAGCGAGGCGGTCAGCGCGCCGGTGTCCATCTTGGCCTTGAGCACCTCACCACCGATTTCCGGCAGCGCGATGTATTCATAACGCCCGTACAGGGTCGGTTCGGCGGCCATGACCGGCAGGGCGACGAGGGCAAACAGTGCAAGGAGGGATTTCACGTAGAGGGCTTCCTTGGGGAGTTGGGCAACGGGATTTTAGACCGTGGCCTTTGAATTCGTTCGGCTCAATCAGGATCAAAAGATCGCAGCCTTCGGCAGCTCCTACAGCGATCGGGTAGGAGCTGCCGAAGGCTGCGATCTTTTGATCTTAAGGGTTAAAAGGTGAAACATTCGTCACTGCCGATTTGGCCTGTCGCCCGAAGCCACTTATCATGGCGCGCCCATCCGCCTTCATAGAGTTGCTTATGCGCCGCCTGCTCACCGGCTGTTTCGTCACCCTGCTGCTATTGCTCAACACCCTGATCCTGATCGGGCCGTTGATGGTCTTTGCCCTGCTCAAACTGATTGCGCCAGGGCGCTGGCGCGATTACGCCTCGTGGGCGGTGATGTGGATTGCCGAGACATGGGCGGAAATCGACAAACTGATCTTTCGTCTGTGCATCCCCACTCAGTGGGACATTCGCGGCGGCGCAGATCTGCGCGGTGACACCTCGTATCTGGTGGTCAGCAACCACCAGTCGTGGGTCGACATTCCGGCGCTGATCCAGACCCTCAATCGGCGCACGCCGTTCTTCAAGTTCTTCCTCAAGAAAGAGCTGATCTGGGTGCCGTTCCTTGGTCTGGCGTGGTGGGCGCTGGATTACCCGTTCATGAAGCGCTACAGCAAGGCGTTTCTGGCGAAGCATCCGGAGCTGGCGGGCAAGGATCTGGAAATCACCAAACAGGCCTGCGAGCTGTTCAAGCGCCAGCCGGTAACGGTCGTGAATTATCTGGAAGGTACTCGCTACACCGCGGCGAAAAGTGCGCAGCAGCAGTCACCGTTCAGACACCTGCTCAAACCCAAGGCCGGTGGCGTGGCGTTTGTGCTGGCGGCGATGGGGGAGCAGCTGGATGCATTGCTCGACGTGACCGTGGTTTATCCACAGGAGAACATTCCCGGGTTCTGGGATCTGATCAGCGGCAGCGTGCCGCGGGTGATCGTCGACATCCAGACCCGCGAACTCGACCCGGCGCTGTCGCAGGGCGATTACGAGAACGATCCGCAGTTTCGCCAGCAGGTCCAGAACTGGGTCAACCAGCTCTGGACCGAGAAGGATCAGCGCATCAGCGAACTGCGCGGTGAGCGCGGCTGAATCAGCTGCCGCTGCCGGCGCCCCAGATGTTGCCCAGACTGCTCAACAGCGAACCGCCAACACCCTGTTGACCCAGGTATTGCAGGATCACCGGGGCAAACTGGCCCACCATGCCGCTGTCCATGCCCAGCGCACTGAAAGCGTTGTTCAGGTCGCTGGTGGTCTTGACGTTGCCCAGCGCATTTTCCAACCCGGCTGACTTGCCCGACGAGCCCAGCAACCCGCTCAATGCCGCCAGATTGCCGCTACCGCCCGACAGTTTGTCGATGCCCGGCACTTCTTTGGCCAACTGCGAATAATCGGTGCTGCTCAATTGGTTCTTGGCCAGACCCAACATCGCACTGGTTCCCCCTACAGCTTGCTGGGGCGTGACGTTCAGCGCACTCAAGGCACTCAGCAATCCAGCGGTTTCCGAAGTCGGTGCAGCGGCGGCAGCCTTGTCCCCCCCTTGCATACCCGAGACTGCACCGGCGACATCGTTCAAGCTGAAACCGGCAAACACCGGGCTCGCTGCAAGGGTCATCAGTGAAGCCAAGGCCATACCGCGTGAAATCTTCATTCAGACATCCTCTTGCACTGTGGTAACCGCCCGTCTAGGGGCGGCAAAACTGCCGATTTGACCGGGTTTGCGCTGGCATGTTCCTCGCCGACGCATCCATTTTCAGGATAGCCACGTATATAAAACGTGAAACCGTGGATAACCCGAGATGAATGGCACAAGCGCTGTCGCTGAACTAGCCTGTGAACAGCCCGAGCAGCGCCCTCGTCGTCCGCCCATTGCCTGGAGAACCGTCATTTCCACCGCCGACCCCGATCAGTTGCGCCAGTTGTTGGCCCAGTGCTCACTGGGCGATCGGCGTGCATTCGAAACCCTCTATCGCAGCGTCGGCCCGCGCTTGCACGGTGTCGCCTTGCGTTTCATGGGCCGGGCAGATCTGGCCGAGGACGTGCTGCAGGAAAGCTTCGTGCGCATCTGGAACAACGCCTCGCGCTACGAAGCCCATTTGTCGGCGCCGCTGACCTGGATGATCAACATCACTCGCCACCAAGCCATCGACCAGTTACGCAAACAGCGTGACCGGCCGCTGACCGACTTCGAACAGGCCACCCTGCCGGACGAAGGCCCTTCGGCCCACGACCTGTTGAACAGCAGCCGCGAAGCCAGCGCGTTGCACCGTTGCCTCGACACCCTCGACGGCATGCAACGCCAGTCGATCAGCGTCGCCTACTTTCAGGGCCTGTCCTGCTCGGAACTCGCCGAACACCTGGCCGCGCCGCTGGGTTCGGTGAAATCGTGGATTCGCCGTGGCATGGAACGTCTGCGCAGGTGCCTTGAATCATGAACTACCAGACCCCTGCCCTGCGCCGCGCCCTCGCTGCCGATTACGCCATCGGCCTGATGTCGTCGGCGGCGCGTCGGCGCTTTGAACAATTGCTGCTGGACGATGCAGCACTGCGCACAGAACTCGCTCACTGGCAGGAAAGCCTTGCCAGCCTGACCGACGCGGTTCCAGAGCAACCGGTGCCGGATCGGGTGTGGCAAGGCATCACTGCGCGCATCGAACCGCAAGTACTGCACGTCCCGGAAAAACGTCCGTTCTGGAACTGGCTGCGGGTCACTGCCGCGCTGTGTTCGATCGTGGTGCTGGTGTTCCTCGGTTCCCTGTACAACCGCGACGACGCCCGCTATCGCGCAACCCTGCTGAGTGCCGACGCGCAACCGGCGCTGAAGGTCGAGGCGCATGCGGACTATCTGCAGGTCGAACCGCTGACATTGGCGGCAGTCGGGCCAGATCGCAGCCTGGAACTGTGGGCGATACCCGCCGATGGCAAGCCGATTTCGCTGGGGGTGATTCCTGCAGGCGGCAAAGGCAAGGTTGAACTGAGCGCGGCGCAGAAAGCCTTGATCGGCCAGCCGATTGCGCTGGCGGTGAGTCTGGAGCCGAAAGGTGGTTCGCCGACCGGACAGCCGACCGGTCCGGTGCTTTACCAAGGCGCTTTGGCAGCCCTCTGATTGCAAAAATCAAAAGATCGCAGCCTTCGGCAGCTCCTGCATCGCTCCCTGTAGGAGCTGCCGAAGGCTGCGATCTTTTAGGCCCATTGGTTGCGCGTCAGGCTGATCGATATTTCAAAACGATCCATGAACCTGTCAGATCTGACAGTAGGCGTTACTAATCATGCACGCGATCATTGCGGCTCCCATTTATGTAACGGAGTACAAATGATGAAGCTGACAATTGCCACGGGCATCGTAATCAGCCTGGCCATGATGAGCACCGCTTACGCAGCCACTTGCCCGACGGTGTCGATCACTCACTCTCAAGACGCTGAAGATCTCACCTTTACCTCAGCACGCCTTAAAGACAAAGACACAGCCGATTCGGTTGTCATCTGCCGATATGAAGGCAAGAACGATATGGGTGCGTCTTCGGGCCTGCGGCTCGGCGTTCCGGTAAAAGCCACCGGAAGCAATTGGAAAGGTGAAGATTGTGCAACCGCTGACGGCGATGCCAGCAAGTGCGCATTTAAATAGTTTGGTTACTCAAAAAAGGCAACCCATCGGGTTGCCTATTCCTATGCGTAAAACTTACGCCGCACTGAACAACCGATGCGGATCGATCACAAACTTCTTCGGCACACCGGCATCGAACTCGCCGTAACCTTCCGGCGCCTGGTCGAGGCTGATGACTTGCACACCCACCACTTCGGCGATGTTGATGCGGTCCCACATGATCGCCTGCATCAGCTGGCGGTTGTATTTCATCACCGGGGTCTGGCCGGTGTGGAAGCTGTGGGATTTGGCCCAGCCCAGGCCGAAGCGGATGCTCAGGCTGCCCATTTTTGCGGCGGCGTCCACGGCCCCCGGATCTTCGGTCACGTACAGGCCCGGAATACCGATCTTGCCGGCGACGCGCACCACGCCCATCAGCGAGTTGAGTACGGTGGCCGGGGCTTCGGCTTTCACCCCGTCATGCCCGTGGCCGCGGGCTTCGAAGCCCACGCAGTCCACCGCGCAATCGACTTCCGGTTCGCCCAGCAGTGCAGCGATCTGCTCGTGCAGCGGCGTGTCCTTGGACAGGTCGACCACTTCAAAACCCTGAGCCTTGGCGTGCGCCAGGCGGATGGTGTTGACGTCGCCGATGATCACCACCGCCGCGCCCAGCAAGCGCGCCGAGGCCGCAGCGGCCAGACCGACCGGGCCGGCGCCCGCGATGTACACGGTGCTGCCCGGGCCAACGCCCGCCGTCACCGCACCGTGATAGCCGGTTGGCAGAATGTCGGAGAGGCAGGTCAGGTCGCGGATTTTCTCCATGGCCTTGTCGCGATCCGGCAGTTTCAGCAGGTTGAAGTCGGCGTACGGCACCAGCACGTATTCAGCCTGGCCGCCGGTCCAGTCGCCCATGTCGACATAACCGTAAGCACCGCCGGCACGGGCCGGGTTGACGGTCAGGCAGACGCCGGTGTGTTGCTCCTTGCAGGAACGGCAGCGCCCGCAAGCCACGTTGAACGGTACGGAGACCAGGTCGCCGATTTTCAGGTTCTCGACGTCGGAACCCTTCTCGATCACTTCGCCAGTGATTTCATGGCCCAGCACCAGACCGGTCTGCGCCGTGGTCCGGCCGCGCACCATGTGCTGGTCGGAGCCACAAATGTTGGTGGACACCACACGCAGGATCACCCCGTGCTCGATCTTCCTGCCACGCGGGTCCTGCATTTTCGGATAGTCGATTTTCTGTACTTCGACCTTGCCAGCGCCGAGATACACCACACCACGATTGCCAGACATGCTTTCACCTCGCTGTTGTTTTTATGGAACCGCGTTGCCCAGGCAGGCAGCGCGTTAAGTGCTCGGGTACAGATGCTGATTGTTGTGTTGCCTGTTATGGCCTCATCGCTGGCAAGCCAGCTCCCACGGGTTTCGGGTGGAACTCAAAAATTGTGTACGACACAAATCCCTGTGGGAGCTGGCTTGCCAGCGATGGCGATCTAAAGAACAACGGTTCTGTTGGCGTTCAAAAACACCCTTCTTTCGATGTGATAACCCACGGCCCGGGCCAAAGTCAGGCCCTCGATATCACGCCCCTTGGCGATCAAATCTTCCGGGTAATGACTGTGATCCACCGCCTCGACACCCTGGGCGATGATCGGCCCTTCATCGAGGTCGTTGTTGATGTAGTGCGCCGTGGCGCCGACCAGTTTCACGCCCTTGTTGTAGGCCTGGTGATAGGGTTTGGCACCCTTGAACCCCGGCAGCAACGAGTGATGGATGTTGATCGCCTTGCCATCGAGCTTGCGGCACAACTCCGGTGACAGCACCTGCATGTAGCGGGCGAGGATCACCAGTTCGGCGCCGGACTCTTCGATCACCTGCCACACCTGACGCTCCTGCGACGGCTTGTCGTTGGGGTCGAGGGGGAAATGGTAGTAGGGAATCTGGTGCCAGTCGGCCAGCGGCTTGAGATCCGGGTGGTTGGACACCACCGCCGCCACGTCCATCGACAACTGGCCGATGCGCTGGCGGTAGAGCAAATCGTTGAGGCAGTGATCGGCCTTGGAGACCATGATCACCACTTTCGGCCGGTAGTTCGGCGCAGTCAGCTCGAAGACCATGCCAAACGCCTGACCACGCTCGGCGAGGCCGGCGCGGAAGGACTGTTCGTCAAAGCCGTCGGGCTGGCGGAACTCCACACGAATGAAGAAGCGGCCCGAGAGCCGGTCATCGAAGGAATGGTGCTCGGTGACGTAGCAACCCTGCTCGAACAGAAAACGCGTCACCGCGTCCACCGTGCCGAGCACGCTGGGGCAGTCGGCGGTCAGAATCCATGTGTCTGGTGCGCGGCTCATGGTGCGGTGACTCCTGTTTCAACATCTGTGAGCAGAGTGAACTCTGTACTGGGCTGACCTACACTGAGCTGCTTTTGTGGTGGGGGGATGAATCCCATCACCACAAAAGCAGTCACAACAGGTCAGGCCTGAACGCTGAGGCCGTACTCGGCCGAAGCATCCTGCAACCACAACCACCAGTAATCCGAGAAGCTGCGGCGGATCAGCAATTCCCAGGTGTCTTCGGCGGTGTGGCGAATCATCAGCTGCGACTTGGCGAACACCGTGCCCACTGCTTTGCCGACCGGGAAGTTGTTCGGGTGCACGTCGTAGCTGGTGGATTTCATCAGCACCTGACGCACGTTCGGCCCGCTCAGTTCGAGCACTTGCTGGCCGCCGCTGACGTTGACGATTGCGATGTGCAGGTCGCCCAGCGCTTCGCGCAGTTTCTGTTCGGCGGCGAATTCTTCACCGCTTGGCACGATCAGCAGCCACTCGTCCGGGCCCATCCATTGCAGGCTGGTTTCGCCTTTGACGATCACGCTCAGGGCGCCGGGCAACTCAACGCCGAGGGCCTTGTGCACGCCGGCGGCGAAGGCTGCATCGTGGCCATCGCCACGAATGGTCAGGTGACCGAGGAGTTTCTTTTCACGCACGATGACGCCGGCGTTCTTGCGACCCTTGCCGACCAGGCTGGCGAGGTCGGCATGGTGCAGCGACGACTCGGCACGGGCACCGGTGGTCGGGCGTTGTTGGTACACGTTGGCTGTGGTCATAAAGCACCTTCCTGAATTCTGTTGGTTCCTGCGGTGGCTGAACTGCCGCTTTCGCGAGCAGGCTCGCTCCCACAGGGGAACGCGGTCGAATGTGGGAGCGAGCCTGCTCGCGAATAGCCGCCCGCCCACAGTTCTTGAGGCCGTCAGATGTTCTGCCGATCCCCCTTCGGATCGAAGAACACCGAAGAAACGATCTCTGCCTCGATCACGCTGCCATCGGCCAGCGGTGCAAACACCCGCTCGCCCATGCGCTTCAGACCGCCCTTGACCACACCCATGGCAAACGAATAGCCGAGGGAGTTGTGCGCGTAGCTGGAGGTCACGTGGCCGACCATGGTCATCGGGATCGCCTGCTTGGTGTTGAACACCAGTTGCGCGCCTTCCGGCAGCCAGACGTTCGGGTCGATCGGCTTCAGACCCACCAGTTGTTTGCGCTGATCACGCACGCAGTCTTCGCGATTCATGCCGCGCTGGCCGATCCACGAGAACGGTTTGGTGCGACCGACGCACCAGCCCATGTTCAGGTCGTCCGGGGTCATCGAGCCGTCGGTGTCCTGACCGACGATGATGAAACCCTTCTCGGCCCGCAGGACGTGCATGGTCTCGGTGCCGTACGGAGTCAGGTTGTACTGTTTGCCGGCCTCGACGATTTTCTCCAGCACGCCCATCGCGTAGTCGGCCTGGACGTTGACTTCGTACGACAGTTCACCGGTAAACGAGATACGGAACACCCGCGCCGGCACACCGCCGACCAGACCCTCTTTCCAGGTCATGAACGGGAACGCTTCGTTGGCCAGGTCGATGTCGGTCACGGCACTGAGCAGCTTGCGGCTGTTCGGGCCGGACAGGGTCATCGTCGCCCAGTGGTCGGTGACCGAGGTGAAGTACACCTTCATCTCCGGCCATTCGGTCTGGTGGTACAGCTCCAGCCATTGCAGCACGCGCGCGGCGCCGCCAGTGGTGGTGGTCATGACGAAATGGTTGTCGGCCAGGCAGGCCGTGACGCCGTCGTCGAAGACCATGCCGTCTTCTTTGCACATCAGGCCGTAACGCGCCTTGCCCACGTCGAGCTTGGTCCAGGCGTTGGTGTACACGCGGTTGAGGAACTCACGGGCATCCGGGCCTTGAATGTCGATCTTGCCCAGGGTCGAAGCGTCGAGCAGGCCGACGCTGTCGCGCACGGCTTTGCATTCGCGCTTCACTGCGGCGTGCATGTCTTCACCGTTTTTCGGGAAGTACCACGGACGTTTCCACTGGCCGACGTCTTCAAACTCGGCGCCGTTTTTCAGGTGCCATTGATGCAGTGCGGTGTAGCGCACCGGCTCGAAGATATGCCCACAGTGACGACCGGCTACCGCGCCGAACGTTACCGGCGTGTAGTTCGGGCGGAACATCGTGGTGCCCATCTGCGGGATGGTCACGTTCAGCGAACGCGCGGCGATGGCCAGGCCGTTGACGTTGCCGAGCTTGCCCTGATCGGTGCCGAAGCCCAGCGCGGTGTAGCGTTTGACGTGTTCGACCGACTCGAAACCTTCGCGGGTCGCCAGTTCGATGGCGGCGGCGGTGACGTCGTTCTGCAGGTCGACGAATTGCTTCGGCGCACGCGAAGTGCCCTTCTCGTGCGGCACCTGGAACAGCGCCAGGGTCGCTTCTTCGAGACGGCTCAGCGCTTTTGGCAGCGTGCCTTCGACCACCGCAAAACCGGCTTCACTGGCAGCGCGTGCGCCACCTTCGAAACCATCGGCCAGCGAATCTCCGAGGCCGTAAACGCCGTTGATGCCGCCGACGCACACACGCTTCTGCGGTGCTTCGCCCGGTACGAAACCGAGGATGTCTTCACGCCAGATCGGCTTGCCACCGAGGTGCGAAGCCAGGTGCACCACCGGGCTGTAACCGCCGGAACTGGCGATCACGTCGCAGTCGAGCCATTCGCCCGGGCTGGTCACGGTGTGCGCTTTGACGTCAATTGCGGCAACGCGGGCTGCGGTGACGCGCTTGCTGCCACGGGCCTCGATCACGGCGCTGCCGGTGAGGATGCGAATGCCTTTGGCGCGGGCTTCTTCAACCAGTGCACCACGCGGATTGCTCCGTGCATCGGCAATGGCCACCACTTGCAGGCTGGCGTCGAGCCAGTCCAGCGCCACGCGGTAGGCGTGATCGTTGTTGGTGGTCAGCACCAGCTTCTTGCCCGGTGCCACGCCGTAACGGCGCACGTATGTCGAGACCGCACCGGCGAGCATGTTGCCCGGCACGTCGTTGTTGCCGTAGACCAGCGGACGCTCGTGGGCACCGGTCGCCAGCACCACACGCTTGGCGCGGACACGGTGAATGCGCTGACGCACCTGACCGATTGGCGCGCGGTCGCCGAGGTGATCGGTGAGGCGTTCATGAATGGTCAGGAAGTTGTGGTCGTGGTAACCGTTAACGGTGGCGCGCGGCAACAGCAGCACGTCCGGAGTGTTCTTCAATTCAGCGATGACGCTGGCCACCCACTCCATCGCTGGTTTGCCGTCGAGGCTTTCGCGCGAATCGAGCAGGCTGCCGCCGAACTCTTCCTGCTCATCGGCGAGGATCACCCGCGCACCACTGCGCGCAGCCGCCAGAGCAGCCGCCAGACCGGCAGGGCCGGCGCCGACGATCAGCACGTCGCAGTGCTGGTTCATGTAGTCGTAGGTGTCCGGATCGACTTCGGTCGGCGAACGGCCCAGACCGGCAGCCTTGCGAATGTACTTCTCGTACGTCATCCAGAACGATTGCGGGTACATGAAGGTTTTGTAGTAGAAACCCGGCGGCATCAGCTTGCCGCCGACCTTGCCGAGAATCCCCATCATGTCGTTGTTGACGCTCGGCCAGCCGTTGGTACTGGTGGCGACCAGGCCTTGGTACAGCGCCTGTTGCGTGGCGCGCACGTTGGGGATCTGCGTGGCTTCGGTGGCACCGATCTGCAGCACGGCGTTCGGCTCTTCGGCACCGGCGGCGAAGATCCCGCGAGGACGCGAATACTTGAAGCTGCGGCCGATGATGTCGACGCCGTTGGCGATCAGTGCCGAGGCCAGGGAGTCGCCCTCGAAGCCTTTGTAGCTCTGACCGTTGAAGGTGAAGCTCAGCACTTTATTGCGGTCGATCCGTCCACCGTTGGACAGGCGATTGGTCTGGCTCATACCTTCTCTCCCAGCGCCGTCGTGGCTGTTTTTGCCGTATCAGCCTTGTCGGTGAATTGCGGCTTGGTGCCGATCTTGTAGGTTTCGAGAATCTCGTAGGTCACGGTGTCGCGGGTGACGTTGAAGTACTGGCGGCAGCCGGCGACGTGATCCCACAGCTCGTGGTGCAGACCACGCGGGTTGTCGCGGAAGAACATGTAGTCGCCCCACTCTTCATCGGTGCAGGCGTTCGGATCCAGCGGACGCGGGATGTGCGCCTGACCGGATGCGTGGAATTCCTCTTCGGAGCGCAGTTCGCCGCAGTGAGGACAGAAGATATGCAACATGGGGATTTCTCCTGTTAGTGGGCGACGGCAGCAGCGCCGTGTTCGTCGATGAGTGCGCCGTTGTGGAAACGGTCGATGGAGAACGGTGCCGCCAATGGGTGCATTTCACCCTTGGCCAGACTCGCGGCAAACACGTTGCCCGAGCCAGGTGTGGCTTTGAAGCCGCCGGTGCCCCAACCGCAGTTGAAGAACATGTTCGGTACCGGGGTTTTCGAAATGATCGGGCAAGCGTCCGGGGTGGTGTCGACGATGCCGCCCCACTGGCGGTTCATGCGCACCCGCGACAGCACCGGGAACATCTCGACGATGGCCTGGATGGTGTGCTCGATCACCGGGTACGAACCGCGCTGGCCATAGCCGTTGTAGCCGTCGATACCGGCGCCGATCACCAGGTCGCCCTTGTCGGACTGGCTGATGTAGCCGTGCACGGCGTTGGACATGATCACGCTGTCGATAATCGGCTTGATCGGCTCGGACACCAGTGCCTGCAGCGGGTGGGATTCGATCGGCAGACGGAAACCGGCCAGCTTGGCCATGTGTCCGGAGTTACCGGCGGTGACCACGCCGACGCGTTTGGCGCCGATGAAACCCTTATTGGTTTCAACGCCGATGCACACGCCGTTTTCCTTGCGGAAACCGATGACTTCGGTCTGCTGGATCAAGTCCACCCCCAAGGCGTCGGCGGCACGGGCAAAGCCCCAAGCCACGGCATCGTGACGGGCAACGCCGCCACGACGTTGAACGGTCGCGCCCATCACTGGGTAGCGGGTGTTTTTCGAGCAGTCGAGGTACGGGATCTCGTCGGCCACTTGCTTGGCGTTGAGCAGTTCGCCGTCGACGCCGTTGAGGCGGTTGGCGCTGACCCGACGCTCGGAATCACGGATGTCCTGCAGGGTGTGGCACAGGTTGTAGACGCCGCGCTGGGAGAACATCACGTTGTAGTTCAGATCCTGCGACAGACCTTCCCACAGTTTCATCGCGTGTTCGTACAGGTGCGCCGACTCGTCCCACAGGTAGTTGGAACGCACGATGGTGGTGTTGCGCGCGGTGTTGCCGCCGCCCAGCCAGCCTTTCTCGACCACGGCCACGTTGGTGATGCCGTGCTCTTTCGCCAGATAGTAGGCGGTCGCCAGACCGTGCCCGCCGCCGCCAACGATGACCACGTCGTAGACCTTCTTCGGCGTCGGCGTGCGCCACATGCGCTGCCAGTTCTCGTGGTGGCTGAGGGAGTGTTTGAAGAGGCCGAAGCCCGAATAGCGTTGCATAGTCATTTACTCCAAACCGCTCAGCGATAAACCGGGTAGTCGGCGCACAGTGCCGCGACGTTCTTGGCCACATTCGCTTCAACGTCGGCGTCACCGAGGTTGTCGAGGATGTCGCAGATCCAGCCGGCCAGCGCTTCGCACTGGGCGACCTTGAAGCCACGCGTGGTGACGGCCGGGGTGCCGATGCGCAGGCCCGAGGTCACGAACGGCGACTGCGGGTCGTTCGGCACGGCGTTCTTGTTGACGGTGATGTGCGCGCGGCCAAGGGCGGCGTCAGCATCTTTGCCGGTCAGGCCCTGACGGATCAGGCTGACCAGAAACAGGTGGTTGTCGGTACCGCCGGACACTACATCGTAGCCACGTTTGATAAACACGCTGGCCATGGCCTTGGCGTTATCGATCACTTGTTGCTGATAGGCCTTGAAACCGGGCTCCAGCGCTTCCTTGAAGCACACCGCCTTACCGGCGATGACGTGCATCAGCGGGCCGCCCTGGGCGCCGGGGAATACCGCGGCGTTGAGCTTTTTCTCGATCTCTTCGTTGGACTTGGCCAGGATCAGACCGCCACGTGGACCGCGCAGGGTCTTGTGGGTGGTGGTGGTGACCACGTCGGCGTACGGCAGCGGATTCGGGTACAGGCCAGCAGCGACCAGACCGGCAACGTGGGCCATGTCGACGAACAGCAGCGCACCCACCTTGTCGGCGATCTGGCGGAAGCGCGGGAAGTCCAGCGTCTTCGAATAAGCAGAGAAACCGGCAACGATCATCTTCGGCTTGCACTCGACGGCCAGACGCTCGACTTCGTCGTAATCGATCAGCCCGGTGTCGGTGTTGATCCCGTACTGCACCGCGTTGTACAGCTTGCCCGAGGACGACACTTTGGCGCCGTGGGTCAGGTGACCGCCATGAGCGAGGCTCATACCGAGAATGGTGTCGCCCGGCTGGATCAGTGCCAGATACACGGCGCTGTTGGCCGAGGAACCGGAGTGTGGCTGGACGTTGGCGTAATCGGCACCGAACAGTTGCTTGGCGCGTTCGATGGCCAGCGCTTCGACTTTATCCACATGCTCGCAGCCACCGTAGTAGCGCTTGCCCGGATAACCTTCGGCGTATTTGTTGGTCAGGCCACTGCCTTGCGCTTGCATGACGCGCTTGCTGGTGTAGTTTTCCGACGCGATCAGCTCGATGTGATCTTCCTGACGTTGCTCTTCGGCATTCATCGCCGCCAGCAGTGCATCGTCGTAACCCTGGATCTGGTCTTGCTTGCTGAACATCGCGTCTCTCCCAGCGGCGTCGGTGCGCCTTTTCGTCTTGGTCAGGCACGCGGCTTGCGGAGGTGCCCTTTGATGCGATGGTATGGCCGGCGCAGACAGCCCAGATGCCTACGGACGCCACACAAAGGTGCGTTTACGACATGGCTCGAAATGGTCTTGCCAGACTCGATCTCGAAAACACTGAAGAACCCTGTGGGAGCTGGCTTGCCAGCGATGGCGATAGCACANGATGGCTGACCCACCGCTATCGCTGGCAAGCCAGCTCCCACAGGGTTATGCGGCGACTTGGCGGATAAGTAGCAGCAGGAGGAAATGTGCAGGATAGAGGGCGTAGCCCCAGCGCCGCATCGGTGGCGGCTGGAGATGTCGCGCGTGTCGCAACAGGAACAGCCCGAGCAATGGCGCAAACAGACACGCCGCGATGCCAAACACCGCCACGTAGTTACCGAACTCCGCCGCCTCATACAGCACCCGCCACTGATTGCCCGCCAGACACACCAGCCCCGGCAGCAGGCCCAAATACCAGGGGCGACGGATCACCCACAGCAGCGCCAGCGGCAACAGCACGCCAAACACGCCGAACATCAGCCACTGCGAAAACAGCGCCGCCAGCAGCAAGGCGCCCACGCCCAAAAGCCGCGACAACGACGTACGATCCTGCCAGCCCCGCGCCACCAGCAACCCCAGCGCCAGGGTGGGCATCACGTTCAAGGTGTCGGGATCAGGAATGTACAAACGATAAGGAATTTCACTGACCACGCTGAACAGCAGCAACCAGCCCAGATAGCGCCACTCGGTCTTCTGCGCACCGGCACGGGCCAGGTTCGCCGCCATCGCCAGACAGAACCACGGGAATGCCATGCGCCCCGGCACATACAGCCAATCGGCGCTGATCCCGACATATCGCAGGTGATCGAGCAGCATGCTCAGCAGCGCCAGCCACTTGAGCAGATCGAGTGCGCCGTCGCGTTTAGTCACGTGCATAATCGGGTAACAAACTGGTAATTTCCTGACAGTGACATCCCGTGTGCTCCCCGGAAGATCTTCGGTAAAGTGCGCACCCTCATTGACCACGAGCCTTCACAAGAGTCTCGACCACGGAAGCCGGCCATGACCGACAAGAGCCAACAATTCGCCAGCGACAACTACTCCGGTATCTGCCCTGAAGCCTGGGCCGCCATGGAACAGGCCAACCACGGCCACCAGCGCGCTTATGGCGACGATGAATGGACCGCACGCGCGGCCGACCATTTCCGCAAGCTGTTCGAAACCGACTGCGAAGTGTTCTTCGCCTTCAACGGCACTGCCGCCAACTCGCTCGCACTGTCGTCGCTGTGCCAGAGTTACCACAGCGTGATCTGCTCGGAAACCGCCCACGTCGAAACCGACGAATGCGGCGCCCCGGAATTCTTCTCCAACGGCTCGAAACTGCTGATCGCCGGCACCGAAAACGGCAAGATCACCCCGCAGTCGATCCGCGAAGTCGCGCTCAAGCGCCAGGACATCCACTACCCGAAACCACGGGTCGTGACCCTGACCCAGGCCACTGAAGTCGGCAGCGTCTATACCCCGGAAGAAGTCCGCGCCATCAGCGCCACCTGCAAGGAGCTGGGCCTGCACCTGCACATGGACGGCGCGCGTTTCTCCAACGCCTGCGCGTTCCTCGGCTGCTCGCCAGCCGACCTGACCTGGAAAGCCGGCGTCGATGTGTTGTGCTTCGGCGGCACCAAAAACGGCATGGCGGTGGGTGAGGCAATCCTGTTCTTCAACCACAAACTGGCCGAAGACTTCGATTACCGCTGCAAACAGGCCGGGCAACTGGCGTCGAAAATGCGCTTCCTGTCGGCACCGTGGGTCGGCATCCTCGAAAACGATGCGTGGCTCAAATACGCCCGCCACGCCAACCACTGCGCGCAACTGCTGGCCGAGCTGGTCAGCGACATCCCGGGTGTGGAACTGATGTTCCCGGTGCAGGCCAACGGCGTGTTCCTGCAACTCTCGGAACCGGCCATCGCCGCGCTGACCGCGAAAAACTGGCGCTTCTACACCTTCATCGGCAAGGGCGGCGCGCGTTTCATGTGCTCGTGGGACACCGAAGAAGAACGTGTGCGCGAACTGGCCCGCGATATCCGCGAAGTGATGTCCGCCTGATTCTTCCTCTGTAGGAGCTGCCGCAGGCTGCGATCTTTTGATCTTGATCTTNAAAATCAAAAGATCGCAGCCTGCGGCAGCTCCTACAGGGATTGCGATGTTCCTTGGTCTACATTGTCTGTCGAGCCCTCCGCTCACATAACAACAAGCAGGAGCATCGGCATGTCGCTACAAGGCAAAACCCTGTTCATCACCGGCGCCAGCCGTGGCATCGGGCGTGAGATTGCGCTGCGGGCCGCGAAGGACGGGGCCAATATCGTGATTGCGGCCAAGAGCGCCGAAGCCCATCCGAAATTGCCGGGCACCATCCACAGCGTCGCCGCAGAAGTCGAAGCGGCCGGCGGCAACGCCTTGGCGCTGCAACTGGATGTACGTGATGAAGACGCGGTGCGCCGTGCGCTGGCCCAGGCCAACGCGCATTTCGGTGGCATCGATGCGCTGGTGAACAATGCCGGGGCGATCAAGTTGACCGGTGTGCAACACATCGAACTCAAGCGGTTCGACCTGATGCACCAGATCAACACCCGCGCCGTGTTGCTGTGCAGCCAGGCCGCCCTGCCCTATCTGAAGAAATCCGCCGGGCACATCCTCAACCTGTCGCCGCCACTGAATCTGGCGAGCAAATGGTTCGCCCAGTACAGCCCTTACACCGTGACCAAGTACGGCATGAGCATGCTGACGGTGGGCATGAGCGAGGAATTCGCCAGTTACGGCATCAGCGTCAATTCGCTGTGGCCGCAGACGATGATTGCCACGGCGGCGATCGAGTTTCAGCTGGGGAACCGCGAGTCGTTCAAGCATGCGCGCCTGCCTTCGATCATGGCGGATGCGGCGCATGTGATTTTGAGCAGCCACCAACGGCAGATCACTGGCCAGCTGTTGATTGATGAGGAGATTTTGCGCGAGAACGGCGTGACCGAATTCGATCACTACCGATTTGATCCGGACAGCACGGCCCACCTAATGCCCGACTTGTTCGTCGACTGAAAATACCTACTCCTGTAGGAGCTGCCGAAGGCTGCGATCTTNGCAGCTCCTACAGGGATCCGGCTCAGAATTCGATTCTGACGTCGCCTTTCGGCACGCTGCAGCACGACAAAATGTATCCCTCGGCCTCGTCGTCCTCGGTAATCCCGCCGTTGTGCTCCATCTCCACTTCGCCGCCCAGTTTCATCACCTTGCACGTGCCGCAAATGCCCATGCCGCAAGCTTTCGGAATCATCAGGCCCAGCTTGGCCGCCGCTGCATGCACGGTTTCGCCCGGGGCCACGCGAATGCTCTTGCCGGAGGCGGTGAACTCGACCTGATGCAGATCCGCCGCATCGATTTCCGGTGCCTCGGCGGCCTGTTCGGCTTGCTCCACCGCGTCGGCGCGGGCTTCAGGAGGAGTCGCACCGAAGGATTCCTCGTGATAACGCGACATGTCGTAGCCGGCGGCTTCGAGCAGGCGCTTGACGGCGGTCATGTACGGCGTCGGGCCGCAGCAGAACACTTCGCGCTCAAGGAAGTCGGGAACCATCAGCTCCAGCATCTTGTGATTGAGGTAGCCGCGATAGCCGGCCCACGGCTCGCCCAGTCCGTGTTTCTCGCAGATCAGGTGCAGGCTGAAGTTGTCGATCCGCGACGCCATGTGCTCCAGCTCGCGGTGATAAATGATGTCTTTCGGCGAGCGGGCGCTGTGGATAAAGGTCATGTCGACATTGGCGTTGGTGTCGTAGAACCAGCGCGCCATCGACATGCACGGGGTGATCCCCACACCACCGCTGAGATACAGCACTTTCGGGCTCGGGAAGTCGATGGCATTGAACAGCCCGACCGGCCCGTGCACCGCCAGCTCCTGGCCTTCATGCAGGGTGTCGTGCAACCAGTTGGAAACCTTGCCGCCCGGCACGCGCTTGATGGTCACCGAGAAGCTGTACGGCACCGACGGCGAACTGGAGATGGTGTACGAACGCATGATCGGCTGACCGTCGATTTCCAGCTCCAGGGTTACAAACTGCCCAGGCTTGAAGAAGAACAGGATCGGCTGGTCGGCCATGAAGCAGAAGGTGCGTACGTCCCAGGTTTCCTGGATGACTTTGACGCAACGGACGATGTGTCGGCCATTGGCCCAGGTCTGGGTGGTGACCGGATTCAGGAAGCTGTTGGACATGCTGTTCTCCACGGCCGACTGTCGGCCTTCATGTGGCGATTCTGCGTATAGCGTGAACCGCCCGTTTACCTATCCGCGACATCGGCATACTTATCGCGACCAGCCCCCAACCACCGGGGGTTGCGCGTCGGGAACAGATTGCACCATGTCGCCCATGGATAAGGTTCCGGGCAGCGCCGGCCCCACACTCGCCACACACCAAGACGAATTCTTTACACCTTGCGTAGCAACCCTGATCAGCCACTTTCGCCGGCCACGCAGATGGCCTTGAGGATCACATTGATGGACACCGCAAAAATCAGCCTGGGCGACCCGCTGGAACCCGCACGCAAGGCCACCGCACAGATGCTGCAGGAGCGCGAACGTACTTTTTCGCTGCCGCAGCCGTTCTATAACGATGAACGCCTGTTCGATATCGACATGCAGGAAATCTTCCAGAAGGAATGGTTGATCGCCGGCATGACCTGCGAGATCCCGGCCAAGGGCAACTACATCACCCTGCAGATCGGCAAGAACCCGATCATCGTCATTCGTGGCGCCGAGGGTGTGGTGCATGCGTTCCACAACGTCTGTCGCCACCGAGGCTCGCGCCTGTGCACCAGCGACAAGGGCAAGGTTGCCAAACTGGTCTGCCACTACCACCAGTGGACCTACGAGCTGGACGGTCGTCTGCTGTTCGCCGGCACCGAGATGGGCGCCGACTTCGACATGAAGCAGTACGGCCTCAAACCGGTGAATGTGAAGACGGCCGGCGGCTACATCTTCATCAGCCTGGCGGAAAATCCGCCGGCCATCGATGACTTCCTGTCGACGCTGAACCACTACATGGAACCGTACGACATGGAGAACACCAAGGTGGCGGTGCAAACCACCTTGATGGAAAAGGCCAACTGGAAACTGGTGCTGGAAAACAACCGCGAGTGCTACCACTGCGGCGGCTCGCACCCTGAATTGCTGAAAACCCTGCTGGAATGGGACGACGTGACCGACCCGCGCGCCGATCAGGCGTTCAAGGATCACGTTGCCGCGTCTGCTGCTGCCTGGGAAGCCGAGAAAATCCCTTACGCCCACGCCAGTTTCGGCCTGCGCAACCGCATCGTGCGCATGCCGCTGCTCAAGGGCACCGTGTCGATGACCCTGGACGGCAAACAGGGCTGCGCCAAGCTGATGGGCCGGATCAAGAATCCGGACCTCGGTTCCATGCGCATCCTGCACCTGCCACACTCGTGGAACCACTGCATGGGCGACCACATCATTGTGTTTACCGTGTGGCCGATCAGCGCCCAGGAAACCATGGTCACCACCAAATGGCTGGTGCACAAGGACGCCGTCGAAGGCGTGGATTACGACGTCGAACGCATGCGCCAGGTGTGGGATGCGACCAACGACCAGGACCGGCGTCTGGCCGAAGAAAACCAGCGCGGGATCAACTCCACGGCTTATCAGCCGGGGCCGTACTCGAAGACCTATGAGTTTGGCGTGGTCAACTTCGTGGACTGGTACAGCGAGCGGATGCTGAACAACCTCGGGGCCGAGCCGGCGCCGTACCTCAAAGGCGTGCCTGTTCAGGGCTAAAAGCATCGCTGGCAAGCCAGCTCCCACAGTGGTCGATGGTGTTTACAGATACCGTGTACACCGCAAAACCTGTGGGAGCTGGCTTGCCAGCGATAGCGTCATCACTGTCATCGCATCACTTCGATGACCACCTCAAACTGCCATCCTCCCCAATAAACTCCTCAAAAATCTCCTCCCCCACCAGCCGGATTTTCGCGTACCCATTCAGCACCCGCAGCGGATAGTCCGGATCGTTCGCGTCCTGCGTCTCCGAAAACAGCACCCGCGAATGGCCGTTCAGCTCGCTGGTGGTGCCATAGGGAATGGCTCCGTGGCCGGCACAACGCGCATGCAGTCCGCCCTGGGCGGCGTAAACGATGCCGTTGTGCAGATGCCCCCAATACCAGTAATCAGGCTCGCGCCCCAGCGCATCGCACACCGGTTGATACAGCGCGGTCTTGTGGTGCCCGGTGATGTCGAAGCCCTGATGGTGGCTGAGCACCATGAGTTTCTTGCGTTTCGGCAAGCCCTTCATCCACTCGATCTGCGGTTTGTTCAGGGTGCCGTCCATGTACAGGTTCATGACATCCGAAGCGTACGCGGTGTCCAGCCCGACAATCAGCCAGTCGTCGTTGATCAGGGCAAAGTAGCTGGTGCCCTGCTGCCCCGGAAAACGCGCGGCCAGTTCCTTGAAGTAACCGTGGGCGCCGCTGTACATCTCGTGGTTGGAATTGAGGGTGAACGAGCCGTGGGTGCCCATCGGCCAGCCCGCCATGTCGGTGTCTTCCTGGGAGTGGCTGCCGGCGTAATAAACGTCCCCCAAATGAATGGTGAAATCAGCGTTCGCCAGTTGCATCTGGTTGGCCACCGACACCGCCGGCGCGTGGCTGTTGAACGGCCCGGTGCCCCAGTCACCGGCAATCGCCAGCGTCACTTCGCGATCCATGGTCACCATCGCCGGGTCAGTGCCGAAGGTCGCGTGATGGCGCAGGTTTTCGATCCACTTGAGCAGCGCCTCGCTCCACAGCAGATCCAGCAGTTCCCATTTGCGACATCCCAGCAGCGTGCCGTCCTTGAGCACCTTGGTCTGCAATTGATCGGGCGATTGCGGCAACGGCGTGGCATTGCCGATGCGCAGGATCGACAGACCGTGGGACAACTCCCACGGCACCGCCGGTTCGTCGTCCGGCAGCTCGCCATTTTTCAGCACGTATTGCGCCTGATCGTGGCCGCGCTGGAGCAACTTGATGATGGCCTGGAACTCCTCGGGTTCCAGTTCGCTGATGAGCTTCATCCAGGCCATTTCCACTCGCGTGAACAGGCCGTGCAGACGCACCTTTACCTTGTCGTACTCATGCTTCAGATGACCGACCGCTGACATGGCGTAATCCTCTATCCGTAAGGGCTCACAGGGTTTTCATGAATTCGATCAACGCACGTTTGTCGTCGTCCGACAGCGTGGTGCCATACAGGTGACCGCTGTTGTGGTTGCCCTCAAGTCGGGTGTCGTATTTGAAATCCGCCGAGGCTTTGGCCTGGGCACCCGTGGTGACGAAACCGACGTTGACCGGGTCGTAGACGTCGGAGCCGGTGATAAACACCACCGGGCGTTTTTCCGGCGGTTGCAGCAGGTCCCACAGGGTTGGCACCGAACCGTTGTGCAGGTACGGCGCGCGCAGCCAGATGCCATCGGTCGGCGTGTTGCTGTAGCTCTGGGTCTTGCGATAAGCGCCGAAGTCGAACGGCGGTTTCTTGAAGGTGTGGAACGCCGTCACCAGACCGGTGGTGAATGAGTCCAGCCGATGTGGATCGGTGCCGAGCTGATCGATGTTGGTGGTCACTTGCCCGGTGTCGGCGCGACCGAAGTCGTGGCACGCGGCGCAATTGGCGTCCCAGATGGGTTTGCCCTGGGCGACCTTGGCCTGATCCAGTGCCCACGGCCACGCCGGCGCCTTGTGCCCGAGCAGCCAGTTGGTCACCCGGTTGAAGCTTGGCGGCAGCACCGACTCCGGCGTTGCGCCCACGGCCATTGCCGCGGCGTAGTTGCGTTCGTGGATCTTGTTGTTATTGCCGTCCCAGTGCAGGTACATCGACTCCCGCGGTTTCTGGTTCCAGACTTGCGGCAGGTCGACGGTGCCGATGGTCGAGTCATCCGGAAAGCCGAACACCACCATTTTCGTCGGGTTGAAGGTATCGGTGCGGCCCGGGCCTTGTTGCGGCCGCAGCTTCTGCCAGGCGTAGGCCTGCTTTTGCTTGAGCAAAGCGCTTTTCGCCATCGGGATGATCAGGTAGCGGTTGTAGAGCTTCTCGAAAAAGCCCAGCTGGAATTTGCTGTTGATCGCCGCCATCACCGCGTCGGTGGTGAATGTCGGATCGCTGGCGCAATCGTAGGCGAACCACTGGAAGGCCTGCAGTTGCAGGGTGTTGGCCGGCGCACTGGGCACGTTGACCGCGACGTCGCTGGCATTGGCCCGATAGGATCCTGTGTGACACAGCGCGCAGTTCGGTTCCACGGTCGGGTAACCGATCTGCCGCTTGGCCATGCCGATCGGCAGGTCCTTGCCGTTCTCATAGAGAAAGCCGAAGACCTCCCAGCCGCCGGGCTTGGGCAGTTTTTCCGGGCACATCTGTGGCAGCACGGCGAACAGGTAATACGGGATCCGCGCTTCGATACCCAGGCCAATCGCGGCGTATTTGTAGTGATCTTCGTCGGACGCGTATTCCTGCTCCGGCACAACCCGCAGCATCTGGTACCAGGTCTCGTAACCGATAAACCCCAACACCGCGACAACCACCAGCGTGCCGACCTTGAAGGCGTGGCTCTGCCATTGCCGCGCCCAGGCCGCACGCCACTCGCGACAGCCATCGCAGAGCAGCGCCCATGGCCGGTTCGCGGGCGTGGTGCCGAGGTACAGCAGAATGCCGAGGATCAGGAAAAAGCTCAGATCGCCCAGCAGCATCGGCACGAACACCGAGCCTTGGCTGCTGGTGTTGATCAGGTAAATCCAGAACACCACGGCGATCAGCCGCGTCAGTACGCACAGCCAGGAATGCACCACATAGCGCGGCGCATTGAAGCCCGACGGCATGTAAAACACGCTGATGCCCACCAGCAGCATCCCGGCGTTTTCCAGCCACGGGTCGGAGAGTTGCGGCGGCAGACCGACCACCGATGTCAGCAACCCCGGCGCGAACAGCGCGGGGATCGCGAACACCATGTTCATCGCAATGCCGAGCCAGATGAAGCGTTGAAACCAGCGGATGTAGCTGTCCATATCATCCATTTCCTTCTGACCACCAACCTGCAATGTCCCTTGTAGTGAGGGGATTTATCCCCGACGGGTCGCGAAGCGACCCCAAACCCTGCCAGCGCGGCATGTCAGGATCACCGCGCGCTCAGGTTTTACGACTGCTGCGCAGCCGATCGGGGATGAATCCCCTCGCCACAGAGAATCTCCTCAACACAGAAATCAGTAATCGATCTCAACCGAGGGCCGTTTTCTCCAGGTGTTCAAGGATGAGCGGGTACACATCCACCACCGCGTTCTTGCCGAACATGCAGTCGATGTGGCCGTAACCTGGCACTACGTGCCGGCTGTAGCGTTCCGGCCCGTGGACTGCGCAGACGCGCTGGTAGGTCTTGAGGGTGCTTTCCGGCAGATAACACTGGTTCTCCGCGCCGCTGATAAAGCAGATCGGCATCGTCAGCCGCTCGAAGTGCGGCATGTACACATCGTTGCCCTTGAAATCCACCAAATGCCCTTTGCGCACGATCAGCGCCAAATGCTCGAAGGTCTCGATGTTCGACTCGCCGAACAGTTCATGCAGGTTGTCGTGCAGGGTTTCGTTAAGGGTGTCGTGGCGGTACAGCGAGGCGTACATGAAGGTGATGCGGTGGCACACTGGGTTGGTGCAATAACCCTGCGCCTCAATCCGCGCGTAGCCGTTGAGGGCCTTGTCGTAGAGCCGGTTGAACCAGTTCTCCTTGCTGTCGGCGTAAGCGGTCATCGATTTGATACCGATGGCGTCGAGCATCCCCGGCAGGTGCAGACCGGCCTTCAACCCGGTGGCCGTGGCGACCACGGTGTCAGCGGCAATCTGCGAACAGACCACCGAACGCACGCCTTGCAACCCCGCCAACAGCGACATGAAGAACGTCGTCGCGCCGTAGCAATGCACCACGCATTGCACGTCTTTGGCCTGCGTTTCTTGCTGAATCTGCGCGATGGCAGCCTTGAAGTCGTACTGGGCGATCTGGTCGCCATTCCACTCCTTCTTGCTCGCCGGCAACAGAATGCTTACCCGGAAATCCAGCAGCCACACGTCATAGTCGTGCTTGCACAAATACTCCAGCAGGTTGGTCTGGATCGTGTCGGTGGAAAAGATATTCGAACCGACACCCAAGCCATGCACCAGCATCACCGGGCCTTTGCTGCCGGCCTTATAACGGGTCAGACGCAGTTCGACGCCGTCCTCGGTGGGGAAGAAATGCACCGCCGGGGTCGGCGCATCCAGCGGCCGCTTCAGCCGTGGCGGCGCGTCAGGGTTGAAGTATTTGTCACCGGCAAACACCCCGCCGTAACTCTCCCAGAGAATCCCGGCGAAGAACTTGCCGAAGCGCGCCAGGCCTTCGATGCGCTCACGCTCGTTACGCGCGTTGAGCACTTTCATGGTGGTCATCTGCTTGGCGAAATCGGTCGGATGAATGTGCATCACCCCGGAGCCGATCACCTCGCCCGACTTGTCCGACCCGCGATACAGCGTCACGTACAAGGTGCTGGTGTCGTGCCAGATATTCAGCACGCCTTTGTCTTCCGGCACGGTTTTGAAGGCGCTGAAGAAATAGTCGGTGCCGTCCTCGGCGGTCAGTTTCATGTCGTATTTCATGTGCCGCGTGTCGACCTGCTGCTCGAATTGCTCGAACAGGTTGAACACGCCATTGCTGGCGGTCAGCGGTTGCGGCGACAGCGCCGGGGCATTGACCGTACCGACGATGGTCGCGGCGTGCTCCGGCTCCTTGATCATCCGGTTGAGGTCGTTGGCGGTGATGGTCAGGGTGAAGTCGATGGGCGAGTTGTCCGCCTCACCGCGTTTGGCTGCCGCTTCGTAGACTTTCAGATCGGTGCTTTGTGCGGCGGTGAAAGCGCGGGAGAAATAGCCCTTCATGGTCTCGGTGAACTGCACGCCGAGGGTCGGCGGGGCCACCTGTTTGCGCGGTGCCGAGGGCAGTGTGTAGTCGATGTGCCAACCCCGGTCAGCGGCGAGCAGGCCCATGTTGCGCTCGCTCACGGCGGAGATGGTCAGCAGCGGATTGACCGCCAGCGAGGTCGGGATCACCGCGCCGTCCGTCACGTAAAGACTGGCGTAGACATCGGTGCCGGCCGCGCCGCTGAACACCTGGCCCTTGTGATTGACCACGCCTTGCGCCGCGTCTTCACCCATCACGCAACCGCCCAGCGGATGCACCGAGACAATGCTGTGCTTGAGCAGCTGGGTCCAGATCGGATTCTCGACCCAGACCCCACCCAGTGCCTTGGTGCTCTGGTACAGCCGTTCGTTGCCGAGCTTGAAGTTTTCCTGCTCGCCGACGCCCGGCCAGTCGATGCGCAACTGGTCCTTGTTGTCGAGCAGCATCCGGCCCTGGCCACTGTCGTGGCTCATGATCAGGTAGGTCTGCATGTTGTGCAGCGCGCCGTAATACGGGCCGCGCAAGAAGCTTTCGGCCTCGCGCTCCTTGTAGCCAAGCTTGCCACTGAAACTGTCGTCGGTGGCCTTGCCGATCATCTCGGCAAACCCGGCCATCGCCGGCACCATTGGCCGGCCTAGCGCGCCGGGGATTGAACCTTCCTCGATGACCATGCGGCTGCGCCAGTCACCTTCGGTGCGCATGTCGATGACCGAGGTGATGCACGGGCCAACCGGTTGCAGCTCCTTGGCCGAATGCGCGCCGAAGCCGATGCCGTTGATGGTCTGCTCGCAGTTGTGGCCGAAGCCGAGAATGTCACCGTTACCGCTCATGTTCTCGCCGAGCTGACCGGACATCACCAGGCCTTTGTCCCGCGAACGCAACAGAATCTCGGTGGAACCCAGGGTGCCGGCAGACACCACCACGATGTCGGCTTTCACGAACAGCGTCGGTGCGTCGAATTTCTCGCGACCGCTGTCGAGGTACTGGAAGTGCACGATCCAGCCATCGCCGTCGCGCTCAAGATGACGCACTTCGGCCTGACAGAAAATCTCCGCGCCGTGGTTCCAGGCATCCGGCAGATAGTTCATCAGCGTGGTGTTCTTGGCCTTGTTGTTACAGCCCGAGACGCAGTCGCCACACTGGTTGCACGGCAACTGTTCGACGCCGACATGGTTGAGATTGTTCGGCAGTTTGTCGAAGGTCACGTTGATCGGTGGCTTGTAGAAATGCGCGCCTTGCTTGAGGTAGTCCGCGGACTTTTTGTTGGCGTCGAGCTTGGGCAGGTTCGGTGCGCTGTTCGGGTACGGATTGGGCTTGAGCATTTCCCGGGCGCGGGCGTAACCGTCCTTGAGCAAGGTATCGCGGTGTTCGCGTACCGCTTGCGGCCAGCGCGGGTCGTCAAACACCCCGGGCTCTGGCTCCAGTGCCACGTTGGCGTTGATCAACGACGTACCGCCGAGGCCACAACCGACCACCACATTCTGCTGGGCATTCACGTGCAGATCGAACAGGCCGGTGCGCGAGCCAATGTGGCCGTCCGGGTCATGCACCTGCAACTCTTCAGTCGCGGCAATCATGGTGTTGGGGTATTCACCGGGCTGAATTTCCCGCCCGCGTTCAAGCAGGCACACCTGCTTGCCGGCCCGGGACAGGCGCGACGCAGCAATGCCGCCGCCATAACCGGAGCCGATGACAATGACGTCGTAGTGTTCCTTGATCTCGCTGATGGGCGTTGCGATGCGTGTCATGAGGGTGTTCCTCTCTCAGGCAGATAGGGCAACTCTGCGGTTGCCTGCAATCAATGGGCGAACGGGCACCTGGCCTCCGGGGCGAGCCCGGCGACAGCACAACGGTCAGAGCAGAAGGTCGCTACAGGCGAGCGTGTTGATTGGCCGCACGACGTAACGTGCGCTTGCGGGGCGTGGGGGGATGGCGGTGTGGGCGGCTATCCATCATGCGTTCTCCCAGAACCTGATGTGGATAAGTGACGGCTGTCCTTGTGCCATTGCAGTGAAGACAGCGCAGGAATCGAAGTCAAGGCAACGATTTAGAACTGTATGAAATCTGATCAATTGCGGTTTGGACTAAGCCGGCCGGGGCCTGTGCAGTTCAGCGAACAAGTTATCCACATAGCCATGCACAGCAAATGGGGGTAACTGTGGATGAATGGAAAAATAACTGCCTGATTTGTGAAGAAAAATCGTGACTTATCCAGAAGGATAGTTTGCAGGAGTGATTGACTGTTTTTTGATCAAATATCTACACGTCACGTTTCACATGGGCTGCAGAGGATGGCGAACACGTTATCCACAGAAGCGCCAACAGAGTTCGGGGGTAACTTTGTGGCTGCTGTGGAAAAGTGCTGAGGGCTGTGGGAAATCGGGCGTTGCGCAGGGATTATCAGCCTGAAACGCTTAATCGATCATTTATTGATCAAATCCCTGAAAGCCACGGTTTATATACCTTGCAGCGGACAGCGAACATCTTGTCCACAGAAGCGCCAACAGAGATTGGGGGCAACTCTTGAAGTTATTCAGGAGAAAAAGCCCGGTAAAACCGTGACTTAGGCTGGTTGTTTTTTGAGCTGGGGCCTGGAGGGCTTGATTGGCGTGGGGTACAGGGATGGGCGAACACGTTATCCACAGATCCGCCAACAGGGATTGTGGGTAAACAGCACCAAATCGTCGAACCACATCCTGTAGGAGCTGCGGCACGCTGCGATCTTTTGATCTTGATCTTGAAGATCTAAAGATCGCAGCCTCGTTTCACTCGACAGCTCCTACAGGGGTCAGCGCACGACGCCTTCTTCAATCAGCAGTTTGAGGATCGCCTCGGCGCCAGCCTGCGGGGTCAAGCCTTTGAGCACTTGCCCCCCACCGCCACTGGCCTTGGCCGTCGCCGCTTTCATCCGGTCCGCCCCGCTCTTGGCCTTGATCACCTTCAGACGTTTCGGCCGTGGCTTGGCCGGTTGCAGCGTGGCAACCGCCAGCAGTTCATCGTCCAGCACTGCCACATCTTCGGCATTGAGCACACCACGCCGCGCCGGGCCGTAGGCGCTCTGCCGTGGCTTGGGTGCGGCGTTATCCACAGTCGCCAGAAACGGCAGCTTCACCTTCAACCGCCGTCGCTGCCCACGGGGCAAGGCTTGCAGCACCAGCGCCGAGCCGTCGCTGATCGATTCGACCTGCGCCAGTCCTACCACCAGCGGCCAGCCCAGTCCTTCGGCGAGCAGGAACGGCAACATGCCCGAGCCTTCGCCGGTTTCCGCCTGTGTACCGGTCAGCACCACCTGGGCGCCGGCATCGCGCAGATACGCAGTCAGCGCCGGCAAGGCGTCGGCGCCAGCGGGTTGCTCCAGCACGTGCATCTGCGCGAGTCCCATGCCCAGATAGGCGCGCAGCGCCGGTTCGGCAACGTCCCCGGCGTGCAGCACTTGCAGGTTATCCCCAGCCAGCTGCAGGCCCAGTTCCACGGCGCGCGCGTCCTGTTCGGCACGGCGTGGCCGGCCCGAGGTCGGGTGGGCGCCGATGGAGACCAGGCTGATGACATTGGTGTTCATAACTGTGTCCTTCCCTTAAGCCGCATCGCGCTTGGCGTCGTTGCGGTAAGCCGCTACCGCCGCGATCAAGGCTTGAAGAATCTCCGCGCTCTCGCCGATCACCGACAGGTCGGCGCGTTTGATCATGTCGCATCCCGGGTCGAGGTTGATCGCCACCACCTTGTCGCAGGCACCGATGCCCTGCAGGTGCTGGATCGCCCCGGAGATACCCACAGCCACATAAACCCGTGCGGTGACCCAGGTACCGGACGCGCCGACCTGCCGGTCGCGGGTCATGAAGCCGTCGTCCACCGCCACCCGCGAGGCGCCTTCGGTGGCGCCGAGAGCGGCGGCGGTCCTGTGGAAAAGATCCCAGTCCTTGACCCCGTTGCCGCCGGAGAAAATGAACTCGGCTTCGGCCATCGGAATCGCCGCCGGGTCCACCGCCACCGCGCCCAGATCTTCGATCCGCGACAGGCTGCGCGCCACTGGTGTGGATAACTCCACCGGCAGCGCTTCGTGACGGGTTTCGCTGACCGGTTCGGCGCATTCGGCCGAGGCCAGAATCAGCCGAGCGACCGGACGGGCAAGATCCTGCAAGCCGGCACCGGCGCGGCCGATGCACTCCTGTTCCTTGACTTGCCAAACCCGTGTGGCTGGGCGTTCGCCCAGCGCAGCAGCAAAACGCCGACCGAGTTCGCCGCCACCGCTGCGGCTGTCCGGCAGCAGCCAGTGGCGCGGGTTGAACTGGTTATCCACAGCCCGCAGGCCCTGGATTCGTTGCTCCGGTGCATAACCGCTGAACTCTTCGCCTTCCAGCACCAGCAAGCGGTCAACGCCCGCCGTGGCGAAAGCGTTTTCCTTGTGCTCTGCGAATACCACCGCCAGCACCGCGCCGTCGCTGCCGGCCAGTTGATGCGCCAGGCCCAGCAAGTCGCGGTCGTGACTGCTCAAGCGGCCGCCGACCATGTCCGGCACCACGCTGATGTAGAACGCCGGGGCCGGTACCTGATGCAGCGGCAGTTGCACTTCAACCGTGGCCGAGCGTTTCACCGCCCCGCCCTGTTGCGCGCCGCTGCGGTCGATACGCTTGATGCCGTTGGGGCCGATGAAACCGATGCCGTGCAGGTTCTTGCGGATAATCCCGTTGGGGCCCATCCAGCTGTGTTGCGCCGGTTGCATCGCCGCGTGCAGCGGATGCAAACGGTTACGCGCAATCCATTCGGCGCGTGGGTCGCGGCGGATAATGTCGCTCATCAGTGGGCCTCCGCAGGTTCACGTTTGGCCGGCGTGGCAGGCTTGTCTGGCGCGGCATCTTCAAGCAGCGCGTCGGCCACCAGTTCGGCGATGTCCTTGATCAGCGGACGCGGTTCGACCACGCCTTCGAGCATCGCCGTGCACTGTGGACAACCCACCGCCACCAGCTCGGCGCCGGTCTCGCGTATGTCGTCCATGCGCATGTCGGGAATCCGCTGCTTGCCCGGAATGTCAGTGATCGGCGCACCGCCACCACCGCCGCAGCAGCGCGAGCGGAAGCCGGAACGTTGCATCTCTTTGACCTCGATGCCGAGGGCGCGCAGCACTTCACGCGGCGCCTCGTATTCGCCGTTGTAGCGACCGAGGTAGCACGGGTCGTGATAGGTCACACTGTTGCCTTTGTGCTGACCGAGGTTCAGCGCACCGGCCTGAATGATTTCTGCCATGTAGGTGCTGTGGTGCTGCACCAGGTAGTTGCCGTCGAACGCGCCGTACTCGTTTTTCAGCACATGGAAACTGTGCGGATCGCAGGTGACGATGCGGTTGAAGCGGTATTTGGCCAGGGTCTGGATATTGCGTTTGGCGAGCAACTGGAACGTCGCTTCGTCACCGAGACGTCGGGCCACGTCGCCGCTGTCGCGCTCTTCGAGGCCGAGCACGGCGAAGTCGATTTTCGCGGCTTTCAGCACTTTGACAAACGCGCGCAAGGTGCGCTGGTTGCGCATGTCGAAGGCACCGTCGCCGACCCAGAACAGCACGTCGGTGGATTTCTTCTCGCTGAGCAGATTGAGGTTCAGATCCGCCGCCCAGTTCATCCGCCCGCCCGGGGCGAAACCGCCGGGGTTGTCGGTGGCGATCAGGTTTTCCAGGACTTCGGCCCCTTTGTTCGGGGTCGCGCCTTTTTCCAGCGTCAGGTGGCGGCGCATGTCGACGATGGCGTCGACGTGCTCGATCATCATCGGGCATTCCTCGACGCAGGCACGGCAAGTGGTGCACGACCACAGGGTTTCGGCATCGACCAGACCGTTGACGATCGGTTGATGCGGATTGCCGCTGTGTTCACCGATTGGCTTGCCCGGATAAGGGCTACCGGCAAACTTCGCGTCAGTGCCGCCAGCCAGGCCGACGACCATATCCTGAATCAGCTTCTTCGGGTTCAGCGGCTGGCCCGCAGCAAAGGCCGGGCACGCGGCTTCGCACTTGCCGCACTGCACGCAGGCGTCAAAACCGAGCAACTGGTTCCAGGTGAAATCCTTGGGTTTTTCCACGCCCAGTGGCGCCGATGGATCGTTGAGATCCAGCGGTTTCAAACCGGTGGAACGACCGCCGCCAAAGCGCTCGGCGCGACGGTGCCAGGCCAGGTGCAGGGCGCCGGCGAAGGCGTGCTTCATCGGCCCGCCCCAGGTCATGCCGAAGAACAATTCCGACACGCCCCACAAAACGCCGATCCCGAGAATCGCCGCCAGCAGCCAGCCGCCGAAGTTCTCCGGGAGGATCCCGGCCACCGGCAAGGTCACCAGAAAGAACGACGCCGAGAACGCCAGCAGACTTTTCGGCAGACGCATCCACGGGCCTTTCGACAGCCGCGACGGCGGGTTGAGTCGACGCCGATAAACGAAGATTGCCCCGACGAACATCACCGCCGTCATCAGCAGCAACGCATAGCCGAGGATGCGGTTATGCAGGCCGAAACCGTGCACCAGAATCGCCAGCACGATTGACGCCACCGCACCACCGGCCGTGGCCACGTGGGTGTTGGCGATGTATTTGTCCCGCGCCACCACGTGGTGCAGGTCGACCATGTAACGCTTGGGCATGGCGAACAGGCCGCCGATCAGATCGACCTTCGAGGCCCGGCCCCGACGCCACATGGCCACCCGCCGCAACGCGCCCAGCACCGCAAGGGCCAGGGCTGCGAACAACAGGATTGGAAGAAGGGTGTTCAACATGGTGAAGCTCCCACCAGTACAGCCTGGAGAAACACGGTCTTTGCGTAGGAGCTGCCGCAGGCTGCGATCTTTTGATCTTGCTTTGAACAACAAAAGTCAAAAGATCGCAGCCTTCGGCAGCTCCTACAGGGTTGTGTGCAAGCCGTCAGAAGTCTTTGCAGAGCCGCAGGGCGTCATAGATCGCAGCATGGGTATTACGCTGCGCCACGCAGTCGCCGATGCGGAACAGCAAGTAGCCGTCACCGGTGCTGCTCAGCGAAGGTTGTGGCTGGATCGCGAACAACGCTTCGACGTCGATCTGGCCCTTGTTGCGCGAACCCTCTTTGAGCGCGTAGTAGATTTCCTCGTCCGGACGCACGCCGTTTTCCACCACCACCTGATCGACCACCCGCTCCTCTTTGGCGCCGGTGTATTCGTTCTCCAGCACCGCCACCAACTTGTCGCCTTCGCGGTAGACCTTTTCCAGCATCATGTCGCCGGTCATGATCACTTCTTTCGGGTACATGCTGCGGTAGTAGGTCGGGAACGACGTACCGCCGATGGCCACGCCCGGTTTGATGTCGTCGGTGACGATCTCGACCTGGCTGCCCTTGTCGGCGAGGAAGTCGGCGACCGACATCCCGGTGAACTCGCAAATGGTGTCGTAGACCAGCACGTTCTTGCCCGGCGCGACCTTGCCGTCGAGCACGTCCCAGCTGCTGACGACCAGCCCTTCAGCGGCGCCCCAGTGTTCGTTCTGTTCCAGGTACGGGTGACCGCCGACCGCCAGCACCACGATGTCCGGACGCAGGTCCATGATGGTGTCGGCATCCGCCGCCGTGCCCAGACGCAGGTCGACTTTCAATCGCGCCAGTTCCAGTTGGAACCAGCGGGTGATCCCGGCGATCTGGTCACGCTGCGGCGCTTTCGACGCCGTGGTGATCTGCCCGCCGATGAATTCTTTCTTCTCGAACAGGGTCACGTCGTGGCCACGTTCGGCCGCCACACGCGCAGCTTCCATCCCGGCTGGGCCGGCACCGACGATCACCACCTTGCGTTTCGGCCCGGTGGACTTCTCGATGATGTGCGGCACGCCCATGTATTCACGGGACGTCGCGGCGTTCTGGATGCACAGCACGTCCAGACCCTGGTACTGACGGTCGATGCAGTAGTTGGCGCCGACACACTGTTTGATCTGGTCGACCTGGCCCATCTTGATCTTGGCGATCAGGTGCGGGTCGGCGATGTGCGCGCGGGTCATGCCGACCATGTCGACGTAACCGCCTTCAAGGATGCGCGTGGCCTGGTTCGGGTCCTTGATGTTCTGCGCATGCAGCACTGGAACCTTGACCACTTCCTTGATTCCGGCCGCCAGGTGCAGGAACGGCTCCGGCGGATAGCTCATGTTCGGAATCACGTTGGCCAGGGTGTTGTGGGTGTCGCAACCCGAGCCGACGACGCCGATGAAATCGAGCATGCCGGTATCGTCGTAATACTTGGCGATCTGCTTCATGTCTTCGTGGGACAGACCGTCCGGGTGGAACTCGTCACCGCAGATGCGCATGCCGACGCAGAAATCGTCACCGACTTCGGCGCGCACGGCTTTCAACACTTCCAGACCGAACTTCATCCGGCCTTCGAAGCTGCCACCCCATTCATCGGTACGCTTGTTGACGCGCGGGCTCCAGAACTGGTCGATCATGTGCTGGTGCACGGCCGACAGCTCGACGCCGTCCAGGCCACCGGCCTTGGCGCGGCGCGCGGCTTGCGCGTAGTTGCCGATCACCCGCCAGATTTCTTCCGGCTCAATGGTCTTGCAGGTCGCACGGTGCACCGGTTCACGGATGCCCGACGGCGACATCAGGGTCGGCCAGTGAAAACCGTCCCAACGTGAGCGTCGGCCCATGTGGGTAATCTGGATCATGATCTTGGCGCCGTGCTTGTGCATGGCGTCGGCCAGATTCTGGAAGTGCGGAATGATCCGGTCGGTGGACAGGTTCACCGAACTCCACCATTGCTGCGGGCTGTCGATGGCGACCACCGACGAACCGCCGCAGATCGCCAGGCCAATGCCGCCCTTGGCTTTCTCTTCGTAGTATTTGACGTAGCGCTCGGTGGTCATGCCACCGTCAGTCGCGTAGACCTCGGCGTGCGCGGTGCTGAGCACGCGGTTGCGGATGGTCAGTTTGCCAATTTGAATTGGCTGGAACATTGCTTCGAAAGCCATGGCGGGTTCCTCGACTTACAACGGCTTGACGGTGAACAGGCCGTCGTCGTGGCCTTCTTCGGAGCCACCGTAGACTTGCTCGGCAACCGTACGAATCTTGCTGCCGCGTGCGGCGAGGATCTGATCCATGGCGCCGGCAAACCAGCCGGTGAACATGTAGTCGACCTTGCGCCCGACCTTGCCGTACACGTAGACGAACGCCGAGTGTTCGAGCTTGACGCTGGCGGTGCCTTTGTCGAGGTCGATGTCCTGAATCTTGAACAGGCCCCAGCCGCGTTGCGACAGACGCTTCATGTAGTGCTCGAACACCGCGACGCCTTCCAGGCCGTGGCATTCAGCTTCTTTTTCGCACCAGTGCCAGGCGGACTTGTAGCCGGCCTTGTAGAGGATTTCGGCATAGGCGTCGGCGCCCAGCACTTCCTCGATGCCCATGTGGTTGTTGACGAAAAAGTGGCGTGGCACGTAGAGCATCGGCAGGGCGTCGGAGGTCCAGACACCGGTTTCACTGTCGACTTCGATTGGCAATTGCGGGGCGATCTTGGCCATGGAAACTTAACTCCAGAAAATTCGGTTTGTTGCCCCCGGCACGGACGGCCGGGGGAAAGGATTCAGAAGTGCGGCGGCTTATTCGCCCCAGACGTCCTTCAAGACGTTCACCCAGTTTTCGCCCATGATCTTGCGTACCACACGCTCGGAGTGGCCGCGCTTGAGCAGGGTTTCGGTCAGGTTCGGGAACTCGCCGACAGTGCGGATGCCCAGCGGGTTGATGATCTTGCCGAAGCTGGTCAGACGACGGGCGTAGCCCTTGTCGTGGGTCAGGTATTCGAAGAAGTCCTGGCCGTGACCCTGGGTGAAGTCGGTGCCGATGCCGATGGCGTCTTCGCCGACGATGTTCATGGTGTATTCGATGGCCTCGGCGTAATCGTCGATGGTCGAATCGATGCCCTTGGCGAGGAACGGCGCAAACATGGTCACGCCGACAAAACCGCCGTGGTCAGCGATGAACTTCAGTTCAGCATCGGACTTGTTGCGCGGGTGCTCTTTCAGACCCGACGGCAGGCAGTGGGAATAGCAGACCGGTTTTTTCGATTCGAGGATGACTTCCTCGGACGTCTTGGAACCGACGTGGGACAGGTCGCACATGACGCCAACGCGGTTCATTTCGGCGACGATTTCGCGGCCGAAGCCCGACAGGCCGCCGTCACGCTCGTAGCAACCGGTGCCGACCAGGTTCTGGGTGTTGTAGCACATCTGCACAATGCCGACGCCGAGCTGCTTGAACACCTCGACATAGCCGATCTGGTCTTCGAACGCGTGGGCATTCTGGAAGCCGAAGAGGATGCCGGTCTTGCCCTGCTCCTTGGCGCGACGGATGTCGGCGGTGGTGCGCACCGGCATTACCAGATCGCTGTTTTCGCGGATCAGCTTCTGGCTGGCGGCGATATTGTTCACAGTCGCCTGAAAGCCTTCCCACACCGACACGGTGCAGTTGGCCGCCGTCAGACCGCCCTTGCGCATGTCTTCGAACAGCTCGCGGTTCCATTTGGCAATGATCAGACCGTCGATAACGATGCTGTCGGCGTGTAATTCGGCTGGGCTCATCAGGCGTCCCCTTATTGGCGATTCATGCGCCGAATCGTCTGCCGGCGCTTTGGGGCCAGCATATGCCTCGGTGCCGGGGCGACCGGGTGCAAAAACGACAGGGGAATTGCCGAAAGCGTCAATCCGCGACAAAGGGTCGCCAGGCGCTCCGATCAGCTACCTGTTCAAGCCCGCCAGCTTGAGCCAGAATCTGGCGCATCTTGGATACACCACTGGATTAGAGCGGCGACAACCATGAAATCGATCTTCCTGGCTTTGGCACTGATTGCGACCGGCGTACACGCCGCCGAAGAGACCGACAACAACCCGTGCGACGCGGTGGAAAACGACGTCCAGACCCTGGAATGCTCGACCTACAGCCGCAGCACCGCCGAAGACCTGCTCAAGGACAACTACGCCAGCCTCAACGAACGCATGCAGGCCACCTACGGCAAAAACGCCGCGCAACTGGCCGACATCACCGCCAAACTGAAAACCGCCCAGCAACAATGGCTGAAAACCCGCGACGCCGATTGCGCCGTGGAAGCCTTCCCCGCCACCGAAGGCAGCAAGGCATTCAAGATTGCGCAGAATGACTGTGTGGCGCGGATGAGTGACGAACGGTCCGAGTTTTTGGAGTCGATTGGGCAGGAGTGATCCTGAATGTTCCGCTGAAAGCTGGAACTGCCTCCGGCTTTCAACCCCACACCTCCTCTCTTCCTACAAGGCACTTCGACATCGCCTACACAAATTGCTTGAATGCCTGCAACCAAGGGCCTTTTACGCAACATGCGGTCAACGGTTGTTGATTGGCCATCGGAAAAATATAAGCAAAGATTCGCGAATCTTATAAAAGACTTATATTCTTCCATGAACAGCATCCACTGGACACGAAAGGCCGTTAAGCAACTCTTGAAATTGCACACCGCACATCAGGGGCAGGTTCGCGATGCCGTTACGGCACTTTCCGAAATGCCTGACGTTGGCAATGTCAAAGCACTAATTGGCCATGACTACGCCTACCGCCTGCGCGTCGGCAATTATCGGGTCATGTTCGACTGGGATGGCGCAATCAAAGTGGTCAGTATTCAAGAGGTCAAAAAACGCGATGAACGCACCTACTGACATCCAAATCATCAACGATGCCGAGGGCAACCCGGCCTTCGTAGTCATTCCCTACGCTCAATACGTCGCGCAGAAAATGCAGCCCGATCTGATCCCGCATGAGGTGGTCAGTCGAATGGTCGACGGGGCGACACCGATCCGTGCCTGGCGCGAACACCTGAACCTGACTCAGGAAGAAGTGGCGAAACGTCTGGGAATTTCCCAGCCGGCGTTCGCTCAACAGGAAACAGTAGCGAAGCCACGCAAGGCAACCCGCGAGAAAATCGCAGCGGCGTTCGGCATCACCGCCAATCAGCTTGAGTTGTAGGCTGCCCTCTTCATTCAAAGGAATTCCCATGAACATCTGCGGCATCGAAATCAAAGGCAGCGAAGCGATCATCGCCGTGGCCTCCCTTGACGGTTCGGCCTTGAGCCACGTTGCACTGAGCACCAAGAAAATCGCCCTCGACGATGATGACGAGGCGGCCAACGTCAAACGCTTCGCGGCGCAGGTGGCGTCGTTTGTACGCGAGCATTCGATTGACCGGATTGCGATCAAGAAGCGCAGCAAGAAGGGTGAGTTTGCCGGTGGGCCGACGACATTCAAGATCGAGGGAGTGTTTCAGTTGCTGGAGGGGTGTGAGGTGACGCTTTTATCGCCGCAGACGATCAATGCGCAGGCCAAGAAGCATAACTTTGAGCTGCCGGGGACGCTGAACAAGTATCAACATGAGGCTTATAAAGCGGCGTGTTCGGCGTTGGTGAAGAAGTAAGATCAAAGGATCGCAGCCTTCGGCAGCTCCTACAGGGAAATGCATTCCAATGTAGGAGCTGCCGAAGGCTGCGATCTTTTGATTTTAGGCCTGAGCGGTACGCCGGTCTTCGCGGGGGCAGCGGGCGAACCTCGCTCGATAACTGCGGGTGAAATACGACGGCGATTCAAACCCGCAAGCGATGCTGACCTCCAGCACGCTCATATCGGTCTGGCGCAACAGCTGCCGGGCCTTTTCCAACCTCAAGCGCAGATAGAAATTGCTCGGCGTGTCATTCAGATGCAGCCGAAACAAGCGCTCCAGCTGCCGCCGCGTGACCTTGATCGATTCCGCCAGTTGCAGCGTGGTCAGCGGTGGTTCGCTGTGTTGTTCCATCTCGCCAATCACCTGCACCAGCTTCTTGTTGCTGATGCCGTAACGCGTGGCGACTTCCATGCGCTGGTGGTCCTTGCGTGGGCGGATCCGCCCCAGCACGAACTGCTCGCTGACCTGGATTGCCAGTTGCGGGCCGTGGGCCTGGGCGATCAAGTCGAGCATCAAGTCGATAGACGCGGTGCCGCCCGCGGAGGTGATGCGCCGCCGGTCGATCTCGAACAGCTCCTGGGTCACGCTGAGCTGTGGATAAGATTCCTTGAACGCATCGATGGCTTCCCAGTGCAGAGTCAGGCGATGGCCGTCGAGCAGGCCGGCTTCAGCGAGAACGAAACTGCCGGTATCGATGGCGCCGAGGGTCACGCCTTCGTTGTCCAGCCGGCGCAGCCAGTGTTCAAGAGTCGGCGTGGCGAACTTCAGCGGTTCGAACCCGGCCACCACCAGCAGCGTCGCGCCTTTCTTCAACGGCTCCAGCGCCGCGTCGGCGTTGACCGACATGCCATTGCTCGCCAGCACCGCCCCGCCATCGGCGCTGAGCACGTGCCAGCGGTACAACTCGCCGCGAAAGCGGTTGGCCACCCGCAGCGGTTCGATCGCCGAGATGAAACCGATGGCGGAAAAACCCGGCATCAGCAGAAAGTAGAAATCCTGGGACATGTGCGCACTCGGTTAGCGGGTAGCGTGGATCGTTGATACGCCGATTGTCGTCAGCGTTCAAGCGCACAGGTCGCTACAGTGCAAGAGCCAGTCGCCGCAGTGCGTTTTTACGGGGGCATTGCTGCGTAACTTGGCATCACCGGCGCATCAGACGCCGGGAACCACAATAAACGACCTGCCGAGGAACCCGACATGAAACGACTGATCAGCAGCTGTGTTCTTGCACTCAGCGGTACCGCTTTCTTGAGCGCCAGCGTCATGGCGGCCGAACCTGCGTCGTGCCAGAACGTGCGCATGGGCGTCGTGAACTGGACTGACGTGATCGCCACCAGTGCCATGACCCAAGTGCTGCTCGACGGCCTCGGCTACAGCACCAAACAAACCAGCGCGTCCCAGCAGATCATCTTCGCCGGGATTCGCGATCAGCGGCTGGATCTGTTCCTCGGCTACTGGAACCCGCTGATGACCCAGACCATCACCCCGTTCGTCGACGCCAACCAGGTCAAGGTCCTGCCGGCGCCAAGCCTGAAGGACGCCCGCGCGACCCTCGCCGTGCCGACTTATCTGGCGGACAAGGGCCTGAAAACCTTCGCCGACATCGCCAAATTCGAGAAAGAACTGGGCGGCAAGATCTACGGCATCGAGCCGGGCTCGGGCGCCAATACGCAGATCAAGGCAATGATCGCCAAGAACCAGTTCGGCCTCGGCAAATTCCAGCTGGTCGAATCCAGCGAAGCCGGGATGCTCGCCGCCGTGGACCGCGCCGTACGCCGCAAGGAAGCCGTGGTGTTCTTCGGCTGGGCGCCGCACCCGATGAACGTGAACGTCAAGATGACTTACCTGACCGGCAGCGAGGACGCCCTCGGTCCGAACGAAGGCATGGCCACGGTATGGACGGTCACCGCGCCGAAATACGCCGAGCAGTGCCCGAACATCGGTCGCCTGCTGAGCAACCTGACATTCACCGCCGAAGACGAGAGCCGGATGATGCAGCCGCTGCTCGATCACAAGGACGCGTTCGAATCGGCCAGGCAATGGCTCAAGGATCACCCCGAAGACAAGCAGCGCTGGCTGGAAGGTGTAACCACCTTCGATGGCAAACCGGCCGCTGAAAACCTGCAACTGACCAGCAAATAAATCACCGGAAATCAACGCTTCGCAGCCCCGAACAGGGCTGCGAACAGCCCCATTACGCCTGAAGGAAACCGCACCATGAACCACGACGTCATCATCACCTGCGCACTCACCGGTGCTGGCGACACGACCGCCAAGAGCCCGCACGTGCCGGTCACCCCGAAACAGATCGCCGCTGCCGCAGTAGAGGCGGCCAAGGCCGGCGCCACGGTGGTGCACTGCCATGTGCGCGACCCACAGACCGGCAAGTTCAGCCGTGACGTGGCGCTGTACCGCGAAGTAATGGAGCGCATCCGCGAGGCTGACGTCGACATCATCGTCAACCTCACCGCCGGCATGGGCGGTGACCTCGAAATCGGTGCTGGCGAGCACCCGATGGAGTTCGGCCCGAACACCGATCTGGTCGGCCCGCTGACCCGTCTGGCTCACGTTGAAGAACTGCTGCCGGAAATCTGCACCCTCGATTGCGGCACGCTGAACTTCGGCGACGGCGACACCATTTACGTCTCGACGCCGGCGCAACTGCGCGCCGGCGCCAAGCGCATCACCGAGCTGGGGGTGAAGGCCGAACTGGAAATTTTCGACACCGGCCACCTGTGGTTCGCCAAGCAGATGATCAAGGAAGGCTTGCTCGACAACCCGCTGTTCCAGCTGTGCCTGGGCATCCCGTGGGGCGCTCCGGCCGACACCACCACCATGAAAGCCATGGTCGACAACCTGCCCGCCGACGCGGTGTGGGCCGGGTTCGGCATCGGCCGCATGCAGATGCCGATGGCCGCGCAAGCGGTGCTGCTCGGCGGCAACGTGCGGGTCGGCCTGGAAGACAACCTGTGGCTGGACAAGGGTGTGCTGGCGACCAACGGCCAACTGGTCGAACGCGCCACCGAGATCCTCAGCCGCCTCGGCGCCCGGGTGCTGACCCCGGCTGAGGGGCGCAAGAAGATGTGCCTGACCCAGCGCGGCTAAATCTCAGCCCCAAAAATGGGCCCCGACTGCCCCCCAATTTCACCTGTAGGAGCTGCCGCAGGCTGCGATCTTTTGATCTTGCTTCAAACAATCAAAGTCAAAAGATCGCAGCCTTCGGCAGCTCCTACAGGAAACACCTTTTTCAGGGAGTTCCTATGAGTTTTATCACCGACATCAAAACCTTCGCCGCCCTCGGCAGCGGTGTCATCGGCAGCGGCTGGGTCGCGCGTGCCCTCGCCCACGGCCTCGACGTGGTGGCCTGGGACCCGGCGCCGGGTGCCGAAGCGGCGCTGCGCAAACGCGTGGCCAACGCCTGGGGCGCACTGGAGAAAAACGGTCTGGCGCCGGGTGCATCGCAGGATCGTCTGCGTTTTGTCGCGACCATCGAGGAATGCGTGCGCGATGCCGACTTCATCCAGGAAAGTGCTCCGGAACGCCTTGAGCTGAAACTGGAACTGCACAGCAAAATCAGCGCGGCGGCCAAACCCGATGCGCTGATCGGCTCCAGCACTTCCGGCCTGTTGCCGAGCGAGTTCTACGAGAGTTCGACCCACCCTGAACGCTGCGTGGTCGGTCACCCGTTCAATCCGGTTTACCTGCTGCCGCTGGTGGAAGTGGTCGGTGGCAAGCACACCGCGCCCGAGGCCGTGCAAGCGGCGATGAAAGTCTACGAATCCCTCGGCATGCGCCCGCTGCATGTGCGCAAGGAAGTGCCGGGATTCATCGCTGACCGTCTGCTCGAAGCGCTTTGGCGTGAGGCGTTGCATCTGGTCAACGACGGCGTGGCGACCACTGGCGAGATCGACGACGCGATCCGTTTTGGCGCCGGGCTGCGCTGGTCGTTCATGGGCACGTTCCTGACCTATACGCTGGCCGGTGGCGACGCGGGGATGCGCCACTTCATGTCGCAGTTCGGCCCGGCGTTGCAGTTGCCGTGGACGTATCTGCCGGCACCGGAGCTGACTGACAAGCTGATTGACGATGTGGTCGATGGCACCAGCGATCAGCTCGGCCGCCACAGCATTTCGGCGCTGGAGCGCTATCGTGATGACTGCCTGCTGGCGGTGCTGGAGGCGGTGAAGACCACCAAGGAAAAGCACGGGATGAGTTTCAGCGAGTAATCCTTGCTCAGCAGTTCCGACCCCTTCGCGAGCAGGCTCGCTCCCACAGGTCACTGCATTCAAGTGTGGGAGCGAGCCTGCTCGCGAAGACGGCAGTCCAGACACCCTCAATGGAACAGACAGCATGCCCACCCTCACCACCTACCAAACCACCATCATCCCCGACTGGGTCGACTACAACGGCCACCTGCGCGACGCCTTCTACTTGCTGATCTTCAGCTACGCCACGGACGCCCTGATGGATCGTCTCGGCATGGACAGTAACAACCGCGAGGCCAGCGGCCACTCACTGTTCACCCTGGAACTGCACCTGAATTATCTGCACGAAGTGAAGCTCGACGCCGAGGTCGAAGTGCGCACGCAGATCATCGGTCACGACAGTAAACGCCTGCACCTCTATCACAGCCTGCACTTGGCCGGCGACGACAAGGAACTGGCCGGCAATGAGCAGATGCTGCTGCACGTCGACCTCGCCGGCCCACGCTCGGCACCGTTCACCGCCGATACCCTGAGCCGTCTGCAAGCCATCGTCGCCGAGCAAGTCGATCTGCCCGCCCCGGCTTACATCGGCCGCGTCATCGCCCTGCCACCCGCCCGGTAATCCGCCCACGCTAGGAGCCAACATGAACACCGCTGCCGCTGTTGCCGATTTCCGCAGTTATCCGTTGATCAGCGCGCTGAGCGGCGTGCAGAACCTGACGGATCGCGTTTCGCTGGCCTGGGCTGATGGCCGTGTCAGCCCGTTTCACCATGTCTGGTTGCGGGACAACTGCCCGTGTGAACAGTGCGTCTATACCGTCACCCGCGAGCAGGTATTCGAGATCGTCGATGCCGCGCCGGATCTGGCTCCCGTCAACGCGCACATCGACAGCGACGGCTGTCTGCAGATCGACTGGCAGGACGGCCACCACAGTCGCTTCGATCCGGGCTGGCTGCGGGCCCACGCCTATGACGACGAGTCCCGCGCCGAACGCCTGGCAGCCAAACCCCAGCCCTATCTGTGGCGCAGCAATTTGCAGCTACCGGTATTCGACTATTCAGCGCTGATGAACGACAACGGCGCGCTGCTGCAATGGTTGATCGCGGTACGCGACATCGGCCTGACCCAAGTGCGCGGCGTGCCCACCGAACCGGGTTCGCTGAAGCTGATCGCCCAGCGCATTTCGTTCATCCGCGAGAGCAACTTCGGCGTGCTGTTCAACGTGCAGTCCAAGGCCGATGCCGACAGCAACGCCTACACCGCTTTCAACCTGCCATTGCACACCGACTTGCCGACTCGCGAGCTGCAACCAGGGCTGCAATTTCTGCATTGCCTGGTGAATGACGCCGAAGGTGGCGAAAGTATTTTTGTCGACGGTTTCGCGATTGCCGACGCGTTGCGTCAGGAGGCACCGGAGTTGTTTCAGGCGCTGTGCGAAATCCCCGTGGAGTTTCGCAACAAGGACCGCCACAGCGACTATCGTTGCCTGGCGCCGATCATTGCGCTGGATGCGCTGGGCCGGGTGGCGGAGGTTCGCATGGCGAACTTTCTGCGCGGTGCATTTGATACATCGGTGGAGCAAATGCCGCTGCTGTACCGGGCCTATCGGCGCTTGATTGCGATGACCCGTGAGCCACGTTTTCGCCTGATGCAGCGACTCAATCCGGGTGAACTGTGGTGCTTCGATAATCGCCGCACGCTGCATGCGCGCAATGCGTTTGACCCGGCCACCGGGGCGCGGCATTTCCAGGGCTGCTACATCGATCGGGATGAGTTGTTGTCGCGGATTCTGGTGTTGCAACGCTAGACCGCTAAAAGCAAAAGATCGCAGCCTCCGGCAGCTCCTACAGGGGATCGCATTTCAACTGTAGGAGCTGCTGGAGGCTGCGATCTTTTGACTTTCATAAAATTAAAAAAAGCCCCGATACAAGCCGTGACAGGATCGGGGCAGAGGGTACTGTGAGGAGCTGCCAGTCGAGGGTGACCAAACCGTCTGTAGCGAGCTGAGGCCAGTGTGCCCACTCCCCTTGGCACTGAGTTAGCCGAAAACGACCTGTTCATAGCCGTCGCGGCCACTGCGACAAATCACCCTTGCCGTGCCTGCGCATGCCCACCAGAATCGAGCCACGACCTCCATTGCCGAAGAAGGAAGCGCGCCATGATGTATGCCGATTTGATCGATCAGGAAGACTTGTTGGGCCAGCTCAAGGCATTGGGGTTTCAGGTGCCGAGCGGCTCCACAGCGGAGCAGGCCTGCGAGTGTGCGGTGCGTGGTCTGGACAATGTTCGCGCGTTTGAATTGCGCAAGATGGTCAAGGACATGTACACCAGCGGCGCCAGTATCCAGCCTGCGGTGCGTCAGGCGATCGACAAACAGTTGTTGCCGGCATTGGCGGATTACCAGCAAAGCCATAGCGCCTGACAGAAGATCAAAAGATCGCAGCCTGCGGCAGCTCCTACAGTTGAAATGCGATCNTCCCCTGTAGGAGCTGCCGCAGGCTGCGATCTTTTGCTTTACAGCCTTACGCTGGCAAACGTCGACTCATTGCGCGCCTGACTCAACGCCGACATCGGCCCCGACAGCGGCGACATCACGATGGCCTGCGGCAGCGGCAGCATCGCCACTTGCTGCGTGGTGTTGGAGCCTACGCGTTCGTCACGTGGCGGAATGCCGAAGTATTCGCGGTAGCATTTGGAGAAGTGCGGCGTCGACACGAAACCACACACCGAGGCCACTTCGATGATCGACATCGGCGTCTGCTTGAGCAGTTGCCGGGCGCGGATCAGGCGCAGCTTGAGGTAGTAACGCGACGGCGAGCAGTGCAGGTATTTCTGGAACAGCCGCTCCAGCTGTCGACGCGACACGGCGACGTAGACCGCCAGTTCGTCGAGGTCGATCGGCTCTTCGAGGTTGGCCTCCATCAGCGCGACAATTTCCTGCAGCTTCGGCTGGTTGGTGCCGAGCATGTGCTTGAGCGGCACGCGCTGGTGATCCTGCTCGTTGCGGATGCGCTCGTAGACGAACATTTCCGAGATCGCGGCGGACAACTCGCGACCGTGATCGCGGCTGATCAGGTGCAGCATCATGTCCAATGGCGCGGTACCACCGGAACTTGTGAAACGGTTACGGTCGAGGGTGAACAAGCGAGTGCTCATCGCCACACGCGGGAAAGCTTCCTGCATCGCCGCCAGACATTCCCAGTGCACGCTGCAATCGAAACCGTCGAGCAGACCGGCGCAAGCCAAGGCCCAGCTGCCGGTGCACACCGCGCCCAGCCGCTTGGACTGACGCGCCTGGCTCTGCAGCCATGACACGTGCTCGCGGGTCACGGTACGTTGAATGCCGATCCCGCCGCAGACGATCACGGTGTCCAGGGGCGGGGCTTTGTGCATGGAGGCATCGGGGGTGATTTGCAGACCGTCACTGGCCCACACCTGGCCGCCATCGACGGTCAGGGTGCTCCAGCGATACAGCTCACGACCGGACAATTGGTTGGCCATGCGCAGGGGTTCGACTGCGGAGGCCAGAGAAATCAGCGTGAAATTGTCCAGCAGCAGAAAGCCGATGGATTGAGGCGCACGGTTCTGGGGTTGGGCCCCGGAGTTGAACGACGTCATCGCGGTATCTCCTCACACAAAGCGGGTGATGGCCTCAGGCGGAGGCTCTTGTTATTGCCGGCGTTCTCACGTGGGAGACGGGCTTTGTTATGACAGAGCAAATGCCATGCCTAAAATTGAATGGCCGTTCAATAACTCCTGAAAACGACGTCGCGACGTGTCTATTCAAGACGTCGGCCAACAGCTGTTTCGAAGTGCCATCAGCGGCGGTGAGCGCCCTGCCCCGCTGCCTGTGAGCAGATCGGTAGCACTTGTGGGAACTGGCCTGCGCGCAGTTTGTGGGGAGTGTCACCGCAGGCACGGGTGACGGACGGTAGGGAGTGCGAATGGCGCACTGCGAGTGGGAAAAGCTCTTATCTGATTGCGACGCGCTAAAAGGTGGCGTGATTTGATCAGCGTGTGCACTTGGTGAGCAGTTTTGACTGGTCTGGCGCTTCCAAATCAAACATAAACCCTGTGGCGAGGGGATTTATCCCCGATCGGCTGCGCAGCAGCCGTAAAACCATTCAGCGCGGTGTGTCAGGCAACACTCGATGGCAGGATTTGGGGCCGCTTCGCAGCCCATCGGGGATAAATCCCCTCGCCACAGGACATCTCGGTCTCAGCACTCAACCGCGCTAACGGCCAAACCACCACGCGAGGTCTCTTTATATTTGTCATGCATATCCGCGCCGGTATCGCGCATGGTGCGGATCACCCGGTCCAGCGAGATGAAGTGCTGACCATCGCCGCGCAAGGCCATCTGCGCCGCGTTGATCGCTTTCACCGCCGCAATCGCATTGCGTTCGATGCACGGCACCTGCACCAGTCCACCGACCGGATCGCAGGTCAGGCCGAGGTTATGTTCCAGACCGATTTCCGCCGCGTTGCACAGTTGCTCCGGCGTCGCGCCCAAAATCTCTGCCAGACCCGCTGCCGCCATCGCGCAGGCCGAACCCACTTCACCCTGGCAGCCGACTTCGGCACCGGAGATCGAGGCGTTCTTCTTGCACAGAATCCCCACCGCCGCCGCACCCAGAAAGTAGTCGACAACGTTGGCGTCGGTGACCGCTTCGCTGAACTTCATAAAGTAGTGCAACACCGCCGGAATGATCCCCGCCGCGCCATTGGTCGGCGCCGTGACCATACGCCCGCCCGCGGCGTTTTCTTCGTTGACCGCCAAGGCGAACAGGTTGACCCATTCCATCGCGCTCAACGTCGAACCGATCACGTTGGGCTTGTTCAATTCCTGCAGGTTGCGATGCAACTTCGCCGCACGCCGACGCACATTCAAACCACCGGGGAGGATGCCTTCGTGCTTGAGGCCCTGCTCGACGCAATCCTGCATCGCCCGCCACAGCTTCATCAGCCCGGCGCGGATTTCTTCTTCGCTGCGCCAGACCTTTTCGTTGGCCATCATCAATTCGGCGACGCGCAGATTGTTCTTTTGGCACAGCTGCAGCAGTTCCACCGCGCTGGAAAAGTCATAGGGCAATTCAGTGCGATCCAGATCGACCACACCGCTGGATGCCTGCGCCTGATCCACCACGAATCCGCCGCCGACCGAATAGTAGGTGTCGCGATGAATCTCGCCGTGATCGCCTTCGGCAATCAGGGTCATGGCGTTGGGGTGGAACGGCAGGTTCTCGTCGATCAGGCGCATGTCGCGCGCCCAGACAAACGGCACCGACAAACGGCCGTCCAGAAGAAGCGTGTGGGTTTCACGCAGGGCCTGGATTCGCGGGCCAATCTGCGACGGGTCGATTGCGTCCGGCCACTCGCCCATCAGGCCCATGATCACTGCGTTGTCGCTGCCGTGGCCGATACCGGTGGCCGACAGCGAACCGAACAGTTGCACTTCTATACGCCGCACCTGTTCGAGCAGGTGCCGGTCGCGCAGCGATTCGACAAACAGGGCCGCGGCGCGCATCGGGCCGACGGTGTGGGAACTGGACGGGCCGATGCCGATTTTGAACAGGTCGAAAACGCTGATAGCCATTGCTGCAGAGCTCCTGAGGATGCCGTTCCCGGGCGTTAAGCGCCCGCTGGCGGAGCTGCTACGCTCAAGCTGCGATCCGCCGGAATGCCCGCATCATCAGGCTTTTGTCAGGTCGCCCGGCGTCTGACACCGACGCACTCATGCCCACCAACGCCGTGCCGGTTTCCTCCCCTGTTTCCGCCGTTTTTATGCGGTTCAGATGGCCAAACGGGGTAGAAAAAAGCTGTAAACGACGTCACTGACACTGGATGCGACCATCCCTGTACTGGATACGACCCACCCTGTAGGCGTCAGATTTTCACTGGTACATGATCGTTATGACTCGATTGCAAGGCGCCGTGGTAGAGCTGTCTCCAGAACGCCATCCAACCGCAACCTATAAGTGCGGTGGTCCACAGTCGGAACACTGCCAAAAAAAACACCAAGGAGTCCATCCATGAAAGGTTCCCCGTCGTTGTTGTTGGCCGCCATGCTGAGTCTGCCGTTACTGGCTCACGCTGCAGAACCCGCTCAGTGCAGTACCGTGAACTTCTCCGATGTCGGCTGGACCGACATCACCGCTACCACCGCCACCACTTCGGTGGTGCTCGACGCCCTCGGCTACAAGACCAAGACCACCATGATCTCCGTGCCCGTGACCTACAAGTCGCTGGCCGACGGCAAGAACATGGACGTGTTCCTCGGTAACTGGATGCCGACCATGGAAAACGACATCAAGGCCTACCGCGATGCCGGCACCGTCGAAGTGGTGCGCACCAACCTCAAGGGTGCCAAGTACACCCTCGCCGTACCGCAAGCCCTGTACGACAAGGGTCTGCATGACTTCGCCGATATCGCCAAATTCAAGAAAGAGCTCGACGGCAAGATCTACGGCATCGAGCCCGGCAATGACGGTAACCGCCTGATCCAGAGCATGATCGACAAGAACGCTTTCGGCCTGAAGGACGCCGGTTTCAAAGTCGTCGAATCGTCCGAAGCGGGCATGCTCTCGCAGGTTGACCGCGCACAGAAACGCGACACCGCCGTGGTCTTCCTCGGCTGGGCGCCGCACCCGATGAACAAGCGCTTCAAGATTCAATACCTGACCGGCGGCGATGACTTCTTCGGCCCCGATTTCGGTGCTGCGACCGTGGCGACCAACACCCGCAAGGGTTACACCACTGAATGCAGCAACGTCGGTCAGTTGCTGAAGAACCTGGAGTTCACCGTCGACATGGAAAGTACCCTGATGGGCAACATCCTCGACGACAAGATGAAGCCTGAAGCGGCCGCCAAGGCCTGGCTGAAAAAGAACCCACAGGTGCTCGATACCTGGCTCGCTGGCGTGACCACCATTGACGGTAAACCTGGCCTGGAAGCCGTGAAAGCCAAGCTCGCACAGTAATTGCCTTACGCCGGGCGAGTTCGCTCGCCCGGGCTGTTTATTCCTTGCATGCGGACGTTCACTACCATGCTGATTGATCAGAAAATCCCTTTAGGCCAGTACATCGCGGGCTTCGTTGAATGGTTGACGCAACACGGCGCCAGCACCTTCGACGCAATCGCCGTGACACTGGAAACGATGATCCACGGCGTGACGTTTGCGCTGACCTGGTTCAACCCGCTGGTGCTGATCGGCCTCATCGCCCTGCTGGCCCACTTCATCCAGCGCAAATGGGGGCTGACGGTGTTCGTCATCGCCTCGTTCCTGCTGATCCTCAATCTGGGTTACTGGCAGGAAACCATGGAAACCCTCGCCCAGGTCATGTTCGCGACCCTGGTCTGCGTGGTCATCGGCGTGCCGCTGGGCATCGTCGCCGCGCACAAGCCGATGTTCTACACTTTAATGCGTCCGGTACTCGATCTGATGCAGACCGTACCGACCTTCGTTTACCTCATTCCTACCCTGACCCTCTTCGGGCTGGGTGTGGTGCCGGGCCTGATCTCCACGGTGGTGTTCGCCATCGCTGCGCCGATCCGCCTGACCTACCTGGGCATCCGCGATGTCCCGCAAGAACTGATGGACGCCGGCAAGGCCTTCGGCTGCTCGCGTCGCCAATTGCTTTCACGGATCGAACTGCCTCACGCCATGCCGAGCATCGCGGCCGGCATCACCCAGTGCATCATGCTGTCGCTGTCGATGGTGGTGATCGCGGCACTGGTGGGCGCCGACGGACTCGGCAAACCGGTGGTCAACGCACTGAACACTGCTGATATCGCCCTGGGCTTCGAAGCGGGCCTGGCGATCGTACTGCTGGCGATCATGCTCGACCGTATCTGCAAACAACCCGACGCCAAAGCAGGGGGTGACGCATGAGCATAATTCGCTTCGATAACGTTGACGTGATCTTCACCAAGGATCCGCGCGAAGCACTGAAACTGCTCGATCAAGGTTTGACCCGCAGTGAGATCCTGAAAAAGACCGGGCAGATCGTTGGCGTGGAAAAGGCCAGCCTGGACATCAACAAAGGCGAGATCTGCGTGCTGATGGGCCTGTCCGGCTCCGGCAAGTCGAGCCTGCTGCGCTGCATCAACGGCCTCAACACCGTCAGTCGCGGCAAGCTGTTCGTCGAGCACGAAGGCAAGCAGATCGACATCGCTTCCTGCACCCCGGCCGAGCTGAAAATGATGCGCACCAAACGCATCGCCATGGTGTTCCAGAAGTTCGCCCTGATGCCGTGGCTGACGGTGCGCGAGAACATCAGTTTCGGTCTGGAAATGCAGGGCCGACCGGAAAAGGAACGGCGCAAGCTGGTGGACGACAAGCTCGAACTGGTGGGCCTGACCCAATGGCGCAACAAGAAGCCCGATGAACTCTCCGGCGGCATGCAACAGCGGGTCGGTCTGGCCCGGGCGCTGGCGATGGACGCCGACATTCTGTTGATGGACGAACCGTTCTCGGCACTCGACCCGCTGATCCGTCAGGGTCTGCAGGACGAACTGCTGGAACTGCAACGCAAGCTGAGCAAGACCATCGTGTTTGTCAGTCACGACCTCGACGAGGCGCTCAAACTGGGGAGCCGCATCGCGATCATGAAAGACGGCCGGATCATCCAGTACAGCGTGCCGGAAGAGATCGTGCTGAACCCGGCGGACGACTATGTGCGCACCTTCGTGGCCCACACCAATCCGCTCAACGTGCTCTGCGGTCGCAGCCTGATGCGCACGCTGGACAACTGCAAACGCATCAACGGTTCGGTGTGCCTCGACCCGGGCGGCGACTCGTGGCTGGACCTGGCCGAAGGCAACACCATCAAGGGCGCGCGGCAGAACGGTTCGGTGCTGAACCTGCAGAACTGGGCACCGGGCCAGGCCGTGGAAGGTCTGGAGCGCAAACCGACGCTGGTGGACTCGAACATCGGCATGCGTGACGCGCTGCAGATTCGCTACCAGACCGGCAACAAACTGGTGCTGCACGACAACAACCATGTGGTGGGGATTCTTGGCGACAGTGAGCTGTATCACGCGTTGCTGGGCAAGAACCTGGGGTAAGAACCCCGGACACAAAAACGCCGCGAGAGGATCGCGGCGTTTTTGTTTGAAGAGCAAAAGATCGCAGCCTTCGGCAGCTCCTACAGGGGGAATGCGATCCATTTAGGAGCTGCCGAAGGCTGCGATCTTTCAAAGGAACAACGCGGTGCTTCAGACTGAAACACCGCGCACTTGCTGTTTAGCTATACACCCGGCCAAGGAGCTGCCGATGGCTTTCAAACTGATCGAGCACATCGCGTGTGATCTGATCCTGCGTGAAGCCCATCAGGTCGTAGTCCTGGCTGCCGTTGTGCAGGTACACCTCGGCACGGTAATAGCGCTGGCGCGCCTCATCGGACTGGGCCGATTCGGTCGGGGTCGCCAGGTAGCCGTCCAGGCTCACTTCATAGACGAAAGGATTGCCCTCTTCCATCTCGACACGCACGCCCATGCAGCGCTTGGATTTGCCCAGCAGCGTCTGCACTTCCAGACCCTGTGCACGCATTTGCGCGGCAGCGTCTTCCAGCGCAGGGCTGACCTGCTTGTCCATGAAGCGCTGCACCACCGATTGGCTCGGCTGCAGATCCAGCTGCGTCAGACGCTCGCTGAAACCACGACGACCGCGCTCAGCCAGTTGCGCCTGCTCCTGTTCGATCTGCACGTCCTGACGCATCGCCTTGTGCAGGCCGAACATGAAGAACACCAGCACCACCGAGAACGGCAGACCGGCCAGCACCACCATGGTTTGCATGGCTTCGAAGTTACCGGCGAACAGCAGACCGATAGTCACCAGCGTGATCACCACCGACCAGAAGATGCGCAGCCAGTGCGGCGCGTCTTCATCGACGTTGCCGCCCTTGCAGGACAGATTCGCCATCATCACCGCGCCGGAGTCGGCCGGGGTCAGGAACAGCACGAAGCCAACAAAGATCGACACACCGATGACGACTTTCGACGCCGGGTAGTGTTCCAGCAACTGGTAGATCGCCATCGACGGCTGTTCCAGCGCCGTCTTGCCGAGTTCCACCGCGCCCTGGTTCATCACCAGATCCAGTGCCGAGTTACCGAAGATCGACAGCCACGCCAGGGTGAAACCCAGCGGAATCAGCAGCACGCCAGCCACCAGCTCACGCACGGTACGACCACGGGAAATACGCGCGATGAACATGCCTACGAATGGCGCCCAGGAAATCCACCAGGCCCAGTAGAACAGGGTCCACAGGCCCAGCCAACGGTCGGACTTGGCGCTGTCGCCTTCATAGACGTACAGGTCGAAGGTCTTCAGCACCACGCCGTTGAGGTAATCGCCGATGTTCTGCACGAAGCCGTTGAGCAGGTGCAGGGTCGGGCCGAACAACAGGACGAAAATCAGCAGACCGCTGAACAGCACGATGTTCAGGTTGGACAGACGACGGATGCCGTTTTCCACACCGGACACGGCAGCGATGGTCGCCACGGTGCTCATCACGATGATCACGATCAGCAGGTTGGTGTTGCTGTGCTCCATGCCGAACAGGTTTTCCAGGCCGGAGGACACTTGCAGCGAGCCGATCCCCAGGTTGGTCACCAGACCCAGCAGGGTCACGAACATGCCGAAGCCGTCCACTGCGTGTCCGGCAGCGCCTTTGACCCAACGCTCGCCGACCAGCGGATACAGCGCCGAACGCAGGGCCAGGGGCTGGTTATGACGGTAAGCAAAGTACGCCACGGCCAGACCGACCAGTGCGTAGATCGCCCAGCCGTGCAGGCCCCAGTGCAGGAACGTCAGTTGCACCGCCTGACGCGCGGCCAGGTTGGTGGCCGCTGCGCCTTCCGGCGGATTGAAGTAATGGTCCAGCGGCTCGGAGGCGCCGAAATACAGCAGCGAAATACCGATACCCGACGAGAACAGCATCCCCGCCCAGGCGCCGTAACTGAAATCCGGGGTATCGTCCTTGCTGCCCAGTTTGAGTTTGCCGTAGGAGGAAAACGCCAGGCCCACCACAAACACCAGGTAGGCGGCGATCACCACCATGTAGTACCAGCCGAAGCTGCGCGACAACCAGGCCTGAGCCATACCCAACATTCTGCCGGCCTCTTGCGGGGCGATGATCAGAATGGCGGTCAACAACAGAATCAGCGCGGTCGAGGTGTAAAACACCCAACCGTTGACCGTCACCTTCTCGGGCGGGGTCTTTATAAGCGAGGCAGAACTCATGGCACAAATGCTCCAGGCAGTGCGAGAGAAGAACACAAGGCAACACGGAACCCGACCAATCGGTTAGTTGGCAGCCGACCGGCGGGTGATATAAAGACACCCCGAAAAAAGCCCGAACCTGCCGAAATGGCGTTGCGAATCGCTTTCGTGGCCGAAGCTGTGCGGACGTTCATCCGAAACCTGGCCCCGAGCGTCTTGCCCATTCAACACGTCCATCGAATAGCGAACCGCGCCATGCCCCACGCAGGCTTCAAGGATTTTCGGAGGTCGTTTTATCGCCATTTACAAGCAGAAAAAATCTGTAGGCAGCGACGATTTGTCGCAGATCTTATTCTTTGTTGATTGAACGTTCAATCAAAACAAAATAGACTGGCCCTCAATCCGATCGGCGTTTATCGCCCGTCGGAAGGCCTAAGGAGATGTGCAAGATGCCCAAGGTCGGTATGCAACCCATCCGCCGCCAACAACTGATCGAAGCCACGTTGCAGGCGGTCGATCAGGTCGGTATGGGGGACGCCAGCATTGCGCTGATCGCCCGTTTGGCCGGTGTCTCGAATGGCATCATCAGTCACTATTTTCAGGACAAGAACGGCCTGATTGCCGCCACGATGCGGTATCTGATGAATGTCCTCAGCGAGAACGTCACCGCGCGCCGGCAGGCGCTGGCAGACAGCAGCCCACGGGCGCATCTGCAGGTGATCATCGAAGGCAACTTCGACGCCAGCCAGGTCAATGGCCCGGCAATGAAAACCTGGCTGGCCTTCTGGGCCACCAGCATGCACCAGCCGTCTTTGCACAGGTTGCAGCGGATCAACGATCACCGTCTGTATTCCAACCTGTGCTGCGAGTTCCGCCGTGTGTTGCCGCTCGAAGATGCGCGCAGCGCCGCGCGTGGACTGGCAGCGTTGATCGACGGTTTGTGGTTGCGCGGCGCGCTGTCGGGAGACGCTTTCGACACCGCGCAGGCGCAACAGATCGCTTACGAATACATGGATTTCCAATTGGCCAAGCAGGTGAGCCAGAGCACACAGAAAACGCTCGGTACCTGAACCGCCACCGCAGTTTCAGCGCGGTGGTCGACGCCAACCACTAATGCACTTGCGAGGACACTATGGCCCGTTTCGAACTGCAAAAACTCTACATCGATGGCGCGTACTCCGACGCTGGCAGCGATGCCACTTTCGAAGCCATCAACCCGGCGAACGGTGAAGTCCTCGCCAAAGTGCAACGTGCGACCAAGGAAGACGTCGAGCGTGCTGTGGTCAGCGCTGAAAAGGGCCAGAAAATCTGGGCCGCGATGACCGCCATGGAGCGTTCGCGCATCCTGCGTCGCGCCGTCGACATCCTGCGCGAGCGCAACGATGAACTGGCTGCTCTGGAAACCCTGGACACCGGCAAAGCCTTCTCCGAAACCAAGTACGTCGACATCGTCACCGGTGCCGACGTGCTGGAATACTACGCAGGCCTGGTGCCGGCGATCGAAGGCGAGCAGATTCCGCTGCGCGACACTTCCTTCGTCTACACTCGTCGCGAACCGCTGGGCGTGGTCGCCGGTATCGGCGCGTGGAACTACCCGATCCAGATCGCGCTGTGGAAATCCGCACCCGCCCTGGCCGCTGGTAACGCGATGATCTTCAAGCCAAGCGAAGTCACTTCGCTGACCACCCTGAAACTGGCCGAGATCTACACCGAAGCCGGCCTGCCAAACGGCGTGTTCAACGTCCTGACCGGCAGCGGCCGTGAAGTCGGCACCTGGCTGACCGAGCACCCGCGCATCGAGAAAGTTTCCTTCACCGGCGGCACCGACACCGGCAAGAAAGTCATGGCCAGCGCTTCGGCTTCGTCGCTGAAAGACGTGACCATGGAACTGGGCGGCAAGTCGCCGCTGATCATCTGCGACGACGCCGACCTGGATCGCGCCGCCGACACCGCAATGATGGCCAACTTCTACAGCTCCGGTCAGGTCTGCACCAACGGCACTCGCGTATTCGTACCGAGCCACCTGAAAGCCGCGTTCGAAGCAAAGATTGTCGAGCGCGTCGCGCGCATCCGCATCGGCAACCCGGAAGACGAAAACACCAACTTCGGCCCACTGGTTAGCTTCGCCCACATGGAAAGCGTGCTGGGTTACATCGCCAAGGGTAAAGAAGAAGGTGCTCGCGTGCTGTGCGGCGGCGAGCGTCTGACCAACGGCGAATTCGCCAAAGGCGCCTTCGTTGCACCGACCGTGTTCACCGATTGCACCGACGAGATGACCATCGTCCGTGAAGAAATCTTTGGCCCGGTGATGGCGATCCTCTCCTACGAGACCGAGGAAGAAGTGATCCGCCGCGCCAACGACACCGACTTCGGCCTGGCCGCCGGTATCGTCACCAAAGACCTGAACCGCGCACACCGCGTGATTCATCAACTGGAAGCCGGTATCTGCTGGATCAACGCCTGGGGCGAGTCCGACGCAAAAATGCCGGTGGGCGGTTACAAGCAGTCGGGCGTGGGCCGCGAAAACGGCATCAGCTCGCTGACCAACTACACACGTATCAAATCGGTACAGGTCGAGCTGGGCGATTACGTCTCGGTGTTCTGATCTGACTCAGAGTCTGGATGGGGCCTTTGTGGTGAGGGGATTCATCCCCGACGGGCTGCGAAGCAGCCCCCATCCAGACCCTGCAACTCTCCAGACAGAACTCATTCGCTGGCTTTACGACTGCTGCGCAGCCGGTCGGGGATAAATCCCCTCACCACAGAGGATTCTCTCCTCACCACTGGTTTTGCAGCGTCCCGGCGATCTTGACCTGACCAACCTCTAAGAGGGTGCATTCAATGTCCCAAGAATTCGATTACATCATCATCGGTGCCGGCTCGGCCGGTAACACCCTGGCGACCCGTCTGACTGAAGACGAAGGCGTCACCGTGCTGCTGCTCGAAGCAGGCGGCCCGGACTATCGTTTCGACTTCCGCACGCAAATGCCGGCCGCGCTGGCATTCCCGCTGCAGGGTCGTCGCTACAACTGGGCCTACGAAACCGATCCGGAGCCACACATGGACGGTCGCCGGATGGAATGCGGTCGCGGCAAAGGCCTCGGCGGCTCCTCGCTGATCAACGGCATGTGCTACATCCGTGGCAACGCGATGGACTACGACGGCTGGGCGAAGTTGCCAGGCCTGGAAGACTGGACCTACCTCGACTGCCTGCCGTACTTCCGTAAAGCGGAAACCCGTGACATCGGCCCGAACGATTACCACGGTGGCGACGGCCCGGTCAGCGTGACCACGCCGAAAGCCGGCAACAACCCGCTGTTCCACGCCATGGTTGAAGCCGGCGTGCAGGCCGGTTACCCGCGCACCGAAGACTTGAACGGCTACCAGCAGGAAGGCTTCGGCCCGATGGACCGCACCGTGACGCCAAACGGCCGTCGTGCTTCCACTGCCCGTGGCTACCTCGACGTCGCCAAAAAACGCTCGACCCTGACCATCGTCACCCACGCCCTGACCGACAAGATTCTGTTCGAAGGCAAGCGCGCGGTCGGCGTGCGTTATCTGGTCGGCTCGGCGGAAGAGCGCGTTGAAGCCAAAGCACGCAAAGAAGTTCTGCTGTGCTCCGGCGCCATCGCTTCGCCGCAGATTCTGCAGCGCTCCGGCGTCGGCCCGGCGAAACTGCTGGAAAGCCTCGACATCCCGGTCGTCCATGACCTGCCGGGCGTCGGTGAAAACCTGCAGGATCACCTTGAGCTGTACCTGCAATACGCTTGCACCCAACCGGTCTCGCTGTACCCGTCGCTGCTCTGGTACAACCAGCCAGCCATCGGTGCCGAGTGGCTGTTCAACGGCACCGGCATCGGCGCCAGCAACCAGTTCGAAGCCGGCGGTTTCATCCGTACGCGCGAAGAGTTCGAATGGCCGAACATCCAGTACCACTTCCTGCCGGTGGCGATTAACTACAACGGCAGCAACGGTGTGAAAGAGCACGGTTTCCAGGCACACATGGGTTCCATGCGTTCGCCGAGCCGTGGCCGCATCCAGGTCAAATCCAAGGACCCGCGTCAGCACCCGAGCATCCTGTTCAACTACATGGCCACCGAGCAGGACTGGCAGGAATTCCGTGACGGCATCCGCCTGACCCGTGAAATCATGCAACAGCCTGCGCTGGACGCCTTCCGTGGCCGCGAAATCAGCCCGGGCATCGACGTGCAAACCGATGAGCAACTGGACAAGTTCATCCGCGAGCACGCCGAAACCGCGTTCCACCCGTCCTGCTCGTGCAAGATGGGCACCGACGAGATGGCGGTTGTGGATGGCGAAGGCCGCGTGCACGGCATGCAGAGCCTGCGAGTGGTCGATGCTTCGATCATGCCGATCATCACCACCGGTAACCTGAATGCGCCGACGATCATGATGGCCGAGAAAATCGCCGACAAGATCCGTGGCCGCCAGCCACTGCCGCGCAGCAACGCGCCGTACTATGTCGCTGGCGATGCGCCGGTGAAAGGCAAGGCGCTGCGTGATGTAACGCCTGCCGCTCACTGACAACCAACTGGCGCCGCCACAAAAACCGCCACCTCTTTCAGAGGCTGGCGGTTTTTTTTATTTAACCCTCCCTACTATTTAAAAGTGCAACTTCGACCGAACAAAACTCGCAATACTTACCAACTTTACCTCTCGATCAAACACACTAGAATGCGCGCCTCCAAAGTACGAACCAAGGAAGAACAATGCCATTCAACTACGCAAATGAGAACATGTCCGCCAGCTTCTTTCGGCACGCATTATCTAAAGAAAAAACCATCACGTTGGACTTCGGCTATTTAAGCGGCGTTATCGAGTCGTGGTGGCAAAAGAACAAGAATCAAAACCTACACACCCTAAAAATACAACTTACAAATTTATTCATTAATTATCTCCACCCAGAAGACACCCTCTACTTTGACCAGGTCGGCACCCACAAAGGCATTGCCGCGGTGTGTATCAGAAATATTTTCAGCATTGACTGCCCTGCATTGGCCCTCACCGTCCATGAGGCGCTGGCTGACCTGTTCCACTTGACTGATATCAAGTACGAATACGAAGACCATAAAGCGCTGTACATGAAACCCTCCGCTGAAAAGTATCGGGAATGGGGTAATGGTTACGGTGACATCACCCAGCATTCAGATGATTTGTATGAAAGCCTGGACGTTGACTATCTTGCACTCACGGTGTGTCGGGACACGACTCGCACGCCGACCGCCTATTACTTTCCAGCCGACTTGCTGTTATCACTTGATGATGAAGAAATTCAAACCTTACTTGGCATGCAGGCGATTTTCATTTCAGGTAAAAACGTCAGCGGCTCGAAAGAGCGCGTTCGAAATGTCGTTGAATACAGTGAACTGTATGGCTACCGGTTTTCACTTGATTTCCGTATCGACATTCACAGCGGCGAGCGAATGCGTGCATTCAACGGCGGTCAAGAGGTGTTGGACAAGATCCGCGCAGGGCTACCCACTGCCAAGTGCAATGTCTCCACAGCGCAGACCGGCACGTTCCTGATCGTTGCCAATAACAAGATATTGCATGCTCGCCCCACTCTGAATATCAGCGCCGATGAGGTTCGCTCGCAAGCCGCAACTTCGACGTTGACCACTACGCCACGCTTGTTGTTTCGCAGCAAAGGGCCTCGCAAGCAGTATTACTCGCTGGACGAAAAGCACGCAGTCCGAGGAGCGGCTTGATGAAGGGCTGCCAGTCGTCATCCGACTCGACCTTCGCGCAGACACTCAAGGCGGGAGGGCGCGACGCTATCACCTTCGGCATCGCGTTCATTTTTCTGTATTTATCAATCGGAATGGTGGGCGCTGCTCAAGCGCTGACATTGAGTCAGACAATGGCAACGACCCTGTTGATTTTTTCGACACCGTTACAGTTTCTACTCATACAAAACTACAACGACGGATGGTTACTGCTCCCGATCATTCTGGCACTCAACGCCCGATTCGTTTTGCTTTCAGCGACGTTGGCACCGTACCTCAAGCAGACGTCGACGCGTAAGACTCTCGCGTCATTGATACTGCTGACACCCTCGATCTTCACGGCCTGCATAACGCGCTTCAAGCACAAGACGAGTTTCCCGTTCGCATATTTTGTTGGCGTAGGCGCCCCCATCTTCGCCTTGTCGATCATCTGCACTTACGTCGGCTTTATCGCCGGCGCAGATTTTGCGTCACCGACCGTTGCAGCCGCCATGACGATGCTCTTGCCACTTCAGTTCACTGCGCTGGCCGGCAAACACTGGCCGCACTACATGGAGGTCTCCAGCTACTGGCTAGGCTTCATCGGTGCCCCTTTGCTGGTGTTGCTCTTCAAGGACTACAGCTTGCTGATTACGCCCTTTGTGATCGGCGGCATGCTCGTAATGATTGAAAATATCCGTATTCGCCAAGGAACGGCTTCGCAATGACTCTCTGGATGCTGATCGGCTTTGCCGCAATCACGGCTTTTGCATTTCGTGCATTACCGTTTGCTTTCAAAAACACCACGGCGCTGGCGCGCACCGACGGTTCTTTTTACCGCTTCGTCAGCTACAGCGCCCAGGCGATGTTGGGAGTGATCATTTATGACACGGCATTTGCCAGGCTCGACGGTCCGAGCCTGGTGCAACAGTTTCAGATTCTGGACGCACTGAAACTGCTGCTCTTAGTCGGAACATTTGCCGTAGTGGCCAGAACCCGAAAAATTCTGCCGGGTTTCTTTGCCAGCCTGCTGATTTACGTACTTGCATTCGCCTATTTGAATAACTGAAGTTTTACCGCAGAACCGGCCAGGGGCCCTTGGACACACTTGCTCAAGCACGCCCCTTTTGCCTGACGGGATGACTGCCACTCACAGAATAGTTTTCCCTCCCGGGCGCCACCCTTGATACTCCCCCCCGCGCAGGCCTACTCTAGTCCTCGTCTGATCGCTTCATCCCTCCCGCCGAATCCGCTGCGCCGCTACTCCCATAACAAGGAGGTTCCCTGATGTTCGATTTCCACCCCCAGCTCAAGCAGCGCTTCGCTGCCTTGCGCACGGGCGCCGAGTTTTTTTCCTTGCGGTATGTACGCGAGTCCGGCCAGTACCTGTCGGTGCGCAAGAATGTCGCCGAACCGCCGAGCCTGAGCCGTGACGAGGGTGCGATGCTCACAGTGCGGGTCAACGGCGTCGAGGCTTACGCGGCGACCAACGACCTGTCGCAGCAAGGTCTGCAAGCCGCCCTGGAGCGCGCCGAACAGCAGGCCCGTCGGCTCAAGCCCCACGCCTTGCTCGACCTGCGCGATCAGCCGGTATCCAGTGACCGCGCTGATTACTTTTCGCCCAATCTCGATCAACCCTTCCCGTCCCTGAGCGAATGCTTCGAGCTGCTCGGCGCGGAATCCGCCGCGGTGCCAAAGGATGAGCGCCTGGTGCATTGGCAAGCGAGCATCGGCATCACCCACGTCGAACAGATTTACCTGAGCAGTGCCGGCGCCGAATTGCGCCAGGCCCAGCGCTTCGTTTATCCAAGTTTCGATGTCACTGCCTACGACGGCCACGACAGCCAGACCCGCTCCCTGGGCCGCGAGAACTTCGGTCAGCAGGGTGGCGCCGATGTGATCAGCCGTTGCGGTCTGGTCGGCGCCGGCCCGCAAGTGGCCGATCAGGCCCTGCAACTGCTGCTCGCGCCAAATACCCCGCAAGGCCCGCGCGATCTGTTGCTGATGCCCGATCAGATGATGCTGCAGATTCACGAGTCGATCGGTCACCCGCTGGAGCTTGACCGGATCCTCGGTGACGAGCGCAATTACGCCGGCACCAGCTTCGTCAAAACCAGCGACTTCGGCAGCCTGCAATACGGTTCGAAGCTGCTCAACGTGACCTTCGACCCGGACATTCCCGAAGAGCTGGCCAGTTACGGCCACGATGACGACGGCAGCAAGGCCAGCAAACAATTCCTGATTCGCCAAGGCTTGCTGTTGCGGCCATTGGGCGGCGCACTGTCGCAGTTCCGCGCCGGCCTCGACGGCGTTGCCAACAGCCGCGCCTGCGGCTGGAACCGGCCGCCGATCGACCGCATGGCCAACCTCAACATCGAGCCGGGCGATCAGTCGCTGACGCAACTGATCAGCGGCATCGAGCACGGCATTCTGATGAGCACCAACCGTTCGTGGTCGATTGACGATGCGCGCAACAAATTCCAGTTCGGTTGCGAGTGGGGGCAGTTGATCGAGAACGGTGAACTCAAGGGTGTGGTGAAAAATCCGAATTACCGAGGTATTTCCGCGCAGTTCTGGAAGAGTCTGCGCGCGGTCGGCGATGCCGGCACCCGTAAGGTGCTGGGCACGCCAAACTGCGGCAAGGGCGAGCCGAATCAGGTGATCCGCGTCGGCCACGCTTCGCCGGCCTGCGTATTCAGCAACGTAGATGTGTTTGGGGGAGACGCCTGATGAGCATTTCGAAGAGTCAGTCCGACGCCTTCAAGATCATGGTCAATTGGCTGCGCGACAGCGTGCGCGAGCCGGAACAATTCACCCTCAGCTATGCCGCGGAATCCTCGGCGTTCGTGCGCTTCAACCACGCCAAGGTGCGTCAGGCCGGTCAGGTGCAGCAGGCCGATGTCGGGTTGAAGCTGATCAACGATGGCCGCCATGCCGACCTGCACATCACCCTGTCCGGTGATCAGGAGGCCGATCTGCAACGCCTCGCCGAAGGCCTGCAACAACTGCGCGAAACCCTGCCGCTGCTGCCACAGGATCCGTACCTGCTGCTCAACCACAACGGCTGGCAGAGCAACAACGTGCAGCAACATCCGCTGCCGGACACCGAGCAAGTGGTCGAGGAAATCTGCACCGCGGCTGAAGGTCTGGATCTGGTCGGCTTCTATGCTGCCGGCCCGATCAGCCGTGGTTTCGCCAGCTCCTCGGGAGCGTTTGGCTGGCATCAGGCCAACAGCTTCAACTTCGACTTCAGCCTGTTCCACGAAAACGGCGAAGCGGTCAAGGCCAGCTACGCCGGGCACGAATGGAGCAGCGAAGGCTTCGCCCGGCGCTTCCAGCAGGCGCGCGAGCAACTGGCGTTCCTCGGTCGACCGTTGCGCACCCTCGCACCGGGGCAATACCGGGCGTATCTGGCGCCAGCCGCGCTGGAAGAAATCATGGGCATGCTCAGCTGGGGCGGTTTTTCCGCACAGTCGATCGCCAGCAAGAGCAGTCCGCTGCAGAAGCTGTATGTCGGTGATCAGGCGTTCAGTCCGCTGGTGTCGCTGGATGAGCAAGTCAGCGGTTCGTTGAGCCCGGCGTTCTCCGGCGAAGGCTACCCGCGCAGCGATCTGCGGCTGGTCATCGAAGGCAAGGCCGGCGATCAACTGGTCGGCTCGCGCAGTGCCGCCGAATACGGCCTGACCGCCAACGGCGCCGGCGGCGGTGAAATGCCGAGTGCACTGAACATGGCCGCCGGTGACCTGTCACAGGCAGAGATCCTCAAGCAGTTAGGCACCGGGCTGTACATCAGCAACCTGTGGTACCTGAACTACTCGGATCAACCGGCGGCGCGCCTGACCGGCATGACCCGCTTCGCAACTTTCTGGGTCGAGAACGGCGAAATTCAGGCGCCGGTCAGCACCATGCGCTTCGACGACAGCGCCTACAGCCTGCTGGGTTCGCAGTTGGAAGCGTTGACCGCCGAGCGTGAGTTGCTGCTGTCGGCGAGCACGTATAGCCAGCGCAATACGTCGTCGGCGTTGCTGCCGGGGGCGCTGGTGAGCCGATTGACCTTGACCCTGTAACTGAAAACCTCCAGTACCCCCAAGGATCAAGTGCTGGAGTGGACCCTGTGGCGAGGGGATTTATCCCCGATGGGTCGCGTAGCGGCCCCGCTTTTAAAATCAAATGCAGGGGACTGCTGCGCAGTCCATCGGGGATAAATCCCCTCACCACAGGGTTTCTTCACGACAAGCCATTTGGATTAACCACCCACCCGAGGTTCCATGCCCACACGCCCGCCTCTCGACGCCATCACCGCCCGCTGGTTGCCGTGGGTCGTCGCCATTGCGTTCTTCATGCAGTCCCTCGACGGGACCATTCTCAACACCGCCCTGCCGGCCATGGCCCGGGATCTGGCCGAAGACCCGTTGCGCATGCAAGGCGTGGTCATCGCCTACATGCTCACCGTGGCCTTGCTGATTCCGGCCTCGGGCTGGATCGCCGACCGCTTTGGCACCAAGAAAATCTTCTTCGGCGCGATCCTGCTGTTCAGCATTGGCTCGCTGCTCTGTGCGTTATCGAGCACTCTGACCATGCTGGTTGGCGCGCGTGTGATCCAAGGCCTGGGCGGCGCATTGATGTTGCCGGTCGGACGGCTGGTGGTGCTGCGTGCCTATCCGCGTTCGGAACTGGTGCGGATCATGGGCTTCATCACCATTCCCGGCCTGCTCGGCCCGTTGATCGGTCCGACCATGGGCGGCTGGATGGTGCAATACCTGACGTGGCACTGGATCTTCCTGATCAACCTGCCGGTCGGTGTTCTCGGCTGCTACGCGGTGTGGAAATTCATCCCCGACCTGCGCGGTACTGAACGCACGCGCTTCGATAGCCTCGGTTTCCTGCTGTTCGGCGCTGCAATGATCCTGATCACCATCGCCATGGAAGGTCTGGGCGAATTGCACTTGCCGCATCTGCGGGTGATGTTGCTGCTGTTCGGCGGTCTGGCCTGTCTGGCGGCGTACTGGCTGCGCGCCGGGCGTGTCGAGAATCCGCTGTTCGCCCCTTCGCTGTTCAAGACCAGGACTTTCGCGGTAGGAATTATCGGCAACCTGTTCGCCCGCCTGGGCAGCGGCGCCCTGCCGTTTCTGGTGCCGTTGCTGCTGCAAGTGGCGCTGGGTTATTCACCGTCGCAAGCGGGGATGAGCATGCTGCCGCTGGCCGCTGCGGCGATGTTTGCCAAGTGGATGGCGCGACCGCTGATCGAACGCCTCGGCTATCGCATCGTGCTCACCGGCAACACCCTCGCGCTGGGGATCATGCTGGCGAGCATGGGCCTGGTCAGCGAGCAGACGCCTTATTGGCTGCTGCTGTGCCTGCTGGCGGTTCTCGGCGCGATCAACTCGCTGCAATTCACCGCGATGAACACCGTGACGCTGATCGACCTCGACGACGCCAGCGCCAGCAGCGGCAACAGCTTGCTGTCGGTGGTGGCGCAGTTGTCGCTGAGCCTGGGCGTGGCCTGTGCCGGCGCCTTGCTGGGCGGATTTACGGCGGAGATTGGCAACGATGGCGTCGAGACCGTACTGGGCGCGTTCCAGCTGACGTTTGTCACGGTCGGAATCATGGCGATGCTGGCAGCGACGATCTTCTCGCAACTGTCGAAAGAGGACGGCCGCCGGGTCAAACGCCCGGATGAACATCCGGATGAGCACATCGAACACTGAACAAACAGTGAATGCTTTTGTGGCGAGGGAGCTTGCTCCCGCTGGACTGCGCAGCAGTCCCCCGCTTTATGAGCTGAAGAGCGGGGCCGCTTCGCGCCCCAGCGGAAGCAAGCTCCCTCGCCACAGTTGAATCTCTTCCCATGGGTTTTAATCACTGTTCGTCCAGAACTTTCGAGGAAAGTGGCACGGGGCTGCTACACTGCGCGACATTTTGTTTTGCAGGCCAGTCCCGTGACCACCATCGCCACCGCTTTTAATACTCTGCCGCTGTCCGCCGCCATGCTGGCTAACCTCGAATCCCTCGGTTATGCCCAGATGACGCCGATCCAGGCGCAGAGCTTGCCGGTGATCCTCAAGGGGATGGACCTGATCGCCCAGGCCAAGACCGGCAGCGGCAAGACCGCTGCATTCGGCATCGGCCTGCTCAACCCGATCAACCCGCGCTACTTCGGTTGCCAGGCGCTGGTGATCTGCCCGACCCGTGAGCTGGCCGACCAAGTCGCCAAGGAAGTCCGTCGCCTGGCCCGTGCCGAAGACAACATCAAGGTCCTGACCCTGTGCGGCGGCGTGTCGTTTGGCCCGCAGATCGCTTCGCTGGAGCATGGCGCACACATCATCGTCGGCACCCCGGGACGTATCCAGCAGCATCTGCGCAAGGGTTCGCTGGTCCTCGACGGCTTGAACACGCTGATCCTCGACGAAGCCGACCGCATGCTCGACATGGGCTTCTACGACGCGATCGAAGACATCATCGAAAAGACCCCGGCACGCCGTCAGACCCTGCTGTTCTCCGCCACGTACCCGATGGGCATCAAGCAATTGGCGTCGAAATTCATGCGCGATCCGCAAACGGTGAAAGCCGAAGCGTTCCACGACGACACGCAGATCGAGCAGCGCTTCTACGAGATTTCCCCGGAAGAGCGCATGAGCGCAGTGACCAAAGTCCTGCACCACTTCCGCCCGGCTTCCTGCGTGGCGTTCTGCTTCACCAAGCAGCAAGTGCAGGAAACCGTTGACCACCTGACCTCCAAAGGCATTTCCGCCGTCGGCCTGCACGGCGATCTGGAACAGCGTGACCGCGATCAGGTACTGGCGATGTTCGCCAACCGCAGTACTTCGGTTCTAGTCGCCACCGATGTCGCCGCTCGTGGTCTGGACATCGACGCGTTGGACATGGTGATCAACGTCGAACTGGCCCGCGACTCGGAAATCCACATTCACCGCGTCGGCCGTACCGGTCGTGCCGGCGAGAAAGGCATTGCGGTCAGCCTCGTTGCGCCGTCCGAAGCGCATCGCGCGCAAGCCATCGAACAGTTGCAGAAAGCCCCGTTGAACTGGGATCAGGTCGATAACCTCAAGTCCCAGGGCGGCGCCCCACTGCAGCCACCGATGAGCACCCTGTGCATCGCCGGCGGGCGCAAGGACAAGGTGCGTCCGGGCGACATCCTCGGCGCACTGACCGGTGACGCCGGCATCCCGGGTGCCCAGGTCGGAAAGATCGCGATCTTCGACTTCCAGTCCTATGTGGCCGTCGAGCGCACCGTGGTCATGCAGGCGCTGCAGCGCTTGAACAACGGCAAGATCAAGGGCCGTTCGCTGCGCGTGCGCGTCCTTTAAGAACAACGCACACCCCCTGTAGGAGCTGCCGCAGGCTGCGATCTTTTGACTTTGTTTTTAAAGAGCAAGATCAAAAGATCGCAGCCTCGTTTCACTCGACAGCTCCTACAACAGTTGGTTTTGTGGTGATATTTCAGAGGACACCGTTTTGCGCTCTACCGAAGTCGTGATCATTGGCGCTGGCGCCGCAGGGTTGATGTGTGCACTGACCGCCGCCGGGCGTGGGCGTCAGGTGCTGCTGCTCGACCATGCGAACAAGGCCGGCAAGAAAATCCTGATGTCCGGCGGTGGCCGCTGCAATTTCACCAACATGTACACCGAGCCGGGCAATTTCCTCTCGGGTAACCCGCATTTCTGCAAATCGGCACTGGCACGTTATACCCAGTGGGATTTCATCGGCATGGTCGCCAAGCATGGCGTGCCCTACCACGAGAAAAAACTCGGCCAGCTGTTCTGCGATAACAAATCCAGCGACATTCTCGGCATGCTGCTCGACGAGTGCGATCAGGTCGGCGTGGAGCTGTACCTGGACACCTCGATCCAGACCATCGAAAAGGTCGAAAGCGGTTACCTGCTCGACACCACCCTCGGCCAGGTTCAGTGCCAATCGCTGGTGATCGCCACCGGCGGGCTATCGATCCCGACGCTGGGCGCCACCGGCTTCGGTTATCAGGTCGCCAGGCAGTTTGGCCACGAACTGCTGCCGACCCGCGCCGGCCTGGTGCCATTCACCATCACCGATCAGCTCAAGGAACTGTGCACCGAGTTGTCCGGTACCTCGGTGGATTGTCTGGTCAGCTGCAACGAGCAGAGCTTTCGCGAGAACATCCTGTTCACTCACCGCGGCCTCAGTGGCCCGGCGATTCTGCAGATCTCGTCGTTCTGGGAGCCGGGCGACACCGTGGAGATCAACCTGCTGCCGGATCACGACACCGCCGCATGGCTGCAACAGCAAGTGGCCGAACGCCCGAACAGCGAACTGAAAACCCTGCTCGGGGAAATCTTCACCAAGAAGATGGCCAACCTGTTGGCGGACAACTGGTTCGTCTCCAAACCGATGAAGCAGTACACCCACGCCGAACTGGCGCAGATCGCCGACAAACTCGGCAGCTGGAAAGTTGTCCCGGCCGGCACCGAAGGCTACCGCACCGCCGAGGTCACGCTGGGTGGCGTCGATACCCGCGAAGTGTCGTCCAAGACCATGGAATCGCTGAAAAGCCCGGGCCTGTATTTTGTCGGCGAAGTGCTCGACGTCACCGGGCATCTGGGCGGTTTCAACTTCCAGTGGGCCTGGGCCTCGGGGTACGCGGCTGCGCAGTACGTCTGACTGAAACAACACTCCCCTGTAGGAGCTGCCGAAGGCTGCGATCTTTNCTTTTGATCTTAAAACAGGATCAAAAGATCGCAGCCTTCGGCAGCTCCTACAGGGGTAGCGGGCAATCAAGGAACACTTTTTGCTGTCAGATGTGATCGGCGCCATTGCGTCGGCGTCATTACTGGCTCAATTTAGCGGCATCGCCTCGGAAGGCCTTCGCACTTCATGTCCTCGACCTCGTTTCGTCAGTCTTTGCGGCGCCTGTGGGCGCTGGATAAATTCAGCTACAGCGTGCGGGTGTTCATCGCCCTGACCGGCAGCATGGCGCTGTGTTGGTATCAGGATGAAATGGGTCTGCTGATCCCGTTGTTCCTCGGGATTATAGCCAGCGCCCTGGCCGAGACCGACGACAGCTGGCAGGGCCGCCTCAATGCCCTGGCGGTCACCCTGGTGTGTTTCAGTATCGCCGCGCTGTCGGTGGAACTGCTCTTCCCCTACCCCATCGTATTTGCCATCGCCCTGGCCTTGGCCAGTTTCGCCCTGACCATGCTCGGTGCGCTCGGTGAGCGTTATGGCGCGATTGCTTCGGCGACGTTGATTCTGTCGGTCTACACCATGATCGGCGTGGATCAGCGCGGCGGCGCGGTCACCGATTTCTGGCACGAACCCATGCTGCTGGTGGCCGGCGCGGCGTGGTACGGCCTGCTGTCGGTGCTGTGGCAGGCGCTGTTTTCCAACCAGCCGGTGCAGCAGAGTCTGGCGCGGCTGTTCCGTGAACTGGGCTTCTATCTGAAGCTGAAAGCCTCGCTGTTCGAGCCGATCCGTCAGCTGGACGTCGAAGGACGGCGGCTGGAACTGGCACAGCAGAACGGTCGCGTAGTGGCCGCGCTGAACGGCGCCAAGGAAATCATCCTGCACCGGGTCGGCAACGGTCGCCCGGGCTCGAAAGTCAGCCGTTATCTGAAGTTGTATTTCCTCGCCCAGGATATTCACGAACGCGCCAGTTCCTCGCACTATCCGTATAACGCGCTGGCCGAGGCGTTCTTCCACAGCGACGTGCTGTTCCGCTGCCAGCGTCTGCTGCGCCAGCAGGGCAAAGCCTGTCGTGCGCTGGCCGAGTCGATCCAGATGCGCCAGCCGTTCGTCTACGACGCCAGTTTTGCCGAAGCGCTGACTGACCTCGACGCGTCCCTTGAACACCTGCGCATCCAGAGCAATCCGGCGTGGCGCGGCCTTCTGCGTTCGCTGCGTGCTCTGGCAGCCAACCTCGGTACCCTCGACCGCTTGCTCAGCGATGCGAGCAACCCTGACGCGCTGGCGGACGCCACCGACAGTAGCCTGCTCGACCGCTCACCACGCAACCTCAAGGACGTGTGGATTCGTCTGCGCACGCAGCTGACACCGACCTCCTTGCTGTTCCGCCACGCCCTGCGTCTGCCACTGGCGTTGAGTATCGGCTACGGCATGGTGCACCTGATTCACCCCTCGCAGGGCTATTGGATCATCCTCACCACACTGTTCGTCTGCCAGCCGAACTACGGCGCAACGCGGCGCAAACTCGGGCAGCGGATTCTCGGCACCGCCATCGGTCTGACGGTGGCCTGGGCGCTGTTCGATCTGTTCCCCAGCCCGCTGGTGCAGTCGTGCTTCGCCATTGCCGCCGGGGTGGTGTTCTTTACCAACCGCACCACGCGTTACACCGTGGCGACGGCGGCGATCACGATCATGGTGCTGTTCTGCTTCAACCAGATCGGTGATGGCTACGGGCTGTTCCTGCCGCGCCTGTTCGATACCCTGCTCGGCAGCCTGATCGCCGGCCTGACGGTGTTCCTGTTCCTGCCGGACTGGCAAGGTCGACGCCTGAACAAAGTGCTGGCCAACACCCTGACCTGCAACAGCATCTACCTGCGCCAGATCATGCAGCAATACGCCGCCGGCAAGAGCGATGACCTCGCCTATCGCCTGGCACGGCGCAACGCGCACAACGCCGACGCGGCACTGTCGACCACGCTGGCGAACATGCTGATGGAGCCGGGGCATTTCCGGAAGGAAGCGGATGTCGGTTTCCGCTTTCTGGTGCTGTCGCACACGCTGCTCAGCTACCTGTCCGGGTTGGGCGCGCATCGCGAAACGCAGCTACCGGCGGAAGTCCGCGAACACCTGATCGACGGTGCTGGAGTGAAACTGGCCGCGAGCATCGATGAAATCGCCCAGGGCCTGGCGAACAAACAGCCCGTGGCGATCCAGAGCGACGACGAGGAAGCGCTGGCCAATGAGCTGGAGCAGATGCCGGACGAGATCGATGAAGGGCAGCGGCTGGTGCAGACGCAACTGGCATTGATCTGCCGGCAGCTGGGGCCGTTGCGCACGTTGGCGGCGCATTTGATCAAAGACACCAGTGAGGCTTAAGTTGACCGGACTGGCCCCATCGCTGGCAAGCCAGCTCCCACATGATTTGTGTACACCGCAATACCTGTGGGAGCTGGCTTGCCAGCGATGAGGGCATCAGCAACAACGCACGGGATCAGATGCTCACATCCCATGCTGCCTCAGCAACTTGTCATAACTGCCATCCGCCTTCATCGCCGCAATCGCCTTGTCGAACCCGGCCACAATCTGCTCATGCTCGGGGTTCTTCAGGCTCACCAGAATATGCAGGCTGTTCTCGCTCAACGGCTTGGGCAGGAACTCCACGGCGTTGCGTACCTTGGGTGATTCGCGCGCCAGGTAATAGCGTGCGACATACTCATCTTCCAGCGTCAGCTTGACCCGATCCGCCGCCAGCATGCGCACCGCCATTGCAAAGTTGTGCACCGGGACTTTCTGCAACGCCGTGTCGGCATCGAACGCCTGCGAGTAGGCATAACCGCGCACCACCGCCACCGGATAGGTGTGCAGTTGTTCCAGGCTGCTGTATTCCAGCGGCGTGTCCTTGCGCTTGAGAAAGCGGATGCGGTTGAGCAGGTATTCGCCAGAGAACTGGCCGATCCGGGTGCGCTCGTCGTTGTACCAGGCGTTGACCAGCACGTCGTACCGGCCCTCGCCCACCCCCAACAACGCCCGCGCCCACGGCACCTGCTCATAGTCGCTGGCATAACCGGCCCGCGCCAGCGCCGTGCTGACGATGTCGGTGGCCAGACCACCGTTGACCAGCGTGTCATCGGTAAAGGGCGGCCAGATATCAAACACCAGTCGCAACTTCTCCGCTGAGGCGGTTTGGGCCAGCAAGAGCAATCCGATCAAAGCAAAGGCTCGATGCAGTCGCGGCATGCTTGAAAATCCTTAGCGGGCGGTTGGCCCGGCGTGTTTTCCAGTCAAAACCCCAAGGCCCCGTACCGGCGAAACCCAGGCCCTAACAGTAGCTCATTGAAGCCAGTGCACAGCGCTTTCCAGCAGATTACACAAAGCGGCCGCCACCGCGAGAAAGGAATGATGGCATTTTGACCTTTGTCACAGACTGTTCCGCCATACAGACATCCGGCGCCAGTGCCCTTAGTATCGGGCGACGGAGTTCAAGGAGTCGGAAGATGACAATCGAGTGGGTCTGCAAGCATCACAGTGATCTGGGCAAAGAAGAGTTGTACGCACTGCTGAAGCTACGCTCGGAAGTGTTCGTGGTCGAACAGAAATGCGCCTACCCGGACCTCGACGGCCAGGATCTGGACGGCGACACCCATCACCTCATGGGTTGGGAAGATGATCAGTTGATGGCCTATCTGCGCCTGCTTGATCCCGAATCCCAGGGCGGTGACGTGGTGATCGGCCGCGTGATCATTGCGCCGCAGGGCCGTGGCAAAGGGCTCGGGCATGTGATGATGGAACACGCGCTGAAACAGGCCGGGAAGCATTGGCCGCAGGTGCCGATCTACCTGTCGGCGCAGGCGCATTTGCAGGGGTATTACGGCAGGTACGGGTTTGTGGTGGTGGGTGAGGAGTATCTGGAGGATGACATTCCGCATATCGGCATGCGTCGTCCTTGAGGCCCTCATCGCTGGCAAGCCAGCTCCCACAGGTTCATCCGTTGCTCACAACAACCGTGTTGACTGGAGACCCTTGTGGGAGCTGGCTTGCCAGCGATTGCGTCAGCTCAAACACTGCAAAACTCAGGGATATTCCAGCACAGCCTTGATCTGCCGCAGATTGCGCTCGATCCACCCGCGATCAATCGCCCCCCACTCGCGAATCCGATAGCGCCCGGCATGGTTGCGCGCACCCTCTTCCTGCTCGAATTCACAGACGATGTCCAGATCCGCCAGCGCGGCGATCGTGTCCTGCGCCGTGCGCCGGGGCATGCCGGTCACTTCGGTCAGCGCCGGGACGCTCGGGGCCAGGCCGCTGTCGATCAGGTAGGCCACGTACAGGCGCCGGTAAAAACTGCTTTTGGTCTTGCTTACGTCCATCTAAACACTCCCAACGTTAAAAGATCGCAGCCTGCGGCAGCTCCTACAGTTGGAATGCGATCTTTTGATCTTCATTGCAAATCCCGCCACGTCAGGTACACCCGCAGATCGAACTCGATCTGGTGATACCCCGGCAGCATGTGTTCGCACAATTTGTAGAAAGCCTTGTTGTGGTCCGATTCCTTGAAGTGCGCCAGTTCATGCACAACGATCATCTTCAGGAACTCGGGCGCAGCCTCTTTGAACAGCGAGGCGATGCGAATCTCTTTCTTGGCCTTGAGCTTGCCGCCCTGCACCCTTGAGACCGTGGTGTGCAGGCCCAGCGCGCGATGCGTCAGGTCGAGGCGGTTGTCGAACAGCACTTTGTCGATGGCCGGCGCGTTGCGCAGGTATTCCTGCTTCAGGTCCAGCGCGTAGCTGTACAGCGCCTTGTCGCTCTGCACATCGTGACGTCCGGGATAGCGTTGGCTCAGATAGTCACCCAGACGCTGTTCGGCGATCAGTTGGCGCACCTGATCCTGCAGTTGTGCGGGATAGGCCTGGAGGTATTTCAACGCAGTCATGGACACGGCAGCACGGTTCGAAAAGAGCGCCAGTGTAGCGAATTCAAACCGGCAGCGCGCTCCAGTCAAAGGGTTTGGCAAAGCTGACGGCGTCCTCGGAGGTCAGCGGACGCGCCACCAGGAAACCCTGCACGTATTCGCAGCCATGCGCCTGCAGCCATTGATACTGTTCAACGGTTTCCACGCCTTCGGCGATCACCAGCAAACCGTACTGTTTGCACAGATTGATCACGTTGCTGACCAGCGCCGCGTCGCGCGTCGAGTCCGGCAGCCGCGCAATCAGGTGTCGATCCAGCTTGAGCGTATCCAGCTCCAGATCACGCAGATACGCCAGCGAACACGGGCCCGAACCAAAGTCATCCAGCGCCACCCGCACCCCGAGATTACGCAGCAGGCGCAACTGTTTGCGGGTCTCGTCGGGGTTGTGCATCAGCGCGTCTTCGGTGACTTCCACCTCCAGTTGCCGCGGCTGCAGCGAATGCCGCTCCAGCACCTGACGTAACTCGGTGACCAGGTTCGGCAGGCCGAACTGGGTGTTGCTCAAACTCACGCCGAGCACCAGATCCTCGGCGAACAGGGTTTCCCAGGCTTTGCGCTGACCGGCGCCACGGTGATAGATCCAGCTGCCGAGCCGACTGATCAGCCGTGCTTCCTCCAGCAATGGCAGGAACAACCCCGGCGGCACATCGCCGACGCTCGGGTGCTGCCAGCGCAGCAACGCCTCGAAACCGCGGATCTGCCCGCTGTCGATCGCCACTTGCGGTTGATACACCAGATTGAAGTCACGGTTCTCGATGGCGTTGCGCACGCTCTCTTCGAGCATCAGCCGCGAGCGCGCGCGGCCGTTCATTTCGTGATCATAAAAACGATACTGCTGACGCCCGGCACGCTTGGCTTCGTACATGGCGATGTCGGAGGCGCGCAGCAAGCCGTCGAGGTTCGCGCCGCAGTCCGGGTAAGTGGCGATGCCGATACTCGCGCCGAGAGCGATGTCCAGTCCTTCGATCTGCTGACAGATCGACACCCTTTCGATGAGCTTCTCGGCAATTTTTGCGGCCTGCTCGGGAAACTCCAGATCGAGCAACGCGGTGAACTCGTCACCGCCCATGCGCGCGAGAATGTCGAACGGTCGCAGACAGGCCTTCAACTGCTCGGAAACCCAGCGCAGCACCCGGTCGCCGGCATCGTGGCCAAGGGAATCGTTGACCCGTTTGAAGCCATCCAGATCCAGATACAGCAGCACCCAACTGCTGTCGCTGCGTTCACCGCGCAGCAGCAGGTTTTCCACCGTCTGATAAAAGCCCCGGCGATTGAGCAGACCGGTCAACGGATCGGTGACCGCTTGAAATTCCAGCTGCTGATGCAGGTGACGCACCACCGACATGTCCAGCACCGTCACCACCATCGCCCGCTGCTCGGCCGGCAACGGCGCGCAGGACAACGCCACCGGCACCTGCTGCCCCGGTGCCGTGCGCAACAACGCATCGTGCAGACGCAAGGTCTCACCGCGTTTATAGCCGGCCAGCAACTCGGAACCGGCCCATAGCGGGATATGCGGTTTCTGCAGAAAATCGAGAAATTCCTTGCCCTCCAGCTCTTTCACCGGCGCATTCAGCAATCGCGAAATCGCTGGGTTGGCGAAGCGGATCAGGCCGTCCTCGCCGAGCACCAGAATGCCTTCCGCCGCGTTGTCCAGCACCGAGGCATTGAAGGCCCGCGCGAGTTCCAGATCATGACTCAGACGCTGCAAGGCGCGGCGGTTGCGCTGGTGTTCGAGCAATGCCTGGACTTTCGGCTTGAGGATCTGCGGATCGAACGGCTTGAACAGGTAATCCACCGCGCCACTGGCGTAACCCTTGATCACGGCGTCCTGTGATTGCTCGTTGGCGGTAAGGAAAATGATCGGCGTGAGACGCGTGCGCTGGCTGCCGCGCATCAGCCGCGCGACTTCGAAGCCGTCCATGCCCGGCATCTGCACGTCCAGCAGCACCAGATCGACATCGTGTTCGAGCAGCAGATTGAGCGCCTCGAAACCGGAGGCGGCGGTCATGACGTGCCAATCCTGACGCTGCAGCAACGCGCGCATGCTGATCAGGTTTTCAGGGTAGTCATCAACGATCAAAAGGACAGAGCTGCCTTCACCTGGCTGGGGTTGCGCGCATTCCATGCTGCTTCTCTTGTCGGGACATCTCTTGTCGGACTATCGGCCGGTTTTTTGTGAAAACCGTACAGTTACTGAGCCATCACTCTAGTCCCGGATCTGTGAAAGCAGAAGCTGCCACGCCGCCATCATTTAGCCAAAGCTGTAATTTACCGACTAACGGTCACCCCTGCAGCCCCCGAAAACCGGCACAGATGGCATTTCGACAGGATGTTGACGCCAATCATCTGCCAAACGGGCGTTAACAAAAAACACCTCTACGCTTATAACTGCCGCCCGAAAAAGCGCGGGCTAGAGCTTCTGGCACTCGCGTACAGGAAAATTGAGTGGAAGAACCGACATGATCGATCTCGCAACCTGGAACCTCAGCGTTCCCGTCGGCAGTCCGCCGTACACCGTCGAAACCTCCAAACTGGTGAATGGCTTCAAGGATCAGTACTTCCATTCCGACACCGGCAACTTGTTCTTCTGGTCGCCGGTGACCGGGTCAAAAACCGAAAACGCCATTTACCCGCGCACCGAACTGCGCGAAACCTTCAGCAACGGCTCCCTGCGCAACTGGTACTACCCCGACGCCGACAACACCCTGCGCGCGACCCTCGCCGTGAACAAAGTGCCCAGCTCCGGCAAGATCGTCATCGGCCAGATCCACGCTTATGAAAGCCAGAAGCCGATGGTCAAACTCGAATACCAGTACAAGACCAAAACTGAAACCGGCAACCTGGTGATCAAGGTGCGCATGCACCCCGATGACGACGAAAGCCGCGTCATCACCCTCGCCACCGGCATCAAACTCGACCGCGAATTCAACTACCTGATCCACCTCAGCCCCGGCGGTGCACTGGGCGTGAGCGCAGCGGGTTATCAGTGGGATTCACAAATCAGCGCGACGTGGCGCAACAAGCCGCTGTACTTCAAGGCTGGGGTGTATGTGCAGGACAACACCGGGTATACCAGTGAGGGTGGGCAGGTGACGTTCAGCAAGCTGGATATTGATCACGACAAATAACATTGCCGAGATTGCGAAAGAACCCATGCCCCCTGTGGGAGCTGGCTTGCCAGCGAGGACGGTTTACCAGCCTCCAGCAATGATGAATGCCAGACTGCAATCGCAAGCGGGCTCTCGCCTGCAAGGGTTTCAGCCTGTTCTGCACCCAATAAAAAACCCGCCTCTCGGCGGGTTTTTCATAAAAGCGGTTTAACGCTCAGGCTTAGTTGACCTTGGCGTTCAACTCACCCTTCAGATAACGCTGATACATCGCTTCCAACGAGATCGGCTTGATCTTCGAAGCATTACCGGCAGTACCGAACGCTTCATAACGAGCGATACACACGTCACGCATCGCCGTCACGGTCGCGCCGAAGAATTTACGCGGGTCGAATTCGCTCGGGTTGGTGGCCATCAGACGACGCATGGCGCCGGTGGATGCCAGGCGCAGGTCGGTGTCGATGTTGACCTTGCGCACGCCGTACTTGATGCCTTCAACGATCTCTTCAACCGGTACGCCGTAGGTTTCTTTGATATCGCCGCCGTACTGGTTGATGATCGCCAGCCACTCTTGCGGTACCGACGAGGAACCGTGCATCACCAGGTGGGTGTTCGGGATGCGCTTGTGGATTTCCTTGATGCGGTCGATCGCCAGCACGTCGCCGGTAGGTGGCTTGGTGAACTTGTAGGCGCCGTGGCTGGTGCCGATAGCGATGGCCAGGGCATCAACCTGGGTCTTCTTGACGAAGTCAGCGGCTTCTTCCGGGTCGGTCAGCATCTGGCTGTGATCCAGAACGCCCTCAGCGCCGATGCCGTCTTCTTCACCGGCCATGCCGGTTTCCAGCGAACCCAGGCAGCCCAGCTCGCCTTCAACCGAAACGCCGCAGGCGTGAGCCATGGCAACAGTTTGTTGGGTAACGCGGACGTTGTATTCGTAGTCGGTGGGGGTCTTGCCGTCTTCGCCGAGGGAGCCGTCCATCATGACCGAGCTGAAGCCCAGTTGAATCGAGCGCTGGCAGACGTCAGGGCTGGTGCCGTGGTCCTGGTGCATGCACACCGGGATGTGCGGGAATTCTTCGATCGCGGCCAGGATCAGGTGACGCAGGAACGGCGCGCCGGCGTATTTGCGAGCGCCGGCCGAAGCCTGAACGATCACCGGGGAGTCAGTCTTGTCAGCGGCTTCCATGATGGCGCGCATCTGCTCAAGGTTGTTGACGTTGAAGGCTGGAACGCCGTAGCCGAACTCGGCTGCGTGGTCCAGCATCTGGCGCATGCTGATAAGTGCCATTGTGTGTGTCTCTCCCGGTTGAGGGTCGTTAATCGTGCCAGCCTGCCGGAGCGGCGGCGGCTATTCAAGTGATTGCAGATCGGGGGTTGAGGCCCGGTCTGGTGATTCGATAAAGCAAATTCCTGAGAACTGCACAGATCCCCTGTGGGAGCGAGCCTGCTCGCGAAAGCAATCTCGCAGNACCGCTTTCGCGAGCAGGCTCGCTCCCACATGAGAATCGCAATGCTTCAATTACTCGGCTTTGCAGCCGCGGCCAATCAGGTCATTGGTGGCGACCCAGTACACCAGGCCTTCGTCACCCTTGACGTGAAACGCCAGCATGCCGTCGCTGTAAAGCACGCCCGAGGCGCCCGGCTCTTCTTTCAGGCGATAGACCTGATCGCCGCCGCCCAGTCGAACATCGACTTCCTTCTGGCCGGCATCGGCGTAACGCCACAGCACTTTGGCCTGGCTGTCGCAGGTCCAGGTGGTCCAGCTATCCGCCGGCGCGGACGACTGAAACAGGTTCATCTGCGCGCAACCGCCTAACAATGCCAATGCCGCAATGGCGATCAAGCCTTTCATCCGTGTTCCTCGACTGACAGCGCACGCCGCCAGCCCTGCGTTAAAGAGTCAGACCGGTCAAGGACAACCATGTTCCTTGGCCGGGGTTTGCGTCTCGTATTTGTCCAGGCCGTCCGGCCCCGAGCGCTTGTTCAGCACCGGATTGGTTTCGGCCTGCCAGTCGGCCTGGTAGCAGCCTTTCTGCGCGGCATCCGGCGCGGGCGTGGCCTCGGCCTTCGGGTTACTCCCGCAGGCCGCCAGCGTACCGGTCAGCAACAACAGCGCTAACGACTTGACCATCTGAACACTCCTTTGCCTGGCCAAACGGGCGGCCTCAGGCCTTGGCCCGGTTTTCCAGGACTTCAACGGCTGGCAGCACCTTGCCTTCGACGAATTCGAGGAACGCGCCACCACCGGTGGAAATGTAGGAGATTTGCTCGGCCACGCCATATTTATCGATGGCCGCCAAGGTGTCGCCACCGCCGGCAATGGAGAACGCGGCGCTGTCAGCGATGGCCTGGGCCAGCACTTTGGTGCCGTTGCCGAACTGGTCGAATTCGAACACGCCGACCGGACCGTTCCACAGAATGGTTTTCGACGATTTCAGCAGTTCAGCGAAGTTGGCCGCGGTTTGCGGGCCGATGTCCAGAATCATGTCGTCAGCGGCAACGTCAGCAATCAGCTTGACGGTGGCTTCGGCGCTTTCGGCGAATTCCTTGGCAACCACCACGTCCACCGGCAGCGGCACGCTGACCTTGGCGGCGATGGCGCGCGCGGTGTCCAGCAGGTCCGGCTCGTACAGCGACTTGCCGACCGGGTGACCGGCGGCCGCCAGGAAGGTGTTGGCGATGCCGCCGCCAACGATCAGTTGATCGCAGATCTGGCTCAGGCTGTTGAGGACGTCGAGTTTGGTCGACACCTTGGAGCCGGCAACGATCGCAGCCATTGGCTTGGCCGGTGCGCCCAGCGCCTTGCCCAGTGCGTCCAGCTCAGCGGCCAGCAAAGGGCCGGCAGCGGCGACTTTGGCGAACTTGGCCACGCCGTGGGTCGAACCCTCTGCGCGGTGCGCGGTGCCGAAGGCGTCCATCACGAACACGTCGCACAGGGCGGCGTATTGCTGGGCCAGGTCGTCGGCGTTCTTTTTCTCGCCCTTGTTGAAGCGCACGTTTTCGAACAGCACGATGTCGCCGGCCTTGACGTCAACGCCGCCCAGGTAATCGGCCACCAGCGGCACTTCGCGGCCCAGAGCCTTGCTCAGGTAGTCAGCGACTGGCTTGAGGCTATTCTCGGCGGAGAACTCGCCTTCGGTCGGACGGCCCAGGTGCGAACACACCATCACCGCCGCGCCTTTTTCCAGGGCCAGCTTGATGGTCGGCAGCGAAGCCAGGATACGCGCATCGCTGGTGACAACACCGTCCTTGACTGGGACGTTGAGGTCTTCGCGAATCAATACGCGCTTACCTTGCAGATCGAGGTCGGACATCTTCAACACGGTCATGGGTCGCACTTCCTGAGTAACTGTTCTTAGAGAGCAGGTTTTTTTGAAATCGCTGTTTGCAGATAGTGGTCTGCAACGTCCAGCATTCGGTTGGCAAAACCCCATTCGTTGTCGAACCAGGCCAGGATGTTCACCAGTTTGGGGCCGGAAACACGGGTCTGACTGGCATCGACGATGGCCGAATGTGGGTCATGGTTGAAATCACAGCTGGCGTGCGGCAACTCGGTGTAGGCCAGCAGTCCCTTGAGCGGGCCGCTGGTGGCGGCTTCACGCAGGATCCGGTTGACCTCGCCCGCATCGGTCGCGGTGGCGGTCTGCATCGTGATGTCGAGGCAGGACACGTTGACCGTCGGCACGCGTACGGCTTTGGCCTGAATTCGCCCGGCAAGTTCCGGCAACAGGCGCTCGATGCCACGCGCCAGACCAGTGGACACCGGGATCACCGACTGGAACGCCGAACGGGTGCGGCGCAGGTCTTCGTGGTGATAGGCGTCGATCACTGGCTGATCGTTCATCGCCGAGTGAATCGTGGTGATCGACACGTAATCCAGGCCGATCGCCTTGTCCAGCAGACGCAACAGCGGCACGCCGCAGTTGGTGGTGCAGGAGGCGTTGGACACCAGCAGTTCGGTGCCGGTCAGGCAATCCTGATTGACACCGTAGACGATGGTGGCGTCGACATCCGCCTCGCTGGCCATCGGTTGCGAGAACAGCACCCGGGGCGCGCCGGCGTCGAGGAAACGCTGGCCGTCTTCACGGGTGTGGTAGGCGCCGGAGCATTCGAGCACCAGGTCGACGCCCAGCGCCGCCCAGTCGATGCCTTCGGGGGTGGCACTGCGCAGGACCTTCACGCAGTCGCCATTAATATGCAGACAATCGCCTTCTACACGCACTTCGCCGGGAAAGCGGCCGTGGGTGGAGTCGAAGCGCGTCAGGTATTCGATGCTGGCCATGTCCGCCAGATCGTTGATCGCGACAATTTCAAACCCGGCCTTCTCGCCACGCTCGAACAACGCACGCAAGACGCAACGACCAATCCGGCCGTAGCCGTTGAGTGCAACTTTGTAGGGACGCGGTTGAGGCATGGGGTTCTCGATAGTATTCGCTAACAACACAACCCCATGTAGGAGCTGCCGGAGGCTGCGATCTTTTNCCTCCGGCAGCTCCTACAGGGAACGCGGCGACTTGGGTCGCCGCGCTATGTTTTAGTCTTCCAACAGCTCTTCAGCCTGACCCAGGATGTTGTCCAGGGTGAAACCGAATTCTTCGAACAGTGCCGAAGCCGGCGCCGATTCGCCGTAGGTGGTCATGCCGATCACGCGACCTTCCAGACCCACGTACTTGAACCAGAAGTCGGCGTGAGCCGCTTCGATTGCGATACGTGCGCTGACCTGCAGCGGCAGAACCGATTGCTTGTAGCCGGCGTCCTGCGCATCGAACACGCTGGTGCAAGGCATGGAAACCACGCGCACCTTGCGGCCTTGCCCGGTCAGTTTGTCGTAGGCCTGAACGGCCAGACCGACTTCCGAACCGGTGGCGATCAGGATCAGCTCAGGCTCGCCTGCGCAGTCCTTCAACACATAGCCACCGCGGCTGATGTCGGCGATCTGGCCGGCATCGCGTTCCTGGTGCTGCAGGTTCTGACGCGAGAAGATCAGCGCCGATGGGCCGTCCTTGCGCTCCAGCGCGTTTTTCCAGGCCACCGCCGATTCAACGGCATCGGCTGGACGCCAGGTGTCGAGGTTCGGTGTGCTGCGCAGGCTGGTCAGTTGCTCGATCGGCTGGTGCGTCGGGCCGTCTTCGCCCAGACCGATGGAGTCGTGGGTGTAGACGTGGATCACGCGCTTCTTCATCAGCGCCGACATGCGTACCGCGTTGCGCGCATATTCCATGAACATCAGGAAGGTCGCGCCGTAAGGCACCAGACCGCCGTGCAGGGACACACCGTTCATGATCGCGGTCATGCCGAATTCGCGCACGCCGTAGTACATGTAGTTGCCGCTGGCATCTTCAGCGCTGACGCCTTTGCAACCTTTCCACAGGGTCAGGTTGGAACCGGCCAGGTCAGCCGAACCGCCGAGCAATTCCGGCAGCAGCGGGCCGAACGCGTTCAGGGTGTTCTGGCTGGCTTTACGGCTGGCGATGGTTTCGCCTTTGGCCGCGACTTCAGCGATGTAAGCCGAGGCTTTTTCCGCGAAGTCAGCCGGCAGTTCGCCGCTCAGACGACGGACCAGCTCGTTGGCTTCGGTCGGGAACGCCGCGGAGTAGGCAGCGAAACGCTGATCCCATTCGGCTTCGGCCGCACGACCTTTTTCCTTGGCATCCCACTCGGCATAGATGTCGGCCGGGATTTCGAACGGGCCGTGGTTCCAGTTCAGCGCCTGGCGGGTCAGAGCGATTTCCGCGTCACCCAGTGGGGCGCCGTGACAATCTTCCTTGCCCTGCTTGTTCGGCGAACCGAAACCGATGGTGGTCTTGCAGCAGATCAGGGTCGGCAGCGGGCTTTTGCGCGCGGTTTCGATGGCGGTTTTGATTTCTTCCGGATCGTGACCGTCGACGTTGCGGATCACCTGCCAGTTGTAGGACTCGAAACGCTTCGGAGTGTCATCGGTGAACCAGCCTTCGACTTCACCGTCGATGGAAATACCGTTGTCATCGTAGAAGGCGATCAGCTTGCCCAGGCCCAGCGTACCGGCCAGGGAAGCAACTTCGTGGGAAATGCCTTCCATCATGCAGCCATCACCGAGGAACACGTAGGTGTGGTGATCAACGATGTTGTGGCCAGGACGGTTGAACTGCGCACCCAGGACTTTTTCCGCCAGGGCGAAGCCGACGGCGTTGGCCAGACCCTGACCCAGCGGGCCGGTGGTGGTTTCGACGCCCGGGGTGTAGCCGAATTCCGGGTGACCCGGGGTGCGGCTGTGCAGTTGACGGAACTGCTTGAGGTCGTCGATCGACAGGTCGTAACCGGTCAGGTGCAGCAGCGAGTAGATCAACATCGAGCCGTGGCCGTTGGACAGCACGAAGCGGTCACGGTCGGCGAACGACGGGTTGCTCGGGTTGTGCTTGAGGTAGTCGCGCCAAAGTACTTCGGCGATATCTGCCATACCCATAGGGGCACCGGGATGGCCGCTGTTGGCTTTTTGCACGGCATCCATGCTGAGGGCACGAATGGCGTTGGCACGCTCACGACGGCTAGGCATCGCTGATCTCCTGGGTGTGAATAGATTGAAACGGAAAAAAGGAGGGCATTTTCCCTCACCGGAGCGCCTCGGGGCAATGACAGATAGTCATCCGAAGGCGTTTTTCCCGTGCTGGACGGCGGTTTCGTCTGGTGAAACCTTTCCGCTGTTCGTTTGTAGAGTTAACCAGTCAGTGAGAAGTGCCATCTATCGAGCAATATCAAAACTTTTTGATATTGCCCTTGCGGCGATTTCCCACCGTCACTAGACTGCTGCCCCATGAACTTACGCGTGCCTTCCATTCGCCATGACGATTGCGACGAGCTGGCGGCCCTGTGCAAGGCCGGTGGCGACCCGCTGCGCCTGAATGTATTGCGCGCGCTGGCCAACGATTCGTTCGGCGTACTGGAGCTGGCGCAGATTTTCGGCATTGGTCAATCAGGCATGAGCCACCACCTCAAGGTGCTGGCCCAGGCCGATCTGGTGGCGACGCGCCGCGAGGGCAACGCGATTTTCTATCGCCGCGCCCTGCCCCACACCGAATTGCTGGGCGGCAAGTTGCATGCAGCACTGTTAGAAGAAGTCGACAATCTGGCGCTGCCGGAGGACGTGCAGGCTCGCATCGCTCAGGTCCACGGACAACGTGAAGCCGCCAGCCAGGACTTTTTCGCCCGGGTTGCGGAAAAATTCCGCGCCCAGCAAGACTTGATCGCAGGCCTGCCGCAGTACCGCGACAGCGTGCTGGCCCTGCTCGACAAACTGAACTTCAATGGTGCTGCCACGGCCATTGAAGTCGGCCCCGGCGATGGTGCTTTTCTGCCGGAACTGGCCCGCCGCTTCGGCACCGTAACCGCGCTGGACAACAGCCCGGCGATGCTCGAACTGGCGCGTCAGGTATGTGAACGTGAACGGCTGGCTAACGTCAGCCTGCAATTGGCCGATGCATTGAATGGCACAAGCCTGACGGCCGATTGCGTGGTACTGAACATGGTGCTGCACCATTTCGCCGCGCCGGCCGAAGCGCTCAAGCACATGGCCGGCCTGCTGCAACCGGGCGGTAGCCTGCTCGTGACAGAGTTATGTAGCCACAACCAGAGTTGGGCCAGGGAGGCCTGCGGTGATCTGTGGTTGGGGTTTGAACAGGACGATTTGGCCCGTTGGGCCACCGCTGCGGGACTCGTTCCCGGGGACAGCCTCTATGTGGGCTTACGTAATGGTTTCCAGATCCAGGTTCGCCACTTTCAGCGACCGGCTGGCGACACTCACCATCGGTAAATTCAGGAAAACATCGAGATGAGCGAATACTCCCTCTTCACCTCCGAGTCCGTGTCTGAAGGACATCCGGACAAAATCGCCGACCAGATTTCCGATGCGGTGCTGGACGCCATTATCGCCCAGGACAAACACGCACGCGTTGCCGTGGAAACCCTGGTCAAGACCGGCGTGGCTATCGTTGCCGGTGAAGTGACCACCAGCGCCTGGGTTGACCTGGAGCAGATCGTTCGTGACGTGATCTGCGACATCGGCTACACCAGCTCCGAAGTCGGCTTCGACGGCGCGACCTGCGGCGTGATGAACATCATCGGCAAGCAGTCCCCTGACATCAACCAGGGTGTTGACCGCGCCAAGCCTGAAGATCAGGGTGCCGGCGACCAGGGCCTGATGTTCGGCTACGCCAGCAACGAAACCGACGTGCTGATGCCAGCGCCGATCACCTTCTCGCACCAGCTGGTGCAGCGTCAGGCCGAAGCCCGCAAATCGGGTCTGCTGCCGTGGCTGCGTCCGGACGCCAAGTCGCAAGTGACTTGCCGCTACGAAGGCGGCAAGGTTGTCGGTATCGACGCCGTGGTTCTGTCCACCCAGCACAACCCTGAAGTGTCGTACAAAGACCTGCGCGAAGGCGTGATGGAGCTGATCGTCAAGCACGTGCTGCCTGCCGAACTGCTGAGCAAAGACACCCAGTTCCACATCAACCCGACCGGCCAGTTCATCATTGGCGGCCCGGTAGGTGACTGCGGCCTGACCGGTCGCAAGATCATCGTCGACAGCTACGGCGGCATGGCCCGTCACGGCGGCGGCGCGTTCTCCGGTAAAGATCCATCGAAGGTTGACCGTTCGGCCGCCTACGCTGGCCGTTACGTTGCCAAGAACATCGTCGCTGCCGGCCTGGCCGAGCGTTGCGAGATCCAGGTGTCCTACGCCATCGGTGTCGCTCAGCCGACTTCGATCTCGCTGAACACCTTCGGCACCGGCAAGATCAGCGATGACAAGATCATCAAACTGGTGCGTGAAGTGTTCGACCTGCGTCCATACGCGATCACCACCATGCTCGATCTGCTGCACCCGATGTACCAGGAAACTGCAGCCTACGGCCACTTTGGTCGTGCTCCGCAGACCAAGACAGTTGGCGAAGACACCTTCTCCACCTTCACCTGGGAAAAAACCGACCGCGCCGACGCTCTGCGTTCCGCTGCTGGTCTGTAAGCCCTCCCCGGCTGCAAGAAAGCCCCGCACGGTTCGCGCCGTGCGGGGCTTTTTCATGCTTGCCAGGATCAAAAGATCGCAGCCTTCGGCAGCTCCTACAGATGAATGCGCTCCCCTGTAGGAGCTGCCGAAGGCTGCGATCTTTTGATCTTCATCGCCGAAACAAGAGGAAAAACTCCCACTCGACGTGGCTGAAAAATCCTGACTACCCTTCAAATTATCCCCATGAGCAAGGACGCTCACGATGCGCTTTTCTGTTTTGCTTTTTCTCAGTCTCGTAGGCCTGAGCAGCCACGCCACCCAATGTCCGAACTGGCCTGCCGCTCAGGCGCAAAACGAAATCACCGCCCTGCAACAGCAGATCGACCAATGGGACGACGCCTACCACCGCCAAGGCCGCTCGCTGATTGCCGACGAGCTCTACGATCAATCGCGCCTGCGGCTCAACCAATGGCGACAGTGCTTCCAGCAGCATTCAGCGCCCGAACCTTTGCGCACTGCCTCAGGCGCCATCGCTCATCCAATCGCCCACACCGGTCTGGACAAGCTTCACCAAGCCGTCGCCGTTCAAGCGTGGTTGAAGAATCGGCAGGATGTCTGGGTACAACCCAAGGTCGATGGTGTGGCCGTCACGCTGATCTACCGTCGCGGCCTGTTGCAGCAAGCGATCAGTCGCGGTGACGGCATCAGCGGTCAGGACTGGACAGCGTCGGCGCAAAAGATCGGCGCCATTCCGCAACATCTGACTCAACCGCTGGACTTGCTGGTGCAAGGCGAACTCTATTGGCGCCTGCAGCAACATGTGCAAGCCAGCGCCGGCAGCGTCAATGCCCGCGCCACCGTTGCCGGGCTGATGAACCGCAAAACCTTGAATGCCGAACAGGCGGCCGGAATCGGCCTGTTTGTCTGGGACTGGCCACAAGGGCCGGCGAGGCTGCCGGAAAGAATATCGACGCTGGCAACCTTGGGATTCGCCGCAACGGCGCCATTCAGCCAGGCCATCGCCAACTTTGCCGATGCACAAAAATGGCGCGAGCATTGGTATCGATCACCTCTGCCCTTCGCCACCGACGGCATTGTCCTGCGCCAGAGCCAGCGCCCGCCGGCCGAGCGCTGGCAGGCAAGCGCGCCCTACTGGGCCGTCGCCTGGAAATACCCGTTTACCCGAGCGCTGGCCGAGGTGCGCAAAGTGAATTTCAAGGTCGGCCGCAGTGGACGCATCACCCCGGTATTGGAGTTGTCGCCGGTGATGCTCGATGACCGCGAGATCAAACGCGTCAGCGCCGGCTCCCTCAAGCGCTGGCAGGCGCTGGATATCCGCCCCGGCGATCAAGTAGCAATCAGCCTGGCCGGGTTGACCATCCCGCGACTCGACAGTGTGGTGCTGCGCACTACCGAACGAGCCGCCCTCGACATTCCCGACACGCGCGACTTCCACGCCTTGAGTTGCTGGCAACCGACACCCGGTTGTGAAAGCCAGTTTCTCGCGCGCCTGACCTGGCTCAGTGGCAAACAAGGCCTCGCGCTGCAGAATGTCGGGCGCGGCACCTGGGAGAAACTTCTGGAAACAGGCCGCCTGAACAACCTGCTGGATTGGTTGACCCTCGACGAGCCAGAGCTTGCTAACATTGCCGGCTTCGGCGAGCGCAGCAGCGCACGTCTGATCAACAGTTTTCACAGCGCCCGCCAACGACCGTTCACGCAGTGGCTCAAAGCCTTGGGTTTACCGCCCACCGGTCAGGCACAACTGGCCGACTCGTGGCAGGCGCTGGCACAACGCAACACCGAACAATGGCAGGCAGAAGCCGGAATCGGCCCGGGCCGCGCGGCGCAATTGAGCGCATTCTTCCGCGACCCGCAGGTGCTGGCCTTGAGTGACACATTACGCGCCGCCGGAATCGACGGCTTCTGATCACGCAATTCCGGCAGCCGGGAACCGAAGGAACGTCAGACGCTCAAACAGCGCAGTGCCACCGACCCGATTGCCTTCGCACATGGAGCTTTTATGAAATTTCTTGCACCGCTCGCCTTGCTGACCCTCTGTGGCGTTTTGGCCGCACCTGCGATGGCCGACGAAGACGCGCCGGGCCTGACCGGTTGCGCCGCGAAGAAGCAGGGCATCATCAATCAGCTCGAACAGGCCAAATCCCGGGGCAACACCGATCAGCAGGCCGGTCTGCAAACCGCTCTGGATGAAGTGACCAAGAACTGCACCGATGCCGGCCTGAAGAAAGAACGCGAAAACAAGGTGCTGGAAGCCAAGCACGAAGTCAGCAAACGTCAGGCTGATCTCGACAAGGCGATGAAGAAAGGTGATCCGGAGAAGATCGACAAGCGCAAAAACAAACTCGCCGAGTCGCGCAAAGAACTGCAGGATGCGCTGGACCAGATCGATAAGTAACCGAAGGTTTGGTGAGGGAGATTTATGTGGTGAGGGGATTTATCCCCGATGGGCTGCGCAGCAGCCCCAAAACCATTCAATCGAGTCTTTCAGAAAGAACAGCAGGTTCACGACGGCTGCGCCGCCGATCGGGGCGGTGCGACGTTTCGCTAAATCCCCTCGCCACAATTGCTCAGCAGTTCAATGGTCCCGAAACTCTTTATGGCAAGCGCTGCAGGCATCTTCAACCTTCTGCACGGCCGGCCCGAGGTTACTGGCCTTGTACGGCTGAACCTTGCTGGCGATCACCAGTTCACCGGTGGCCGCCTCAAGGTTACGGGCCAATTCCTGAAAGCGGGCCTGACGCAGCCAGACATCGTCCTTGGCGCTGGTGTGATCTTCTTCGCGCACCTGCGGGAAATGCTTCCACGGTTCATGAGACAACGCATCAAGCTTCACCGCGCCTTCGGCGAATTTCGGCCCGTCGAACGGAATGCGTCCGCGCAACATGCCGCCCAGGTCTTCACCGGTCTTGAGCATCTGCTTGAAGATCGACTTACGTTGACCCAGCGGCGAATTCGGATCGACGCCGCCACAGGCGGACAAGGTCAGACAGGCCAGCAATACAACAGTAATTCTTTTAAGAGTCATGGTGGCTTCAGGTCACGGAATTCGGCGGCCAGTATCCTCGCGTCGCCGTCAAACACCAATAGCCCTATTAAAAATACGGGTTGCCCGAGCGCATGGAGCACTTCGGCAACCGGCACAGGAATCACTCCATGAACAGCCGTTTCAAGGCCTGGCGTCACCCGCTGATCGCAACCCTGCCGCTGCTGGCAATCCTTGCTGGCTGTACGGGCGGCGACAATGCCAAACCGAAAACCCACGCCTTGGCAACTTATTCCAGCGCCACCTGGGAAGCCCTGCCGGCGGTGTCCGACAGCGACCTGGTCGCCGGTTTCGGCTCGTGGCGCAGCGCCTGCACCCGACTCAAGGCTGATCCGATCTGGGGTGGCACCTGCGCGGCAGCCGCCAACGTGCCGCAGAGCGCCGGCGAAATTCGCGCGTTTCTCAAGCAGAACCTGGATGTGTTCGGGTTGCGCGCCGAACACGACAACCCCAACGGCCTGATCACCGGTTACTACGAGCCGGTCTACCCCGGCAGCCTGACCCCCACCGCAACAGCCAACGTGCCGGTATATGGCGTGCCCGAAGACATGATCATCGTGTCGCTGGACAGCATTTACCCCGAACTCAAGGGCAAGCGCCTGCGCGGTCGCCTCGAAGGCCGGGTGCTCAAGCCGTATGACGACGCCGCAACCATCGAATCCAAAGGCGTCAAAGCCCCGGTAGTGGCGTACCTGACCGATCCGATGAACCTGCAGTTTTTGCAGATCCAGGGTTCCGGGCGAATTCAGACACCGGACGGCAAACAACTGCGCATCGCCTACGCCGACCAGAACGGCCACCCGTACCGACCGATCGGTCGCTGGCTGGTGGAACAGGGCGAGTTGAAGAAAGAAGACGTGACCATGAGCGCGATCAGCAATTGGGCCAAGGCCAACCCGTCGCGCATTCCGGAGCTGGTGGGCAGCAACCCGAGTTATGTGTTCTTCACCCGTAACCCGGACAGCAACGAAGGCCCACGTGGTTCACTGAACGTACCGCTGACCGCCGGGTACAGCGCGGCGGTGGATCGCAAGGTGATTCCGTTGGGCAGTCTGCTGTGGTTGTCAACCACCCGTCCGGATGGCACCGCTCTGGTTCGCCCGGTCGCGGCGCAGGACACTGGCGGCGCGATTGCTGGCGAGGTGCGCGCGGACTTGTTCTGGGGCACCGGCGACGCAGCCGGGCAACTGGCCGGGGACATGAAACAGCAGGGGCAGATCTGGATGCTCTGGCCTAAAGGTGCGGCGTTGCCGCAAGTGCCCCAGGTCGCCGACAAACCTTGAAAAGCAAAAGATCGCAGCCTGCGGCAGCTCCTACAGGGGACATGTATCAACCTTGTAGGAGCTGCCGCAGGCTGCGATCTTTTGATCTTGCTTTACCTATACCGATACAAAGAAGAACGCAGCAATCAGCCCCATCCCGACGAACCACACCAGCGACCGCAAGATCGCCCAGTCCGCCAGGTAGCAGATGATGTACAGCAGGCGACTGGTGATAAACAGCACCGCCAGCACATTCACCGTCACCAACTGCGCCGTGCCCACCAGATGCGCAACGATCACTGCGGCAGCAAATGCCGGCATCACTTCGAAGCTGTTCAGCTGCGCCGCATGCGCCCGTCGGGCGACGCCGCCCACGCTATCGAGAAAGTCCCGAGGATCATGATTGTCACTGAGCCGGAAACCGCCCGAGACCTTGGCCACAATCGTGCACACATACGGCAGGAAAATCGCGATCAATACACACCACAGAGCCACCGTCATAACGCCGTCCTTTTTTCGAGTGTTGGAAATGGCGGGCAGTCAGAACTTCATCACCAGCATGCCGATCAGCACCAGCCCACAGGCTAAGAGCCGCGGCCTGCCGAAAGGTTCTTTCAGGTAGCGCATGCCGAACAGCACCACCAGAATCACGCTGATCTCACGCAAGGCCGCCGCTTCGGCAATCGAGCCCAATTGCATCGCCCACAGCACCAGAGCGTAGCTGAACAACACGCAGAACCCGACCGCCAGCCCCAGCTTCCATTGCTCGCGCCAGAACACCAGAAATGCCGGGCGTTTGGCGACCCACGCCAGCAACGGAAACGGCCAGGCGCTGAGCAGCGTGACCCAGACCAGGTAATCCAGTGGATGCGACCAGCGCCGCAAGGCCTGGCCATCGATGTAGGTGTAGCAACCAATGCACAGCCCGATCAGCGCCACCACCGGCAGCATCGACCACGGCAAATGTTTACCACCACCGCCCTGCCAGAGCAGACAGACCATGCCCAGCGGAATCAGCATGATCCCGAAGATCTGCTGCGTGGTGAGCACTTCGCCGGCGAAGATCAGGGTCAGCGCCAGTACCACCAGCGGCGACAAGCCGCGCATCAAGGGATAGACCAATCCGAGGTCGCCGACCCGATAAGCCTGGATCAGCAGATAGCGATACAGCAGCTCGAATGCTGCCGACGCCAGAATCCACGGCCAGATGTGCGCCGGTGGCAGGCTGATGAATGGAAAGGCCAGCGCCACGAACAACAGCGCCACCGTGTCCATGCACGCCACCACCAACAGCCGTTCGGCACTGAACTTGATCAGGGTATTCCACGTCGCATGCAACAGCGCCGCCATCAACACCAGAACTGTCGCCGCCACGTCCCACTCCTTGATTTTTTGTTGACCCTACACCAATGCGTACCACTGACCAACCGAGGGATGTGATTGTGTCCCCACCCCGAAACAGCCCATCCAACTTTCGCGCCGAAGAATCGGGGCGCTGTCTTTCCCCCCATCCAATGGAGCCCGGATGCTAGAACTTGTAGCCGCTTTTATCTGCCTCACCACCCTTCTCACCTTCGTCAATTACCGCTTCATCGGCCTGCCGCCGACCATCGGCGTCATGGTCACCGCGCTGATGTTCTCCCTGTTGCTGCAAGGCCTGAGCGTGCTCGGCTACCCCGGCCTCGAAGAACGCGTGCAGCAACTGATCGGCCAGATCGACTTCGGCGACCTGCTGATGAACTGGATGCTGTCGTTCCTGCTGTTCGCCGGCGCCCTGCACGTCAACCTCAACGATTTGCGCAGCTATCGCTGGCCCATCGGCCTGCTGGCGACGTTCGGCGTGCTGATTGCCACCGCCGTGATCGGCAGCCTCGCCTATTACATTTTTGCCCTGTTCGGTTGGCACGTGAGCTTCCTCTACTGCCTGCTGTTCGGCGCGCTGATTTCGCCGACCGACCCGATCGCGGTACTCGGCGTACTGCGTACCGCCAATGCCTCAAAACCGCTGAAAACCACCATCGTCGGCGAGTCGTTGTTCAACGACGGCACCGCGGTCGTGGTGTTTACCGTGCTGCTGGGCATCGCTCAGTTGGGTGAGACGCCGACCCTCAGCGCCACGGCCATGCTGTTCGTGCATGAAGCCCTTGGCGGCGTGCTGTTCGGCGGGCTGATCGGTTATGGGGTGTACCGGATGATCAAAAGCGTCCAGCAGCATCAGATCACGGTGATGCTGACCCTGGCGCTGGTGATCGGCGGTTCGGCGATGGCCACCGAGTTGCACGTCTCGGCGCCGATTGCGATGGTGGTGGCCGGCCTGATCATCGGCAACCTGGGGCGTAACCTGGCGATGAACGACATGACCCGCAAGTACCTCGACGGCTTCTGGGAGCTGCTCGATGACATGCTCAACGCCCTGCTGTTCGCGCTGATCGGCATGGAGCTGTTGCTGCTGCCGTTCAACTGGGCGCACGTGGCGGCGGCCAGTTTGCTGGCACTGGCGATCCTGCTGTCGCGCCTGCTCACCGTGGCCCCGGCCATCGTTCTGCTGCGGCGTTGGCGCACAGTGCCGCGTGGCACCATCCGCATCCTGACCTGGGGCGGTTTGCGCGGTGGTGTTTCGGTGGCACTGGCGCTGGCTCTGCCGCTGGGCCCGGAGCGCGACTTGCTGTTGAGCATCACCTACATCGTGGTGCTGTCGTCGATCCTGTTGCAGGGCCTGACCATCGGCAAACTGGTCAAGCACGCCACCCGCGACGAGCCGGCCACCACGGCCGAGCCCGCGCACCACTGATCATTTTCTGATCTGCTGCGGGTCAGGCTTTTCGGCCTGATCCGCAGCCCCTTTGGCCTTGCCTGTTTCCTTTGGCGCACCGCTTTCGCTGCGGATCTGCGCATGGCTGATCAGGGCAAAGATGCAACTGCCGCCGATGATATTCCCCGCCAGCGTCGGACCGGCAAACACCATCCAGAAATCACTCCACGGCAACTCGCCGGCAAACACCAGATACGAGACTTCTGCCGAACCGACCACGATGTGGGTGAAGTCGCCCAACGCCATCAGATAAGTGATGAGGATGATGATCCACATCTTCGCGCTCTCCATGGACGGGATCATCCAGACCATGGTGGCGATCATCCAGCCGGAGACGATGCCCTTGGCGAACATCTGGCTGGCGTGGTTCTCCATGACCTTGCGGCCGATTTCAAGGAAGGCGTGATCAGTCTTGGTGTCGAAGATCGGCAGCTCGAGCATCACGTACGCCACCAGAATCGTCCCGCACAAATTGCCGAACAGGACGACGCCCCACAAGCGGATCAACCGGCCAAAATTGGCCAGGGTCGGTTTGGTCATCACCGGGAGGACGGCGGTCAGGGTGTTTTCGGTGAACAGTTGCTGGCGGGCGAGAATCACCGCGAGGAAACCGGCACAGTAGCCGAAACTGGCGATGACCTTGTATTCGTCGCCCTCGGGCAGGCGCGAATTGAGCAGGCCCATGCCCATCAGCGACAGGCCCATGGTCAATCCGGCCGCGAGCGCCGACCACCACAACGCGGCGATGCTGCGCTCCAGTTCCTGATCGCCCTGAGTGCGGATGATTTCATGCAGAACCGCTGCGCGAGGCGGCTGGTTTTTCTCGACTTCATGTTGTTCATCGGTCGAGAGATTGGGGGTCTTGCCGTCTGTCGGGGTGGTCATGGCGTGGGAACCGGGTGGGGGCTTTTAGCTACGACCCTTGCCGTTCGGAATACGTTCTGTAGGAGCTGCCGAAGGCTGCGATCTTTTGATTTTGCTCGACCAAAACAAAGTCAAAAGATCGCAGCCCTCGGCAGCTCCTACAGGGCTTGCATTACTTGGTGACGAGCTCATCTTCCTTGAACTGATCTTTGACGTACTTGATCTCGGTCCGCCCGTGCGGCGCTGGCAGGCCGTCTTCACCGAGGTTGACGAAGACCATCTTTTCGACGGTGAGGATGCTCTTGCGAGTGATCTTGTTGCGAACCTCGCAGGTGAGGGTGATCGAGGTGCGGCCGAACTCGGTGGCGGTGATGCCCAGTTCGATGATGTCGCCCTGGCGCGAGGCGCTGACGAAGTTGATTTCGGAAATGTACTTGGTCACCACGCGCTGATTGCCCAACTGGACGATCGCGTAGATCGCCGCTTCTTCGTCGATCCAGCGCAGCAGGCTGCCGCCAAACAGGGTGCCGTTGGGGTTCAGGTCTTCGGGTTTGACCCATTTGCGGGTGTGGAAATTCATGTTCACTCCTGAGCGTTTGCCGAAAGATGGCGCCATCTTGGCAGACCGGGCGGTCAGGCTCCATGAGCCTTCTACTATGGTCGCTATTAACGATCTTCATCTGGCCGACAGAAACCCTTTGGAAGATCAGTCTAGACGGCTATAATCGCCCCCGTTTCAAAACGGTAACCTTCACTTGTTACCGTTTTCCCGCCACCTGTCCGAGGGGCGCTGCAGCAGGATCAACCTGTCAGGCTCGGATGGGGCGTTGACTGGCCACGGCCGGACACTAAACGCACAACGGCGCCCATTCGCATACATTACGAATGGAGGCTCTTCATGAGCGCTGTTATCACGCCTGCAGATTTTAACGATTACAAAGTTGCCGACATGTCCCTGGCTGCCTGGGGCCGTCGCGAAACCATCATCGCCGAGTCGGAAATGCCGGCCCTGATGGGTCTGCGCCGCAAGTACGCCTCCGAGCAGCCGCTCAAGGGCGCGAAAATCCTCGGCTGCATCCACATGACCATTCAGACTGCCGTGCTGATCGAAACCCTGGTTGCCCTGGGTGCCGAAGTACGTTGGTCGTCCTGCAACATTTTCTCGACTCAGGATCAGGCCGCTGCGTCCATCGCTGCCGCCGGCATCCCGGTTTTCGCCTGGAAAGGCGAGACTGAAGAAGAGTACGAGTGGTGCCTGGAGCAGACCATCCTGAAAGATGGCCAGCCATGGGACGCCAACATGATCCTCGACGACGGCGGCGACCTGACTCAGCTGCTGCACGACAAGTATCCACAAGTACTGGACCGCGTTCACGGCGTGACCGAAGAAACCACCACCGGCGTTCACCGTCTGCTGGACATGCTGGCCAAGGGCGAGCTGAAGATCCCGGCGATCAACGTCAACGACTCGGTGACCAAGTCCAAGAACGACAACAAGTACGGCTGCCGTCACAGCCTGAACGATGCGATCAAGCGCGGCACCGACCACCTGCTGTCCGGCAAGCAAGCGCTGGTCATCGGTTACGGTGACGTGGGCAAGGGTTCGGCCCAGTCCCTGCGTCAGGAAGGCATGATCGTCAAGGTTTCCGAAGTTGACCCGATCTGCGCCATGCAGGCCTGCATGGACGGTTTCGAACTGGTTTCGCCGTTCATCGACGGTATCAACGACGGCACCGAAGCAAGCATCGACAAAGCGCTGCTGGGCAAGATCGACCTGATCGTGACCACCACCGGTAACGTCAACGTTTGCGACGCGAACATGCTCAAAGCTCTGAAGAAGCGCGCTGTTGTCTGCAACATCGGCCACTTCGACAACGAAATCGACACCGCTTTCATGCGCAAGAACTGGGCATGGGAAGAAGTGAAGCCACAGGTACACAAGATCCACCGTACCGGCCCGGGCGCTTTCGACGCGCAGAACGACGACTACCTGATCCTGCTGGCCGAAGGCCGTCTGGTGAACCTGGGCAACGCCACTGGTCACCCGAGCCGCATCATGGACGGTTCGTTCGCCAACCAGGTACTGGCGCAGATCTTCCTGTTCGGCCAGAAGTACGCCGACCTGTCGCCAGCCCAGAAAGCCGAGCGTCTGACCGTTGAAGTACTGCCGAAGAAACTCGACGAAGAAGTGGCCCTGGAAATGGTGCGCGGCTTCGGCGGCGTGGTCACTCAACTGACCAAGCAACAGGCTGACTACATCGGCGTGACCGTCGAAGGCCCGTTCAAGCCGCACGCTTACCGCTACTGATTGGCTGAGCGTCGACGCGGTGTGCCTGGCGCACCGCGTTGCCTGACTGGCGCTGCTGACCGCTCTGTGTAGGAGCTGCCGCAGGCTGCGATCTTTTGATCTTCAAAGATCGCAGCCTGCGGCAGCTCCTACAGGAGTACAGCGTCCGGCTTACGTGTTTCCAAGGGTATGACCATGTCCCAAGACCGTCGCTACAGCTTCGAGTTCTTCCCGACCAAGACCGATGCTGGGCATGAAAAACTGCTCAACGTTGCCCGCCAGTTGGCAACGTACAACCCCGATTTCTTTTCCTGCACCTACGGCGCTGGCGGTTCTACCCGTGATCGCACCCTCAACACCGTTCTGCAGCTGGAAAGCGAAGTCAAAGTACCGGCCGCACCGCACTTGTCGTGCGTCGGCGACAGTAAAGACGACCTGCGCGGCCTGCTGAACGAGTACAAGGCTGCCGGCATCAAGCGCATCGTTGCCCTGCGCGGTGACCTGCCGTCCGGCATGGGCATGACCAGCGGCGAGCTGCGTCACGCCAATGAACTGGTTGAATTCATTCGTGAAGAAACCGGTGATCATTTCCACATCGAAGTTGCCGCTTATCCGGAGATGCATCCGCAAGCGCGCAACTACGAAGACGATCTCGCCAACTTCGTGCGCAAGGCCCGCGCCGGCGCCGACAGCGCGATCACCCAGTACTTCTTCAACGCCGACAGCTACTTCTACTTTGTCGACCGTTTGCAGGCGCTGGGCGTGGATATTCCGGTGGTACCGGGGATCATGCCGATCACCAACTACAGCAAGCTGGCGCGTTTCTCCGATGCCTGCGGTGCGGAAATCCCGCGCTGGATCCGCAAGCAACTGGAAGCCTACGGCGACGACAGCCAGAGCATTCAGCGCTTCGGCGAGCAGGTTGTCAGCGAAATGTGCGAACGCCTGCTGCAAGGTGGCGCACCAGGGCTGCACTTCTATTCCATGAACCAGGCCGAGCCTAGTCTGGCGATCTGGAATAACCTGAAGTTGCCGCGCTAAAAAGCATCAAAACACAATCAAAAGATCGCAGCCTTCGGCAGCTCCTACAGGGGTGTCGTGGCTGCGATCTTTTGCTTTTGAATCCCCGAATTAGAGCTTGTGCAGGCACTTTCTGGCTCTTTCGCGTTTCTCGTCGTAATCTCAAGCCATGCCTTTGATCGCGCAATTATTCACGGTGCTGGTTTTTGCTTGCCTGAGCTTTGCCGCTCGGGGCGAGAAGTTGCGTATTGTCACCGAGCCATGGGCGCCGTACGTGTACGAAGAGGACGGCAAGAACCTCGGGCTGGATTACGAAACCACGGCCATCGTGTTCAAGCGTCTGGGGATCGAGGTCGAATGGCAATTTTTGCCGTGGAAACGTTGCCTGTCGATGCTCGAAACCGGTCAGGCTGACGGCGCACTGGACATCTTTCACAGCGACGAGCGCGACGCCACCCTGCTCTACCCCATCGAACCGCTGTCGGACGTCGAGTTCGTGATGTTCTACGCCAACGACCGGCCACACCCGTTCAGCAAACTCGAAGAACTCAAAGGCCTGACCATCGGCACCTCGCCGGGTTATCTGTACAGCCCTGACTTCAGCGAATCGACACTGTTCACCCGCGAACCGGCGCCCACCCACGAAGCCAACTTCGGCAAACTGCTGCGCGGGCGTATCGACTTGCTGATCACCGATCGCCGCGTCGGTCAGCATTTGCTCGATCAGTTGAATATCCGCGATCAAATCAGCGAAAACCCTACAGTTATCAGCCGCCAGAGCCAATATCTGGCCGTTCGCCGCAATGCCGGGATGGATCTGCTGGTGGCGCGTTTTGGCGCCGAGCTCAAGCGCTTCAAGCGCGAACCGGCCTACGCCGAGCTCAGCGCACGCTACGGCGCAGCCCCGGTCGACGCTGCGCCAATGAGCAACGTCTCGGCCAGCCGCAAAACCGTTGAGCAGCAGGAAAGCAGCGCGCAGTGATTGCTCTGTTATACTCCGGCGTTCCCGCCAGGCTCACGCCCGGACGCCCGGAACCGTAACAGGCCTCCAGTCCCGCTACAGCGCAGCTTTTCAGCCCGCGCGAGCGCTCCTGACGTGCCTTCGAGACCGCAGCAGGACCGGACGGGGTCGCGTCCTCTTAAACGCGATTCGCGCCAGGCAAGACTCCCATTGGGCCAAGCCCTAACTAAAACAGGATTACTCATGTCCTTTGCTTCCCTCGGTCTCTCCGAGGCTTTAGTCCGTGCCATCGAAGATGCGGGCTATACCGAGCCTACTCCGGTGCAACAGCGGGCCATTCCCGCCGTGTTGCAAGGTCGCGACCTGATGGTTGCGGCACAGACAGGTACCGGTAAAACCGGCGGTTTCGCCCTTCCGATCCTGGAGCGGTTGTTCCCCAACGGTCACCCGGACAAATCCCAGCGTCACGGCCCGCGCCAACCGCGCGTCCTGGTCCTGACCCCGACCCGCGAACTCGCGGCCCAGGTTCACGAGAGCTTCAAGATCTACGCCCGTGACCTGAAATTCGTCAGCGCCTGCATCTTTGGCGGCGTCGGCATGAACCCGCAAGTCCAGGCCATGTCCCGTGGCGTTGACGTCCTCGTCGCCTGCCCGGGTCGCCTGCTTGACCTCGCCGGCCAGGGCAGCGTTGACCTGTCCCACGTCGAAATCCTCGTCCTCGACGAAGCCGACCGCATGCTCGACATGGGTTTCGTGCACGACGTGAAGAAAGTCCTCGCGCGTCTGCCGGCCAAGCGTCAGAACCTGCTGTTCTCGGCGACCTTCTCCAAAGACATCACCGATCTGGCCGGCAAGCTGCTGCACAACCCGGAACGCATCGAAGTCACGCCGCCGAACACCACGGTCGAGCGCATCGAGCAACGCGTGTTCCGTCTGCCGGCCAGCCACAAGCGTGCCCTGCTGGCGCACCTGATCACCGCCGGCGCCTGGGAACAGGTACTGGTGTTCACCCGCACCAAGCACGGCGCCAACCGTCTGGCCGAATACCTGGACAAACACGGCCTGCCGGCTGTGGCGATCCACGGCAACAAGAGCCAGAACGCCCGCACCAAAGCCCTGGCAGACTTCAAGGCCGGTGAAGTGCGCATTCTGGTCGCTACCGACATTGCCGCACGCGGCCTGGACATCGACCAGTTGCCACACGTGGTCAACTTCGAACTGCCGAACGTCGATGAAGACTACGTGCACCGTATCGGCCGTACTGGCCGCGCCGGTCGTTCGGGCGAGGCGATCTCGCTGGTCGCACCGGACGAAGAAAAACTGCTGAAAAGCATCGAACGCATGACCAAGCAGAAAATCGCCGACGGCGACCTGATGGGCTTCGATGCCAGCACCATCGAGGCCGAGAAGCCTGAAGTGCGCGAGCGTCCGGACATGCGCAACCCGCGCAACTCCCGCGGCCCGCGTGGCGACGGTCCGAATGGCGGCGGCGGTGGCGGCGGTCGCAAGGACAAAGGCAAAGACAAGGGCAAGGAAAAGCCGGCCGGCGAACGCGGCGAGCGCCCTGCCCGTCAGCAGAAACCACGTGAAGGCACGCCGAGCCGCGAACAGCGCCCAAGCCAGCCACCACGCGCGGCTGCCGACCGTGCACCGGACGAGTTCCTCGACGACGATATCGATAACTTCGGTAACCGCGTTGACTACGTGCCCAAAGCCGCTCCGGCCGGTGGGCGTAGTCGCCGTCCGGGCGCGCCAGGCCAGGGCGCAGGTGCCGGCGCACCTCGCGGCGGTCAATCGCAAGGTCGCCAGAACGGCCCGCGCAACAGCAACGGTTCGAGCACCGGCACCCCGCCGGGCAAACGCAACGGCCCGCGCAACGGCGCTCCACGTGATGGCCAGGGCCGTCGTGACGAGTCCTCGCGCAACCGCCGTCCGGCTCGCGACGATCAGCAACGCGCCGAACCGGCCGTGCAGAACCCGCGCAGCACCGGGCCGAAGATCATGCACAAGGAGTCGAAAGCCGACCGCTTCCCGACGCCTGAGCAGCTCGATCAACTGCCGACCCGTCCGCGCGGCGAAAAACCAGCCTTGCTGACCCGCAATCGCTGAGTTATCGCAGCCATGAAAAATGCCCCGGTTCGAAAGAGCCGGGGCATTTTTTATGGATGTCCCAGAACCCGCTTTCTGTAGGAGCTGCCGAAGGCTGCGATCTTTTGNCAGGATCAAAAGATCGCAGCCTTCGGCAGCTCCTACAGGGGATTCGGGTTGTGGCGGGCAATAAAAAACGCCCCCGGCCTTGCGACCGGGGGCGTTTTAGTGTGGCAGCGAAGTTATTTCGCTTTCACACCTTCAAACGAGATGTACAGGTCGACGTTGTCGGACTGTGGGCCCAGGTCCATCATCTTGCCGAAATCAGAACGCTTGATGCTGGTAGTACCTTCGAAGCCGGCACGGTAGCCGCCCCATGGATCCTTGCCTTCGCCCAGGAACACGGCCTTGACCACGATTGGCTTGGTCACGCCGTGCAGGGTCAGGTCGCCGGTCACGTCAGCCGTGTCTTTGCCAGCGGCGTTCTTGCCGGTGGATTTGACGCTGGTGGAGACGAACTTGGCGTCAGCGTATTTGCCCACGTCCAGGAAGTCTTTGCTGGCGATGTGCTTGTCGCGCTCGGCGTGGTTGGTGAACACGCTGGCGGTCTTCACGTTGAATTCGATTTTGCTGTCTTCAGGCTTGGCAGCGTCAAAGCTGAACTTGCCGTCGATGTCCTTGAAGGTACCGGTGATGTAGCTGTAGCCCAGGTGGCTGATCTTGAAGTCGACGAAGGCGTGCTGGCCTTCCTTGTCGACGGTGTAATCAGCAGCCATCACGTTCGCGGACAGTACGGCCGAACCGATTGCCAGAGCGGCCAGAGTCTTTTTCAACATGCTTTCTTTTCCTTTGAGTCGAGGTTGAATTTCAGGATTTGCGACCGAGCATTCGCGTCAGGGTCGCATCACGATCGATAAAGTGGTGCTTCAATGCTGCCAACGCATGGAGGCCGGAAAAAATTACCAGCGCCCACGCCAGCCAGAGATGAATCACCCCAGCGGTATCTGCCTGATCCGGTAGCCCGGAAACCAGTGCAGGCACTTCAAACAGACCAAACACCGGAATCCCGACACCGTCTGCGGTGGAAATCAGGTAACCGGCAAGCATCACAGCGAACAGCCCGACGTACAGAAACCCGTGGCCGAATTTGGCGCCGATGCGGGTCATGCGGCTGTAGCTCTGCAGGGTTGGCGGCGGAGGGCTGATAAAGCGCCAGAGCACCCGCAACACCATCACACCCAACAACACCAGACCGATGCTCTTGTGCAGATCCGGCGCGTCTTTGCGCCAGCTGCTGTAGTAATCCAGCCCCACCATCCACAGACCCAGCGCGAACAGTCCGTAGACTGCCAGCGCCACGCCCCAGTGCATGAAGATGCTGACCCAACCATAGCGTGAAGCAGAGTTACGTAGCTGCATTGCCCAAATCCTGTGAGAACTGCGAACCAAGACTAGCGAGTTATCTATCGAATTAAAGCGGAAAATTTTGCTTTGAAATATCGAGAAATACGATCAAGAGTCTGTAAGTGGCTTGTTAAGGAAAGATTAAGCGGGAAAAGTGTGGCGGGATGTTGTTGCCAGACAATGGAATTGCGTTGTCTGAGCGAACCCTTCGCGAGCAGGCTCGCTCCCACAGGTGATCGCATTCTCTCTGAAAGCACTCGGTCAAATGTGGGAGCGAGCCTGCTCGCGAAAGCGATCTGACAGGCAAAAAAAAGCGCGGCATAAACGCCGCGCTTTTTTCATTCACCGCAAGGCTTACTGCGCCTTGGTCTCGGTCGTTGCTGCAGGCTTGGCCGCTGGCTTCTTCACCGGCTCAGCCTTTTTCGCCGCAGGCTTGGCTGGGGCCTTTTTCGTCTCGGTTTTCGCTGCAGGCTTCTTCGCCGCAGGCTTGGCTGGCGCTTTCTTCGCCGGCTCGGTTTTCACCGGAGCAGCGGGTTTCGGCGCTTCCACCGGAGCTGGCGCAGGTGCCGGAGCCGGTGCAGGCGCTGGGGCCGCTGGCGCTGGAGCCGGCTCAGGCGCCTTCGCAGGCTCTGGCTTCTTCTCGTCGTCCGAACCGCCAAACAGGTTGCTGAAGAAGTTACCCTTCTTCGCCGCCACGGCACCCGCTGAGCCCGCCGCTGCTGCAGCCGGAACCACTTTGACCGGTTCAAACGACTTGCCGGCGGCCAGGTCTTCAACCTGACTGGCCGCACGCTGACCAGTGCGCAGCGCACCTTCCAGGGTGCCCGGGTACAGGGTGTCGGTGTGCTCGCCCGCGAAGGTCACGCGTTGCAGTGGGCGCTCCCACAGGCGCCAGAACTTGCTGATCTGGCCCGGGCCGTAAGCCAGGTAGGCGCCGCCCATCGACGGGTCAGTGCTGTAGCGACGGATTTCATAACCGGTGAACGAGCCACGGGCCTGTGGATAAAACGCGTGCAGACGGATCAGCACCTGATCGACCATCTGCTTGTCGCCGAACGCCTGCATCACGCGGGCATTGTCGCCGGACAGGTTGATCACCACGTTGGCGCCACCCTTCAGCGCCGGTTCGATCCAGAGCATGCCGAGGCCGGCGTTGCTGTAGATCTCACCGGACATGCGCGCCTTGCTTTCCCACACCGGCGTCTTGAACTTCAACATGATCTGGTCGCGCCAGCCGTAGTTGGTGCCCTTGATCGCGGCCAGATGCTGGGCGTCCAGTGCCGGGGTCAGCGCAATCTTGTTCAGCGCGCGCAGCGGCACGGCCAGCACCACGTAATCAGCCTGGTAGCCGACACTGCCGACCTTGACGGTCACGCCGTCCTTGTCCTGAGTGATCGCCGACACCGGCGAGTTGGTCTTGATGGTCTTGATCTGTTTAACGAAAGCCTGGGCCAGCACCTGGCTGCCGCCGACCAGACGCGAGGCACGCAGGTCGCGGTCAGAGACGCCGCGATACACGCGGTTCTGCTGGGCGAAATACAGCAGCGACAGACGCGAAGGCTCGTCGTAATGGGTGCGGATGTCCTGGTTGATCAACTGACGCGCGGTGGCCGGCAGGTTCTGCTTGTCGAGCCAGCTCGACACGTTGATCTGGTCCAGCGCATGCAGGGTGTTGGTCGCGGCCGGGTTCTGCGGGTCATCGATCGAACGGGCCAGATCGTCGAGGGTTTTCTGATAGCGCTTCAAGGCATCGGCGGTGGCCGGTTGCTTGGTCGCCAGATCAGCAGCGGAGAAATATTCACCGTCGATCAGATAACCCGGTGTACGCACAAATTCAGGGGCTGGCGTGGTGCTCAGCTTGAAGGTCGAGACGTATTTGTTCAGCACCGGCTGGGTCTTGTCGTTGCCGATCCACTCGCTGGTGGCCATGCCCGAGCGACCGCCCAGGCTCGGTTTGGCTTCCAGCAGGGTGACCTGCCAGCCCTTGTTTTGCAGCTCGTAAGCCGCGGTCAGGCCCGACAGGCCGCCGCCGATCACGATTGCGGTTTTATCCTTGGCCAGCGCCGTAACGCTGAACAGCCCCAACATCACCAGCGCACAGGCGCGCAGCCAACCGACAGACATTCAGCGAACTCCGGAAATACACGTAGGAAAAAAGCAGTTTTGCGGGTCAGACGACCCAAAGAACCGCGAAGAATACGTCAGCCATCAAAACGCCGCCAGCGACGTCTATCGGCCCATACAAAGTAGCTCAATCGACACAATGGGTTGTTCCGACGCGATGCATTGCATAGGCTTGCGCGATTGTTTGCCCGCGCCTGACGCGAGCCGCCTCGAGGAGACTGTAAATGGGCCTGAATAACCAGTGGATGCAACGCGACCTCGCGGTGTTGTGGCATCCCTGCACCCAGATGAAAGACCACGAACAGCTGCCGCTGATCCCGATCAAGCGCGGTGAAGGCGTGTGGCTCGAAGACTTCGAAGGCAAGCGCTACCTCGACGCCGTCAGCTCCTGGTGGGTCAACGTGTTCGGCCACGCCAACCCGCGCATCAACCAGCGCATCAAGGATCAGGTCGATCAGCTGGAGCACGTGATTCTCGCCGGTTTCAGCCATCAACCGGTGATCGAACTGTCCGAGCGTCTGGTGAAAATGACCCCGGAAGGCCTGAACCGGGTGTTCTACGCCGATAATGGTTCGTCCTGCATCGAAGTCGCGCTGAAAATGAGCTTTCACTACTGGCTCAACCGCGGCCAGCCGAACAAGAAACGCTTCGTCACCCTGACCAACAGCTACCACGGCGAAACCATGGCGGCGATGGCGGTCGGTGACGTGCCGCTGTTTACCGAAACCTACAAAGCGCTGCTGATGGACACCCTCAAGGTGCCGAGCCCGGATTGCTACCTGCGCCCCGAAGGCATGAGCTGGGAAGAACATTCGCGCAATCTGTTCGCCGCCATGGAACAGACGTTGGCAGAGCATCATGACAGCGTGGCGGCAGTCATCGTCGAACCGTTGATTCAAGGCGCCGGCGGCATGCGCATGTATCACCCGGTGTACCTCAAGCTGCTGCGCGAAGCCTGCGACCGCTACGGCGTGCACCTGATTCACGACGAAATCGCCGTTGGCTTCGGCCGCACCGGCACGATGTTCGCCTGTGAACAGGCTGGCATCCGCCCGGACTTCCTCTGCCTGTCCAAGGCCCTGACCGGCGGCTACCTGCCACTGGCGGCGTGCCTGACCACCGACGAGGTCTACAGCGCGTTCTACGACGACTACCCGACCCTGCGCGCCTTTCTCCATTCGCACAGCTACACCGGCAACCCGCTGGCCTGTGCGGCGGCGTTGGCGACGCTGGATATCTTCGAGCAGGACAACGTCATCGAGAACAATCAGGCGCTGGCCCGGCGCATGGCCTCGGCCACTGCGCATCTGGTTGATCACCCGAACGTCTCCGAAGTGCGCCAGACCGGCATGGTCCTGGCGATCGAGATGGTCAAGGATAAAGCCACGAAAGAGGCCTACCCTTGGCAGGAACGTCGCGGCCTGAAGGTGTTCCAGCATGCGCTGGAGCGTGGCGCGCTGCTGCGGCCGCTGGGCAGCGTGGTGTATTTCCTGCCGCCGTACGTGATCACCCCGGAGCAGATCGACTTCCTCGCCGAAGTCGCCAGCGAAGGCATCGACATCGCCACTCGCGACAGCGTCAGCGTGGCGGTGCCGAAGGATTTCCATCCTGGGTTCCGTGATCCGGGCTGATCCGGCTTACTTGAGATTTGCAGTGCCTGGACTGTCCCTTTCGCGAGCAAGCTCGCTCCCACAGGGAAATGCATTCTAAATGTGGGAGCGAGCTTGCTCGCGAATGAAGTCGACTCCGATCCAACTGATTCACATCTTTTTAGAGACCCACCATGAGACTGTCCCGCTTCTTTATCGACGCCGCCCTGAGCACCGGCGAACACGAACTGCCGGAAGCCCAGGCGCATTACATCAGCCGCGTGCTGCGCATGGCCGAGGGCGATGCGGTGCAGTTGTTCGACGGTTCCGGCCATGAGTTTCGCGGCTCGCTGGTGGAAGTCGGCAAGAAACGCGTCGTCGTACAGATCGACGAGCAGTTAGCCGGGCAGATTGAATCGCCGCTGCAGATCCACCTCGGCCAGGGCCTGTCCCGTGGCGAACGGATGGACTGGGCGATCCAGAAAGCCACCGAACTGGGCGTGAGCGAAATCACCCCGATCTTCAGCGAGCGCTGCGAAGTGCGGCTCAAGGACGAACGCGCCGACAAGCGCCTGCTGCACTGGCGTCAGGTGGCGATCAGCGCTTGCGAGCAATGCGGTCGTTCGCGGGTTCCGGTGATTCATCCACCGGTGCTGCTGACGGACTGGCTGAAACAGACCGACGCCGCGCTGAAACTGGTTCTGCACCCGGTGGCGGAGCCGTTGGTCAGCCATGCCAAACCGGCGACGCTGGCGTTTCTGATCGGCCCCGAAGGCGGCTTGTCCGACGCCGAAGTCGAGCAAGCCAAGGCCAACGGTTTCCACGCCGCCCGCCTCGGCCCACGCGTGCTGCGTACCGAGACTGCGCCGGTGGTTGCACTGGCGGTGGCGCAGCAACTGTGGGGTGATTTCTAACCCGTCACTGCACCGGATCACTGATCGGTTTGGCGATGATTGCCTTGAGTTCGCTGGTCATCGGGAACTCAAGGTTCAAGCCTTTCGGCGGGATCGGCTGTTCGAACCACTTACGGTAGATCTCGTTGATCTCCCCCGAACTGTACAGATCGGCCAGCGCGCCGTTCACCAGCGCGAGGAATGGCGGATCATCCTTGCGCACCATGCAGCTGTAGATTTCCCGCGATTGTTCCTCCCCCACCACGACCCAGTTGTGCGGGTCCCGCGCCTTGGCCCGCTCGCCGTAGAGCAATGCGTCGTCCATGTAGAAGGCCGCTGCCCGTCCCGATTGCAGCATCTGAAAAGCCTCGCCGTGATCCTTGGCGCTGATCACAAACATGTTCAGTTTGTGGTCGAGGTTGTAGCTCTTCAGATAGCGCTCGTTGGTGGTGCCGGCGGTGGTCACCACGTTCTTGCCGCGCAGGTCATCGAAGCTGTGGATGCCGCTGTCCTTTGCGGTCAGCAACTGCCCTTTGACGTAGATGAAACCGTAGGAGAACGCGACCTGTTTCTGCCGCTCGGCCGTCACCCCGGTGGAGCCGCACTCAAGATCAACCGTGCCGTTCTGCACCAGCGGAATCCGCGTCTGCGACGTCACCAGGTTGTACTTCACCTTCAGCTCCGGCAACGCCAGTTGCTGCTTGATCCGCTCGACAATCTTGCCCGCCAGCTCCACCGAATACCCCATCGGCTGCCCGGTGTGATCGCCCACATACGAGAACGGCACCGACGCATCGCGATAGCCCAGGGTGATGCTGTTGGCGCTGGCGATCTTGCCAAGCGCGCCGGTCAGCGGCACTTCATTGGCCTGTGCCTGGGCGCCGATGAACAGCGCCAGTGTGCAGCCGAGCAACGTGATTTTTTGCATTGTTATTCTCCGTTGTGGTTGGGGTGTTTTAGCAGAAACTGTCACGCCGCACGGGGATTGAACCCGTGCAGATCAATTGAGGGGCGTTGCTGGCCAATCAGTTCGCTGAGCAACTGCCCGCTGCCGCAGGCCAGGGTGAAACCGAGCGCGCCGTGGCCGAGGTTGAGCCACAGATTGCGATACGCCGTGGCGCCCAGCAGCGGTACGCCGGTGGGGGTGGCCGGGCGCATGCCCGCCCATTCAACAGCCACGTCGTAATTGCCGGCATCGGGAAAGGTGTCGCGGGCCTGGCGCTTGATCAGTGCCAACCGCTCGGGATCTACCGCCGGGTCGAAACCGACGATGTCGACCATCGCCGCCACCCGTAACTGTTCGCCGATGCGCGCGTAGACGATCTTGCGGTCGTAGTCGGTGATGCTCACGTCCGGCGCCCGATGCTCATCGCCGATCGGCACGGTCAGGCTGTAACCCTTCAGCGGATACAGCGGCAGGCGCAGGCCGGGCAGCGCCAGCAAGGGGCTTCGGTGCCCGGCGGCGATCACCAGTTGTTCAACTGGCAGGGTTTCGTTGCCAAGCTCAATCGCCGTAACGACGCCGTGGCTGTGGCGAATGCCGGTGACTGCCTGACCGAGGCGAAACTCGCAGCGACCCGACGCCGTCAATCGCGCCGCCAACTGCTGGCAGAAGGCGTGACAGTCGCCGACTTCTTCATCCGGCGTGTAGATCGCGCCTACAAACGGCGCATCGGTCAGTGCCGGTTCCAGCTGCGCACATTCGGCGGCGGACAACACCTGTTGTTGCTGCGGATCGGCCAAGCCCTTGCGCGCATGGTCGAAGTTGCCGGCATTGCGGAAGGTCACCAGTTTGCCGTTGCGCCGCCAGTTGAAACCGGTGAGCCCATCATCCTCTCGCCAGCGTTTCAGCGTGCTCTGGCTGAACAGCGCCAGACGCAACAGATGCGCCGCGTTTTCGCGGTTGACCGAGGTGCGGCAGGCGGCGAGAAACGACGCCATCCAGCGCCATTGCGCCGGGTCCAGACGCGGGCGCAGCTTGAGCGGTGAGTCGCCGCGCAGCATCCAGCCGATCGCCTGCAACGGCACGCCGGCATCGGCCAGCGGCGCCACATAGCGATAGGACAACTGGCCGCCGTTGGCGAAACTGGTTTCGCTGCCCAGCGACTGCCGCGCCTCGACCACTGTCACTTCGAAACCGTCGCGCACCAGCGCATAGGCCGTTGCCAACCCGATCACGCCGCCGCCGATGATGCACACACGCTGAGCCATGTCCGTCCTTATTTCTATGTGAAGACGAGGCTGAGGTTAGGGTGAGGTGACAGGCGCCGAACAATGAATAAAGATGCCAGACCTATAAACAAAGGTTATGGACTCGCCATGCGCCTTCGCCACATCGAGATTTTCCAGGCCATCCGCCAGACCGGCTCGGTCAGCGCCGCTGCGCAATTGCTGCACGTCTCGCAACCAGCGGTGACCAAAGTGCTGCAGCACGCCGAGCAGCAGTTGGGCTTTCCGCTGTTTCTGCGGGTGCGCGGTAAATTGCAGGCGACCCCGGAAGCGCTGGAGCTGGAGCGCGAAGTCGACAAGGTCACGGAAAGTCTGCAGGGCGTGCGACGCCTGGCCCAGAGCCTGCGCCGCGAGCCCGGCCACAGCCTGCGGATCGGCGCGACCCCGGCGCTGGCGCTGTCGTTGCTGCCGCCGGCGATCCGGCAATGGACGGCACAGTTCCCGGACATCGCCTGCGAACTCTCCAGCGCCCACAGCCGCGAGCTGATGCAGAACCTGCTGATGCGCGAAGTGGACGTGGCCCTGACGTTGCAGTTGCCGGATCATCCGGGACTGAAGGCGCAGGCATTGGCCTCGGGCGTGTTGGTGGCGCTGGCGCCGAAAGGTTACTGGCCGGAGGAAGAAGCCGGTCAGCCGTTGCCGCTGATGGCGTTGGCGGGAGCACCGCTGATCGGGCTATCCAGCGCCGACCCGCTGGCTGCCCGACTCGACAGCTACCTGGAAGCGGTCGAGCCACCGCCTCGCGTGCGGATCGCCGTGCAGACGTATTCGCTGGCGCGGGCGATGGTGGAGTCTGGCGCCGGGGTGGCGGTGATCGACCCTTTCACGGCACTCGGTGCTTCGCCGACCAGCACCGTAATCCGCCCGTTGGCGCCGCCCTTGCCGATCACGTTGTACGCAGTGACCCGCGCCACCGAACCGCCACCGCATACCCTCGGCGACTTGTTGCAGATATTCAGCAGACGCGCGCAGATACAACTGCAAACCCTGGTCCCTGTGGGAGCTGGCTTGCCAGCGATTGCGGTGGCCCCATCAACACATGAGTGACTGACAGGCCGTCATCGCGGGCAAGCCCGCTCCCACAGGATTTGTGATGTTCTAAAGGACATAAAACAGAATCGCCACAAAGTGCAGCAGACTCCCGGCGATCACGAACAAATGCCAGATCCCGTGCGCATGCCGCAACCGGTGATCCAGGGCAAAAAAGATGATCCCCACGGTGTACAACACCCCGCCCGACGCCAGCCAGGCAAACCCTGCCGTGCCCAGCGCCGCGATCAACGGCTTGACCGCCACCAGCACGATCCAGCCCATCACCGCGTAGATCACGATCGACAGGATCCGCGCTTCCGAGCGTGGCTTGATCTCCTGCAGGATACCGATCAGCGCCAGCCCCCAGACAATCCCGAACAACGTCCAGCCCCACGGCCCGCGCAGCGTCACCAGGCAGAACGGCGTGTAGCTGCCGGCGATCAGCAGATAGATGGAAAAGTGATCGACCTTCTTCATGATCGCTTTCTTGCGCCCGCGCACGCTGTGGTACACGGTCGAGGCGCTGTAGAGCACCAGCAAGGTAAAGGCGTAGATCGCCACGCTGACGATCTTCCACGGACTGCCGTCGAGGCTGGCAATCACCAGCATCCACACGCCGCCGATAAATGCGGCCACGGCCCCGACCAGATGCGTCCAGGCGTTGAGTTTTTCCCCGTGATACATGTGTCGCTCACCTCAAGATTCGTTACCGCAACGCGCAAGGCTCGGGCCTTGAGCGTAAAAGCGCAATGTTTCCGTTTAAAAGATCAAAAGATCGCAGCCTTCGGCAGCTCCTACAAAGAGCGGCGCATACCGGGCACAATCGACGCATTCTAAAAAGAGTCCGCGCCATGCTGATCGACGAAGAATTGACCCTGAAAAAACTCGAGGTGTTCCTCGCCTTCATGCGCACCGGCAACCTGGCGCGCGCCGCTGTCGAGTTGCAGACCAGCAATGTCAGCGTGCACCGGGCGATCCATTCGCTGGAAAGCGCCCTGCGCTGCCCGCTGTTCAAGCACGAAGGGCGCAACCTGACGCCACTGGAAAGCGCCTACGTGCTCGAAGAACGCGCGCAGAAGCTGATCCAGGACGTGGTCGAGAGTGTGCGCCTGACCCGCGAGGCCGCCGGGTTCTCCGCTGAACGCTTCAAACTCGGCTCGCTGTACTCGCTGACGGTGAAAACCGTACCGCAACTGATCATGGGCCTGAAGATCCGCCGCAGCGAACTCAACATCGACCTTATCCTCGGCTCCAACATCGACCTGCTGTACAAGCTGAAGAACATGGAAGTCGATGCGATTCTGGTGTCGCTGGACGACACCGTCAGCGACCCGGACTGCGAGCAGATCCCGCTGTTCTCCGACGACATTTTCCTCGCCACACCGGCAGATTCAAGATTCGCCCAGCGTCAGGAAGTCGATCTGGCTGAAGTGCGCGATGAAACCTTCATCACCCTGACCCAAGGCTTCGCCACCCACCAGGACGGCATCCGGGTGTTCAAACAGGCGGGGTTCGAGCCGAAGGTGGCGATGCAAGTCAACGACATCTTCACCCTGCTGAGCATGGTCAGCTCCGGGGTCGGCTATGCGCTGCTGCCAGGAAGGATTGCGGCGGTGTACGAGAACCGCGTGAAGCTGATCCCGTTGCAGGAGAAGTACCGCTTGCAGCAGCATATTGGCGTGGTGTTCTTGAAGGCCAAGGAGCGCGATCCGAATCTGCTGGCGTTGCTGGCGGAGTGTCGGATGTATGCCAATCGCCAGGCCTGACACCGCGTCGCCTACATCGCTGGCAAGCCAGCTCCCACAGGGTTTTGTGCTGATTCAGAAATCTTCTTACAACACAAAACCTGTGGGAGCTGGCTTGCCAGCGATGGCGTTAGACCCGACAACACAGAATCCGAAAGTCAGCCAACAATCCCGCGAACAATGAAGAACAACAGCGAAGGCCCAAGCAAACAGCCAAGCCCGGTGTGGAACGTCGCCGTCAACGCCCCATAAGGCACCAACCGCCGATCCGTCGCCGCCAGCCCTGCGGTCACCCCACTCACCGTCCCGGCCAGACCACCGAACACCATCGCCGAGCGCGGGTTATCCAGGCCCATCCAGCGCGCCGCGACCGGCGTGCCGACCATCACCAGAATCGCCTTGATCAACCCGGTGGCAATCGACAGCGCCATCACATCCGAGGTCGCGCCAATAGCCGCACCAGTCACTGGACCGACGATGTAGGTCACCGCGCCCGCGCCGATGGTGGTCATGCTTACCGCATCGCGATAGCCGAAGGCCCAAGCCATACACGCGCCGACAATGAACGGCAGGATCGTACCGAGCAGCAGCGCGATCACGCCAATCAACCCGGCCTTCTTCGCCTCGGTCGCCTGCACTTCGAACGCCGTGGCGACAATCGCGAAATCACGCAGCATCGCCCCGCCCATCAGGCCGATGCCGGAGAACAGCGTCAGATCCGCCAGGCCTTTCTGACCACCGGTCAGAGTGCCGCCAACCCAGGCCAGCACCAGACCGATGACGATGGCAATCGCCGAGCCGTGAATGCGCCCGAAGGTCAGGCGTTTGGAGAGAATCACCGAGACCCACATGATCACGCCGACGAAAGCGAACGCGGTGATCAGGCCATTGTGTTCCAGACCGTTTTCAATGAGTGCCCACATGTCAGCGACCTCCTACCGGGGTGCCGACCGGGGTGACTTCCACCGGTTCGTCAGGCAATGGCTCACCTTTATGAGTGCGGCTGATCAGGGCAATGGTGCAGCCACACACCACCACCGAACCGATGGCCGCCAGCACCGCCACCGGGCCGCCGTGCAGGGCGGTGACGACGTTCTGTTGCGCGGCCATCGCCACCACCACCGGAATGTACATCGCGCCCCAGAAGCCGACGCCCATCTCGCAATCCTCGGTCATGCCGCCGCGTTTCTGCATCCACAACCGCGCGCAGATCAGCAGGATCATGGCGATGCCGACCCCGCCGACGTTGGATTTGACGCCCAGCAACACGCCGAGCATGTCGCCCATGATCACCCCTGCCAGCGTACAGATCGCCAACAGCGCCACACCGTAAATAATCATTGTTGTAGTCCTCAAAGTGCATCGTCGAATGTTGTTTTTGTTGTTCGAAGCCTGAGTCGCGGCGGTTTAGGGTCGGCGGCCACCCTCCTCTCGCAACAGCGCCTGCAAGGTGTCCAGACGCGCACTGTCGAAGGCAGTGACCGTGCCCGATTCGAACACCCGGCGCGCCAGCCCGGTCAGCACCGCACCGGGCGGCAGTTCGATCTGTAAACGCACGCCGCGCTCGTAAGCGCTTTGCACGGTGCCGCGCCAGTCCACCACGCGGCACATGTTGAACGCGAGATCGTCGCGCAGGGCGTCAGTCTTGATCAGCGGACGCGCGCGACTGCCACTCAGGTAAGCGATTTTCGGAGTCTTCAGTTCAACTTTGACGAAAGCCTCGGCGAGGGTTTGCGCCGGTGCCTCCAGTAACGGGCAGTGCGACGGCACGCTCACCGCCAGGCGTTTCGCCAGACCGGCGCCACGACTGCGCGCCAGCTCCGCCACCGCTTGCATCGCCGCGTCGCTGCCGGCAATCACCACCTGGTTATCGGCATTGATATTGGCCAGGTACACCGGCGACTCCGCGCTGTGCACCTGCGCCAGCAGCGTTTCGACGGTGGATAATTGCAGACCGATGATTGCGGTCATGCCATAGCCCTGTGGATAAGCCTGCTGCATTAACTCGCCACGCAGACTGACCAGATTTAACGCATCGCTGAAGCTCAGCGCCCCGGCGACCACCGCTGCCGGGTATGCGCCGATGGACAGGCCGGCGACGTAATCCGCCGTGAGTCCGTCCTGCAGCAATTGTCGTGAAGCAGCGACCCCGGCGATCAACAGGCACAGCTGAACCGCCCGGGTGCTGCGCAACGCGTCGGCAGAATCGAGCCGCGCGACATCTTCACCGAGCACCTCGCTGGCCTCGGTCAAGGTTGCCCGGGGCAAACGCTGGAGCATGCCCGGTTGCTGCGCGCCCTGGCCGGGGAACACCAACAGGCTGCTCACGCTGCCTGCTCCTGCGGGTTCCACGGGTCAGCGACCAGACAGGCTTGATGGGCGTTTTTCAGCAGCACCCGTGCAGACCCGCCGGCCCATTCGCGCAACGCGACTGCACCGAACGGCGTCTGCAATTGCATGTCGACCCGGCACACGGCTTGATCAAAGAGCTCGACCAGTTTGCGTGCCTGATTGCGGGTAATCAGCTGCGGTGTACGCAGAATCAGATCGAGATCGCTGGCCGCGTGCATCGCGACAAATCCACTGGCCAGCTCAAACCCGACACTGCCGCTGATGCCCCAGACCCAACCGCAATCATCGAGCATCGGCCGCAGTTGTTTGAGGGCCTGCATCACTGGCAGATCGCGCGCGCAATCGACATGACAAAGCGCTTCGGGGCTGACCCGACAGGCAATCGAATCGAGCGCCATAAACGCCGCCAGCCGCTGCTCACGGAACACACCGCGCACGCCCACCGCGACCAAACCTTCAGCGCTCACCGCCCGCCGCACCACCACCGGTTGCCCGGCAGCCAGCGATTCGACTGCCCACTGCGGCGCATCCGCCGGCAACTGCGCCGGGGTCATGCCCCACAGCAGATCGTGGGCCAGTGGCAGGTTCACCACTGCGCCCTCAGCAGTTCACGCACGCGGCTGGAGGCTTCACGATTTTTCGCGCCGAGACGCTTGCGCAAGTCAGTGCCGGAGATATCGTCGATAGCCTGTTTCAGGCACCCGGTCACCCGCGCCAGATCCTCCGCCGTCGGCTGCTCGATCTGCTGCACCGAGAGGGTTTCCCAGAGCAATCCGAGGCTGGCGTAGCTGTCGATGTCATAGGCCATCGGCGGCACGCTGGCGGCCAGTGCTTCCAGTTCCTCGACACTGCGCAGCGTCACTCGCGCCGCCGAGGCCTTGCCCATCGCATGCACCATCACCCCGGGATCGCGCAGGGCAATCAAGCGGTTGGCCTGATAACCGTGGGCCAGAAACGCCCCGGACATGGCCTTGCCCACCAGCAGTGCAATCACCGGATGCCCGGCCAGACGGGCGCGGGCATAACTGTCCGCCGCACCGGCCAGGGCCTGATGAATGCCGAGGGCTTCTTCGCGACGACCGTAAGCCTGGCTCGGGACGTCGACGATGGCGATGATCGGGCGTTTCCGTGTGTTGTCGCGATCTGCCGTGATTGCGTCATCCACCGCCTTGGCCAGGCCCCAGCCTTCGAGCAATCCGACTTCGCCGTTGCGAGCCCGTGGGAAACGGTTGTCGGGGTCAGCGACCACAGCGATCAATCGTCCGAGTTCGCCATCGGCCACCTTCAACGAGGGCGGCAAACCCTTCACCGCTTTCGCACCCGCGCTCAGGGCGTTGAACCAGTTCAAACCGCGCACCGAATAACCACTCATGAGCGCTCTCCTTGATACAGATCGCGAACCACCGACGGTTCGATTTGCTTGCCAGTGTCCAAACGGTTCAGGCGTTGCAAAAACCAATCGGCACGCTGACTGCGCGGTCGCGTTGGCAAACCCTGTTGCAGCAACGCACCGACCTGCTGGCGAATCTTTGCCACATCATCGGCGACGTAACGATCCACCAAGCCGCTGGCGAAACGCTGTTCGCCACCGGTCAGGCTCCAGATGAAGGGCCGGTCGCGGGAGTCGTATTCCTCGATCCCGGCTTCCTGCTCGATCACCTGTGGGCCGTTCAACCCAAGGCGCGCTTCCTGAGTCACCAGCAAATAGCTGCACAGCGCAGCGGCAATCGACATGCCGCCGAAGCAACCGACGCTGCCCGCCACCACACCGACCACCGGTTGGTACTGCTGCAAATCGACAATCGCCGCATGAATATCGGCAATCGCCGCCAACCCGAGATTGGCTTCCTGCAAGCGCACGCCACCGGTTTCCAGCAGCAACACGACGCGCGTCGGGATGCCCTTGCGGTTGTCTTCGGCGGCCAGTTCCAGCGCGCCGGCAATCTTCGCCCCGCCGACTTCGCCGAGGCTGCCGCCCTGGAACGCGCCTTCGATGGCGGCGATCACCACCGGCAAACCGTCGACGCTGCCCTTGGCGATCACCACGCCGTCATCGGCTTGCGGCACCACGCCCTGACGTTCGAGCCACGGCGACATGACCCGTTGAAACGGGTCGAGCAATTCGCGGAAGGTTCCGGCGTCGAGCAAGGCTTTCGCCCGTTGCCGCGCACCGAGTTCGACAAAGCTGTGCTTGTGCAACAGCGCTGTGCTGTCAGTCATGGCCGATCTCCTCGAAACCTTGTTCCAGACGCAGACGCACCACCCCCGGCGTGGCGCCGAAATCGTGGATATCGATGGCCATCGCCGGTGGCGTGGTGCCGTCGAACATCCGCGCGAACAGATGCTGCCAGCGCTGCTGCGCACCGTTGACCGAGGTCTGCACATTGATCGTCAGCTTGCCGGCCAGCCCCGGTTCGATCAGCACTTCCAGATCGCCCGAGCCGACACAACCGACCAGCGCGCGCCCGCGCGGCGGCTGCCCGGCGGAGAATTCAAAGGATAAGGTTTCCATCAAAACGCTCCCTGAAGGATGCCGTCGCGCTCGATTCGATCGAGCAGCAGCGTGGCGGCGAGCAAGTCGGCGGCGCCACCGGGCGAGGCATTCAATGCGATGAGTTGTTGATCCAGTGCGTGCAGGCGCCGACGCCCGGTGAGGCTGGCGCTGCCGCCAGCGTCGAGCACCGCTTGCGCGCCTTGCTGCATAGCGTGCAGGCCCTGTTCACCAGCGCGGTAGAGCACGCAGGTGTCGGCCAGATCGGTCATGATCGCCAGTAGCGCATCGAGCCGGGCATTCTGTTCGCCGTGACCGTTGGCGCGGCTGCGTTTGAGTTGCGGCAGGCCGCGTTGCAGCACGGACGGGAAGCCGAGTTGCGCTTCCTCACGGGCACCGCGTGCGCCGTAACGCAGGGCGACCTGAGCGCCGTGGCTCAGCGGTTTTGGTGCGTAGCGATCATCCAGCAAGGCCAGACGTGCGGCGCGAAGAGAGACGGCGTTGGCGCTTGAGGATTTCGGTTCCAGTGCAGCAGCGGTGATCAACAGGCCCAAGGCCCAGATCGCCCCGCGATGGGTATTCACCCCGTTGGTGGTCGCGAGCATCGCTTGCTCGCCTTCGCGACCGAGGCGGCCAATCGCTTCGCGCAACGCTGAATCGACTTCGCCGATGTCCACCGCCGCTTCAGCCATTTCCTTGAACGCCGGCCATAACGACAACGCCGAAGCGTGCATCAGGCCCAAGTGCAGATCGGTGTGTGCGCCATTGCCACGCCGGTCGACCAGCGCCGGTTTCGGCGAGAGATCGGCTTCGTCGATCAGCGCATCCACCGCCAGATCGGCCATGCGTTCGCTCAGGCTCAGGGGTTTCGCTTGCAGATTGAGTGCGTGCATTACCAGCTCCTGAACTTGGCGGGCGGGTTGTACAGGCCGCCGGACCACTCGACCAGATCGGCCACACTTTTCGCCGCCAGCAGTTCGCGGGTGGCGTCGGTGCGGCGGATGCCGAGGTCTTCGGGCAAAGCGATCAGGCCTTCGCGGCGCATGCGTTCAGTGTCTTTCGGGTTGTGGCGCAGGCCGATGGCGGTGACGCCGGCGACCGCTGCAATCATCGCCTGGCGCTCTTCCAGCGAGCGCGCTTTGTACAGGTAGGCGATGCCTTCTTCGGTGAGCAGGTGGGTGACGTCGTCGCCGTAGATCATGATCGGCGCCAGCGGCATACCGCTTTTCTTCGCCACTTCCACCGCGTCGAGGGTTTCGACGAAGGTCGGTTTGCCGCCCTCCTGGAAGGTCTCGACCATTTGCACGACAAGTTTCTTGCCGCGTTCGAGCATCGGTTGCGGCGCGTCGTCGTGGCGCATGTCGAGCCACGCCGGGGTGCCGTGACGCCGACCGCGCGGGTCGTGGCCCATGTTCGGCGCGCCGCCGAAACCGGCGAGGCGACCACGGGTGACGGTCGAAGAATGGCCGTCGCCATCGACTTGCAACGTTGCGCCGATAAACAGATCCACCGCGTACTGCCCCGCCAGTTGGCAGAACATCCGGTTGGAGCGCAGCGAGCCGTCGCGGCCGGTGAAGAACACGTCCGGGCGCGCGGCGATGTAGTTTTCCATGCCCAGTTCGGTGCCGAAGCAATGCACGCTCTCGACCCAACCGCTCTCGATCGCCGGGATCAGGGTCGGGTGCGGGTTGAGCGTCCAGTTGCGGCAGATCTTGCCTTTGAGGCCGAGGGATTCGCCGTAGGTCGGCAGGATCAACTCAATGGCAGCGGTGTTGAAACCGATGCCGTGGTTGAGCGACTGCACGTTGTGTTTTTCGTAGATCCCGCGGATCGCCATCATCGCCATCAACACGTGCACCGGTTTGATGTGCCGTGGGTCGCGGGTGAACAGCGGTTCGATGTAGAACGGCTTGTCGGCCACCACCACGAAATCCACCCACGAGGCCGGGATGTCGACGCGCGGCAGTTCGCTGACGTCATCGACCAATTGGTTGACCTGGACGATGACGATGCCGTCGCTGAAGGCCGCCGGTTCGATCAGTGCCGGGGTGTCTTCGGTGCTGGGGCCGGTGTAGATATTGCCGGCGCGGTCGGCCATGAACCCGGCCGAGAGCACGACGTTGGGGATCAAGTCCACCACCAGCCGCGCGTAGAGTTCGATGTAGGTGTGAATCGCGCCGACTTCCAGCAAGCCGTCTTCGAGCAACTGGCTGATGCGCAGGCTCTGGGTGCCAGCGAAGGAGAAATCGAGCTTGCGGGCGATGCCGCGTTCGAACAGATCCAGATGCTCGGAGCGACCGACGCTGGGCATGATCATGTGCAGATCATGCAGCTTGGCCGGATCGGCTTTGGCCAGCGAACGGGAAAGGAAATCCGCCTGCTTCTGGTTGTTGCCCTCCAGCACCACCCGGTCGCCGGGATGGATCAACGCTTCAAGCGCGGCGACGATCTTGTCGCTGGGCAACACCACACCGTCGGCCAGCCCGCGCACCTTGTCGAGACGCCGCTGCTTCTCGTCACGCCGCCGCGTCCAGCGCGAGTCGGGGGAAATTGTTGTTGTCATGCTCACTCCACGGGGTTCGCTGTCGTGGAGCTACCTTAGGAGTGTGGGGTGGGGGCATCAATCAAGCGCGGTGGTGAATCATTACGCTGAGCGTAACGTTTGACGACGCCTTCGCGAGCAAGCTCGCTCCCACAGGGTTTTGGGTTGTTCAATCACTATGTGACAACCCAAATCCCCTGTAGGAGCTGTCGAGTGAAACGAGGCTGCGATCTTTTGATCCTCAGAATCAAGATCAAAAGATCGCAGCGTGCCGCAGCTCCTACAGGGGAAGGCATTGCGCTTCTCAGTTCGTCGGCACCAACTTATCCAACACCCGATTTACCGCCAGCTCCGCCACCATCACCACCTGAGCAATGCCCTGCAGCGTCTTGAGGTGCGTGCCTTGCACCAGCGCCGCATGATTGTTGAGCATGACCGTGGCCGAGCCGAGGGATTCACTGGCGTCGGCCAGCAGGGATTCGCTGTCGGCGTCGGGGTTGGCCATGTACAGCGTGTTGGGGGTGTAGGGCGTGGCCATGAGGTCGGGTTTTGGCGGGCCGAGGTAATGGTCGAGGGCGCGTTCGGCGGCTTCGTGGAATTTCTTTGATTCGGGGGCTTCGTAGGGGGATGCCGTGTCGGTGACCGGCGGGTTAGGTGTTACTTTGAACATCGGAATGTACCTCTGTGAGGCCGCACCATCTCGCTGCTAAACGGTAGGGTGGCGGCTGTGCGCAAGTTAGCAGACCGGTCATTCCGGAACCCGGCGCACCCGAAGGTGCCATGCACACAGCCACCATCAAGCGCAGGCGAATGCCTGACCGGATGAGACTTGTACGACCGGAATAAAACGAAGCCGGGCTGCTAAACCCGATCACTGGGAATCAGTGACGCAATCAAGTTACGCAGGCTGCCGAGGGCGCACAAGCCGGCGGATTCTGGTGCATGCGTAGGCAGTGGCGCAAGGATTTGTAGGCTGGTGAGGCGTAACACTGAGTGTCTTTAAACAGCTGTGCCAGAATGTGTTTATTGCACTGCAGAAATTGAAGATTTGCCTGTAAGAATTTGCTGATTCAACTGGCCCCATCGCTGGCAAGCCAGCTCCCACAGGGTTTTGTGTGACTCACAAAATCCGAATACGACGCGGACACTGTGGGAGCTGGCTTGCCAGCGATAGGGCCAGTCAGGGCAGCACAAAGGCTGGATCAGTGAACCAGCCCAGCCTTCACCAACAACTGCTCCAACCCCAACAAATCCGGGACCTTGGCCACCTGTTCCCCGACCTGCACCGCCGCCTGCTCCAGCGCACACAACGGCACATCGACATAACTCAACTGACTGTCGAGCTTGTATGAACGCGGGATCCCCTGCACCAGCAGCGCGATGAATTTCAGCTGCGGCAAGCCGCCGAGGGCATTGAGGATGACGATCCGCGCGCGTTCGCCGATGACGATTTTCTGCCCGCACGCCGACTCGAAACTCAGCAGCGGAATCTGCCGCTCCCGCCAGCTCACCCGCCCCAGGTACCACGGCGGGGTGTCGAGGTCGAAGGCGCTGGCCTGATAGTCGATGAGCTCGGCGACGGCGACGTTGGGCAGGATCAGGTTGCGGTCGGCCAGTGGCAGCAACAGGCCGGTGAGTTGGCTGCTGCGCGCGTTGTGGCGGCGCTCATGCATGTTTCTTGCTCCAGTGGGCAATGCTTTCGAGCAGCACCGATTCCTGATACGGCTTGCCGAGGTAGTCGTTGACGCCGATGGCCATCGCGCGGTCGCGGTGTTTCTGCCCGGTGCGCGAGGTGATCATGATGATCGGCAGGTGCTGCAGGCGTTCGTCGTGGCGCACCTGGGTGGCGACTTCGAAACCGTCCATGCGCGGCATTTCAATGTCGAGCAGCATCAGGTCAGGCATGTGTTCTTCGAGCAGCAGCATCGCGTCGACGCCGTCCTTGGCGGTCAGCACGTTCATGCCGTGGCGTTCGAGCAAACGGCTGGTGACCTTGCGCACGGTGACCGAGTCGTCGACCACCAGTACCAGCAGGGGTTTTTGCGGCTCACTGTCGATGTCCGCCTGCGCCGGATGCTGGGCGATCCGCGCCTGCATCGCGCGGATCGGCGCGAGCAAATCAAGAATCAGCACCACCCGGCCATCGCCGAGAATCGTCGCCCCGGACACGCCCTGCACCGCCGCAAACTGCGGGCCGAGGCTCTTGACCACAATCTCGCGAGTGCCGGCCATCGCATCGACCTGCACCGCGATGTGCCGGTCATTGCACTGCACCAGCAGCACCGGCAATGGCAGGCTCTGGCCGAGCAGTTTGGGGCGTGGCACGGTTTTCAGCAGCTCGCCCAGATAACACAATTCATAGCGCTGACCGGCGTAGTGGTAGCTCGGCGGATCGTTGCGGTAGTGCGCTTCCAGATCATTCGGCAACACCCGGACGATGCCTTCGATGGTGTTCAGCGGAATCGCATACTGATCCTCCCCGCACTGCACCATCAGCGCGCGGTTGACCGACACGGTGAACGGCAGACGAATCCGGAAATGCACGCCCTGCCCCGGCACCGAGTCGATGCTCATGGTGCCGCCGAGCTGGCGGACTTCTTCGTGAACCACGTCCATGCCGACGCCGCGTCCGGAAATCTGGGTGATCTTTTCCGCGGTGGAAAAGCCCGGCTGCAGGATGAACTGCAGCACGTCGCGGTCGCTGATCTCGGCGTCCGGTGCGAGCAGGCCGCGCTTGATCGCCTTGCGCCGCACCGCGTCCAGCGGCACCCCGGCGCCGTCGTCGCGAATATCGAAAACGATGTCGCCACCCTCGCGGGTCAGGTCCAGGGTGATCGTGCCCTGCGCCGGTTTGCCCGCCGCCAGCCGCACTTCGGCCGACTCCAGACCATGGTCGACGGCGTTGCGCAGCATGTGCTCCAGCGGCGCGGCCATGCGCTCCAGCACGTTGCGATCCATCTCGCCTTCGGCGTTGCCGATGATGAAGGCGACGTCCTTGTTCAGCTCTTCGGCGACCTGCCGCACGATGCGTTTGAGGCGCGGCAACATCCGTTCGAACGGCACCATGCGCGTGCGCATCAGGCCTTCCTGCAATTCGGTATTGATTCGCCCCTGCTGCTGCAACAGGTTCTCGGCGTCGAGATTACGGCGCTCGAGGGTTTCCTTGAGGTCAAGCAGGTCGGAAGCGGATTCGAACAGCGCCCGCGACAGTTGCTGCAACTGCGAATGACGATCCATTTCCAGCGGGTCGAACTCTTCGTAACCGAGGCGTTCGGCATCGACTTGCTGACGGCTGAGGATCCGCCCCTGGGTTTCGGTGTCGAGCCGGCGCAACTGATCGCGCATGCGTTCGATGGTGGTTTCCATCTCGTTCAGCGCGGTTTGCGCATCGCTGACTTGCTGCTCGATACGCCCACGGAAAATCGAGGTTTCCCCGGCCAGGTTGACCAGCTCATCGAGCAGTTCGGCGGAGACCTTGACCATGTCCGCGCCGGCATCAGCGGCGGGTGCCGCAGGCTCGGTCTTGGCCGGAATCGGCAGCAACGGCGGCGTGTCGGGGGTCGCCGGATGGCTGAAATTCTGGATCGCATTGATCAGCCGATCCGCCGGCGGGCATGGCTGCCCGGCGCGCACGCCGTCGAGCATCTGCGCCAGGCGGTCATGCCCGCGCTGCACCAGCGCGAACAGTTCGGCGGACGGCTGCAGCACGCCGGTGGCGAGGCTTTCGTAAAGGAATTCGAGCTCATGGGCGAGGTCGCCGATCGGGCCGATCTCGACCATCCGCGCGCCGCCCTTGAGCGTGTGCAGATCGCGCAGCAGGGTTTCCACTTCCTGCCGATTGCCCGGCTCGGCCTGCCAGCGCAGCAACGCCGCGCCGGAGCTTTCGATGATGTCGAAACCCTCTTCGAGGAAGATGTCCAGCAGCTCCGGATCATGCGCCGCGCTGTCTGATTCAGCCGTCGGTTGCGCCGCTTCGGCAGTACCGGCGGCGCCCTGGCGGAACTGGCGGATCGTCTCGATCAGATCCTGCGCCGGGCGCAATGGTTGATGCGCCTGCAACAGCTCCAGCAACAAGGCCAGGCGGTCATGGCCCTTGTGCAGCAAGCGGCCCAGCGCCTCGCTGTGACTGTAGCGACGATCCACCAGCCCTTCGTAAAGGCTTTCCAGCTCATGGGCCAGATCGCCGATGGCGTCGACCTCGGCCATCCGCGCGCCACCCTTCAGCGTGTGCAAATCGCGCTGCAACGACGACAGCGGCGCAGCGTTGTCCGGGTCGCTCAGCCAGCGTTGCAAGGCTTGCCCGGCGCTGTCGAGAATGTCTACCGCTTCTTCGAGGAAAATCTCGACGATCTCGTCGTCCGGCGCAGTCTCGACATTGGCGCGGGACAGTTCGGCGGTGGCGGCACCCAGTTCGCTGATGCTCAAAGTGCGGCTGCCGTCGCTGCGGATCAGCCCCATCGCCGTCGGATCGAGGCTTTCATCCAGCAGTTCGTGCAAGGCGCGGATGCGCTGCGGCTGCGGGGTAACTTCCTGGCCGGCAGCCAGTTCGTCGAGCATGTTGATCAGCGCTTCGTGGGCGCTCTGGGCTTCGTGGAAAAACCTGTCGCTGACCGCCAGGCTGCTTTCTTCGACCGCGCCGTAGAGGTCGAGCAAGGCTTCGCACAACACATCCACCGGCAGCAGATCGGCGAGGTGCGCGCCTTCGCCCAACGTGGTCAGCTCATCCAGCAGCGCGCTGAGTTCCTGACGCTCGCCGGGGTGTTGCTGCCAGCGTTGCAACAGGCTTTCGGCATCGAGCAGGATGTCCATGCCCTGGGCGAGGAAGTTGTTGATCAGTTGCGGATCGCGCTTGATCCGCAGGCCGGTGTTCGGCGCGCTGAGGATCGCTTCCAGACGTTCGGCCAGCAGCGTTTCGGTGCGTTTGATCAGCGACTGCGCACCAACAATCGGCGCCAGCGGATCGTGCTTGAGCTGGCGCAAACCAACGCGGAACAAGCCTTCGGCTTCGAGGAGCAACTCCACTTCATCGAGGTCCAGCGGCAACTGATGCGCCTTGAACTCGCGCGCCAGCTTATCCAGCGGCGCGGCCAGTTCGGCAATCGGCAACACGCCGGCCATCGACGCACTGCCCTTGAGCGTGTGCAAGGCGCGCTGCAATTCGTCGCTGGCCGGCAGCGGCACATGCTCGGCGGCCTGATCGAGGAAGCGGTTGAGGCTGGCGAGGTGGGTTTCAGCCTCGTTGCGAAAGATCTCCAGCAACAGCGGATCGAGGGCCGCCACGTCATCGATGTCTTCGGCCGCCAGCGGCTCGACACCTTTGGCCAGCGCATGCGCGCGGGCCGCCAGTTGATCGACATCGCTGCGCTGACGCTGGCGCTGAGTGGCGAATTCGCTGATCAGTTCCGGCAGCAGCAACACCGTGTCGGTGAGCAACTGCTGCACCTGCGCGCCAGGTTCGACGCTGTGTTCCAGCACGCGGTTGAGCAGGTTTTCCACCGCCCAGGCCAGTTCGCCAAGGATCAGCGCACGAACCATGCGCCCGCTGCCCTTCAAGGTGTGAAAGGCCCGACGCAGTTCGGTCAGGGCGGCGCGGTCATGGGTGTCAGCCGACCAGCGCGGCAGGTATTCGTGCAGGACTTCGAGGACTTCGTCGGTCTCTTCGAGGAACACTTCGCGCAGTTCATCGTCCACCGGTTCTTCATCGGCCGGTGGTGGCATCAGGCTGCCGGGGGTGATCAAGGCCGGCGGGTTGACTGCCGATACCGGACTGGCCAGCACCTCGGCCAGCGACTGCACGGTATCGGGGTCATCCAGCGCTTGCAGATCCTGCATCACCAGCGCTTCGCTGGGGCTGAGCACATCGTCGAGCAGCGGCACGTGAGGTTCGCCGGGTGGCTCGTCAGGAAAGAAACCGAGGCTGGCGAGGCTCTTCTGTGCAACATCCAGCAGTTGTTCATTCGGCGCTTGCGGGTCGTCGCTCAGGCGTTCGAGGTAATACTCGAGGCTGGTGATGACGTCGGCCAGATGATCCAGTTGCTGCCAGCCCGGCTCGTGCGGATCGAGCAGCAAATGCTCGCGAATGAAGCTGTTGCAGGCTTCGACCAGACTCGCCGCGCGGCTCAACGGAATCATCGCCAGCGCGCCGCGCACCTGGGTCAGCAGTTCCGGCAACGGTTGCAGTTGCTGGCGATCCCAGTCGGCGTCGATGTAATCGACGATCATGTCCTTGGCCTGTTGCAGGCAGATGCGTGCTTCCTTGATCACGATCTGATGGATCTGCGTCAGGTCGGTGGTCGGCAGGCGCGCGTCTTCGGGGCTTTCCGGCTCGACGGTGCCGACCATTCCGGCGAGGTTGGCTTCGACGTAAAGCAGCGCGCCGGCAACGTCCATCAGGGTCGCGTCGTTCGGTTCGAGCTGGCCCTGAGCGAGGCTGAGCACCACCGCCAGTTGATCGATGATGACTTTGCGCGGCTGGCCGAAACCGAGCACCGCGAGGGTGTCGGCGATCTGCCGCAGCGGCGCCAGCAGACTCTCCAGATCGGAGGTGTGCTGACGGTCGCTGCGCACGAACAGGTCGAGGCGCTCCTTGACCCGCACCAGCTCTTCGCATAGCGCCGCCAGCACCGAGCGCATCGCATCGCGGTCGGGGCCGGCCAGGCGCGCGCGTTCTTCGTCGACCATCGCGCTGTCGGGCAACGCGTCGTCCAGGGAGTAGCGATCTTTCATGGTCAGCATCTGCCCGGTGGGATGTTCGGCTTTGGCAATATAGAACAGCAGGCTTTTCAGCAACTCCGGCGGGGGCGGCTGATTGAGGCCGCGCGGGCCTTGTTCGAGCAGGCGCTTGAGTTCCTTGTCGGCGTCCTTGAACAGGCTGCGCAGCGCCGGACTGTTGGCGATGGCGCCTTCGCGCATGCCTTCGACCAGCGCTGAAGCGACCTGCCACAGCGGGCTCAACGGCGCATTGGCGCTCAGCGCTTCGAGGCGCTGGAAGACTTTCGCCAGGTAGTCGAGGTGGGTCTGGTCATCCTGCTCGCGCAGCAACCCGACCAGCGCCATTTGCAGCATCTGGCGCAACTTGCGCAGCACGTTGGGCCACTCGGCCGGCTCCAGCGCGGCCAAGGCTTCTGCGCTCAACGGCGGCAAGTCCGGCAGTGGCGGGCTGAACAGGCTGGTTTCCGAGAGCAGGCTGTCGCCGCGGGCACTGCGCAGGTCGTTGATCAGCGGCAGCACCACCAGCGGCAGATCGCGGCGGGCGCTCTGCACCCGATCGAGATAGATCGGCAATTGCCCGAAGGCTTGCAGCAGCAGGTGCAGGGCTTCGTCCCGATGGGCGACGCGCCCCTGCTGCAAGGCTTCGACCAGATGCTCCATTTCTTCGGCCAGCAACGCCGCGCCGTAGAACTCGACCATCTGCAAACTGCCGTGCACCTGATGGATATAGGCCAGACACTCATCCAGCCCCGGCGCGGCCTGCGGGTCATCGAGCACGGCTTCAATTGCCTGATGCGCCTGTTTCAGCGTTTCGGCAATTTCACCCTTGACCCATTCGAGGGCCACGTAGTCGTGCCGGTCACCCATAACCACTCCACTCACGCCTTGTCCGTCGCGGACGCCGACGGCAAGGTGAAACCGGATACCGAACGGCGCAGCTGACTGGCCATTTTCGCCAGATTGCCGATGCTCTCGGCGGTGGCGGTGGAGCCGGACGAGGTCTGCGTGGTGATCTGCTGAATCACGTTCATCGTCAGCGAGATCTGCCCGGCCGACGAGGTCTGCTGCTGCGCCGCGTTGGAGATGCTTTGAATCAACGCGGCGAGGGTTTTCGAAACGCCTTCGATTTCTTCCAGTGCCACTCCGGCATCCTGCGCCAGTCGGGCGCCGCGCACCACTTCGGTGGTGGTCTGCTCCATGGAAATCACCGCTTCGTTGGTGTCGGTCTGAATCGCCCTCACCAGCGTTTCGATCTGCCGGGTGGCGGCGGACGAGCGCTCGGCCAGCCGCTGCACTTCATCGGCAACTACGGCAAAACCGCGTCCGGCGTCCCCGGCCATCGAGGCCTGAATCGCCGCGTTGAGCGCGAGGATGTTGGTCTGGTCGGCAATGTCGTCGATCAGGCTGACGATGTCGCCGATTTCCTGGGACGACTCGCCGAGGCGCTTGATGCGTTTGGCGGTGTCCTGAATCTGTTCGCGGATATTGTCCATGCCGTGGATGGTGTTGTGCACCACCTCGTTGCCCTTGTTGGCAATTTCCACGGAACGCTCGGCCACCGCCGAGGACTCAGCGGCGTTGGCCGACACCTGATCGATGGACTGGGCCATGTCGCTGATCGCGGTCGAGGCTTCGGAAATCTGCTGCGCCTGATGCTCCGAGGCCTGGGCCAGGTGCATGGCAGTGGCCTGGGTTTCCTGCACGGCGGCAGCCACCTGGCCGGCAGTAAGGTTGATGGTCGCGACCAGATCGCGCAGTTGGTCGACCGAATAGTTGATCGAATCGGCGATGGTCCCGGTGAAGTCTTCGGTCACCGAGGCGGTCACCGTCAGGTCACCGTCGGCGAGGTCTTCGATCTCGTCGAGCAGGCGCATGATCGCGTTCTGGTTACGCTCGTTCTTCTCGGCGGTCTCGCGCAACTGGCGATTGGTTTCGCGGACCATGACCATGCCGATCAGGATGATCGAGGCCAGCGCCAGCAAGCCCAGCACGTAGCCGCCAATGGTGTCGGTGCTGCGCCCGCCGGCAAGGTTTTCGAAACCGCTGGCGAGGTGTGAAGCCTCATCAAGCAGGGTCTGCGACAGGCTGAAGATGTTGCTCGCCGATTCACGGACCTTGAACAGCTCCGGCGAGGTTTCGAGGATTTCGTCCACGGAGCCTGAGACGAACTGGAACAGCTCGGAAATTTCACTCAGGCGCGCACGGGCGTCGCGGTCTTCGACCTGGCTGATTTTCAGGGTCGGGTTGCCCTGCAGCATGCCGTTGAGCACCTGGCCGAAACGGGTGGCGTCGCGGCCAAAAGCGTCGGCGGCCTGCTGCGAATTTTCGTCGCCAGCGAGCACGGTGTTGACCGCGCCGAGAATGCGTTCGGCCAGCAGCGATTGACGCTGGGCCATCGCCACTTGCGCCGCCGGGGCGCCGCGTTGCAGGAGAATTTCGACGACTTTTTCGTATTCGATCTGCAACTGCGGCACAGTTTCGGCCAGGGTCGCGGCGACCTGATGCAGCGAGAGTACGGTCTGTTCGCTGGAGAGAATCGCGTCGGTGTTTTTCAGCAGGCGTTCCCAGTCCAGCTGCACGGCGCGCATTTCCGGGCGCACGGTGGCGGGCGCGGGTGGCAGGCCGGTGGCCGGGTCGCCCTTCTTCAGGTAACCCCAGCGCTGGGCAAAATCGTTGCGCGCATCGCTCAGCAGCTTGAACGCAGCGGCCTTGCCGGCGGCGGCCTCGGTGGCGTTCTTGGCGATGCGTTGCGACAGCACCCGCAGTTCACCGGCGTGGCCGATGTACTGCTTGTCGTAATTGGCCTGGGTGTTGAGATAGGCGAAGTTGGCGAACAGCAGCATGATGAACACGATCAGTGCGATGAACAGCACGATGATCTGCGAACGACTGCGCGACCCTTCTGCCGACTTGCCTGTTTTTGCTTTTGTCATCGGTCCTCGCCTATGAAACCTGCCACGGTCCACTGTGGGATTTGTGGTGAGGGGATTTATCCCCGATGGGTCGCGCAGCGGCCCCAAAACTGAGTGGTATCTGGAACATCGCGAATGCAGGTTTTGGGTTGGCTTCGCCAACCATCGGGGATAAATCCCCTCGCCACAGACTCCCACCCCATAGATTTATGGTGCTTCGGCTATATCGCGACGCTCATGAACACCGGCGACCTGGCCAGCGCAAACAGGCTGAACACCCGCCAGTTCTGCTCGCGCCGGAAATAGCCTTTGACGAACTCGGCCTTGGAACCCTGGCGTTTGCTGATCGAGATCGGCTCGAAGCTGTCCTGCTCGAAGTGCTGCAGACCGAACACCTCATCCACCAGCAACCCGGCGAACACGTCGTTGTGCTCCACCACCAACACCCGCCGCTGTTTGCGCAGCGGTGACAGCTCGTGGCCGAAGAAGCCGCACAGGTCCATGATCGGCAGCAAGCGCCCACGCAGGTTAGCCACCCCTTTGACCCACGGCTTGACCCCGGGCAATTGAGTGCAACGCGGTTCGTGCAGCACTTCGCTGACTTCACCCATCGGCGTGACGTACCAATGCTCACCGAGGCGAAAGCCGATGCCGCTCCAGCGATCCTGACGGCCGGGCTGCGACGGCAGATCCGCCGCCAGCAGACGGCAGCGCTGGTCGATCTGCCACAGCAGCTCGAACGCGGTCAGCGACTGGTTCATGGCCGCGCGATCAACCGGCCAGCACGTTGTTCAGGGTCTTGATCAGCATGTCTTCTTCGACCGGTTTGGTCAGGTAATCCTTCGCGCCCTGGCGCGTGCCCCAAACCTTGTCGGTTTCCTGATCCTTGGTGGTGATGATGATCACCGGAATATGGCTGGTCTCGGCATCCTTGGTCAGTTGCCGGGTGGCCTGAAAGCCGTTGAGGCCGGGCATGACGATGTCCATCAACACTGCGTCGGGTTTTTCCTGACGGGCCAGGGCCACGCCGTCGGCGCCGTTTTCGGCCTTGAGCACTTCATGGCCGTGCTTTTCCAGCATGCCGGTGAGTTTGTACATTTCAGTCGGCGAATCATCGACGATCAGGATACGTGCCATGGTCTTCCCCATTTTTCTTGTCGACTCCCGGCCCGCTGGCCAAGCGTCACTGTACGTGTCTTACTGCGGCAAAACGGCGGCAAAGCCCGGAACGTGGGCCTGAATCGCGTCGAGCAGTTCTTCCTTGCTGAAAGGCTTGGTCAAAAATTGATCAGAACCGACAATCCGCCCCTTGGCCTTGTCGAACAGCCCGTCACGCGACGACAGCATGATCACTGGCGTGGCCTTGAACGCACTGTTGTTCTTGATTAAAGCGCAGGTCTGATAACCATCCAGACGCGGCATCATGATGTCGACAAAAATGATCCCGGGGTGGTTGTCGGCGATCTTGGCCAACGCGTCGAAGCCGTCGATGGCCGTGATGACCTCGCAGCCCACATTCTTCAACAGCGTTTCGGCGGTGCGACGAATCGTTTTCGAGTCGTCGATCACCATGACCTTCAAGGCGCTGGACTGCTGTTCCATAAGGGGGCTCTACCGTCGCCTTTGCGAATCAAATTGTCCGTTTTGCGATGAGTAATGGCTGGAAACCCTTGATGCTCAAGGGCCAGCACGCTATGCCAGCCTTTTTAGCACAGTCTCCAGATGCAATCTATCGACGGGTTTTTCCTTGACCGAAAACCCTGCCAGCGCCACTCTGGCGGCACTTTTTCAATACCGATCCGGTAGCCAATTGTCGAGGAAAACCCAATGAGCGTTCGCGTCGGGATTGTCATGGACCCTATCGCCAGCATTTCCTATAAAAAGGATAGCTCGCTGGCCATGCTGCTGGCCGCGCAGAAACGTGGCTGGGAACTGTTCTACATGGAGCAGCGCGACCTGTATCAGGCCGAAGGTCAGGCCCGGGCGCGCATGAAGCCGCTGAAAGTCTTCGCCAACCCGGAAAAATGGTTCGAACTGGACGCCGAGCAGGACAACCTGCTGAGCGACCTGGACGTGATCCTGATGCGCAAGGATCCGCCGTTCGACATGGAGTTCGTCTACTCCACCTACCTGCTGGAACAGGCCGAAACCGCCGGCGTGCTGGTGGTCAACAAACCGCAGAGCCTGCGCGACTGCAACGAAAAGCTGTTCGCCACGCTGTTCCCGCAGTGCACGCCGCCGACCATCGTCAGCCGTCGTCCGGACGTGCTGCGTGAGTTCGCCGACCACCATGGCGACGTCATCCTCAAGCCGCTGGACGGCATGGGCGGTTCGTCGATCTTCCGTCATACCGCCGGTCACCCGAACCTGTCGGTGATCCTTGAAACCCTGACGCTGCACGGCAAGCAGCAGATCATGATTCAGGGCTACCTGCCGGCCATCGTCGACGGCGACAAACGCATCCTGATGATCGACGGCGAGCCGGTGGATTACTGCCTGGCGCGAATTCCGGCTCAAGGCGAAACCCGTGGCAACCTCGCGGCCGGTGGTCGTGGTGAAGCGCGGCCGCTGACCGACAAGGATCGCTGGATCGCCGCGCAAGTCGGCCCGATCCTGCGTGAGAAAGGCCTGCTGTTCGTCGGTCTGGATGTGATCGGTGAGCACCTGACGGAAATCAACGTCACCAGCCCGACCTGCATCCGCGAAATCGACAACGCGTTCGGCACCGACATCGGCGGCATGCTGATGGACGCGATCGACAAGAAGCTGCAAGCCGCCGGCAAAAAGCCACAAGCTTGATGCACGTCACATGCAGTCTGTCGCTTGAAGCGTGAAGCCCAAGGCGTGAAACCAACATTGCGTTATCATGCGCAGCCTCTGAAAAACGCGATGTTGGTTTTCTTGTCATGACCCTCCCGTCCGATCTGCCCGCAGAACTCGCCCAGCGTGGCGTGCGCCCGGCCGATCGCCTCGGTTTTACCCTGTTTCTCGCGGCGCTGATTCATTTGGCGTTGCTGCTCGGCGTCGGCTTTACCATGGTCGAACCCAAGCAAATCAGCAAAACCCTGGAAATCACCCTCGCCACCTTCAAGAGCGAAACCAAGCCGAAGAAGGCTGATTTCCTCGCTCAGGAAAACCAGGAAGGCAGCGGCACCCTCGACAAGAAGGCGATTCCCAAGACCACCGAGGTCGCGCCGTTCCAGGACAATCAGGTCAAGAAAGTCACCCCGCCTCCGGCCGCCAAGCCGGAAGTACGCGAGGCCGCGCCGAAAGCTGCGGTGACCACGGTGGCGCCGAAACAGCAAAAGGCGCCGACCAAGAAAGAAGAAACCAAAACCGAAACCAAGCCTGCGGTCAACGCGCCGACATTCGACAGCTCGCAGCTGTCCAGCGACATCGCCAGCCTCGAAGCCGAACTGGCCAACGAACAGCAGCTGTACGCCAAGCGCCCGCGGATTCACCGCTTGAGCGCGGCCTCGACCATGCGCGACAAGGGCGCCTGGTACAAGGATGACTGGCGCAAGAAGGTCGAGCGCATCGGCAACCTCAATTACCCGGAAGAAGCGCGGCGCAAGCAGATTTACGGCAACCTGCGCCTGATGGTTTCGATCAACCGCGACGGCTCGCTGTATGAAGTGCTGGTGCTGGAATCCTCCGGCCAGCCGCTGCTGGATCAGGCGGCGCAGCGCATCGTCCGACTGGCGGCGCCGTTCGCGCCGTTTACCGGCGATCTGTCGGATATCGACCGACTGGAAATCATCCGCACCTGGAAATTCGCCCGGGGCGACAAGCTTTCCAGCAACTGACCGCCGGCATACAGGTTTTTTGTGGTGAGGGGATTTATCCCCGATCGGCTGCGAAGCAGTCGCAAAACCAGCACACGCGGTATGTCAGGCATATCACGTCAATGGATTGAGGGCCACTTCGCGCCCCATCGGGGATAAATCCCCTCACCACAAAGGTTCAACTTCAACAATGGATCTGCGTTGTTCTCTGATCCTCAGCTTGTCAGTTCGCCCCTTGAACGCCACACTATCGCTCATGAAAAACGTCAGCCCCAGCTACCTCAAGCATCATTTCCTGATCGCCATGCCGCATATGGCCGACCCGAACTTTGCCCACACCTTGACCTACATCGTCGAGCACACGGCCAATGGCGCCATGGGGCTGGTGGTCAATCGACCGCAAGAGCTGAATCTGGCTGACATCCTCGAGCAATTGCGCCCGGACATCGATCCGCCAGCGCTGTGCCAGCATGTGCCGATCTTCATCGGCGGCCCGGTGCAGACTGATCGCGGTTTCGTCCTGCACCCGGCCGGCAAGACCTTTCAGGCCACCGTTGAGCTCGAAGGTGATCTGGCGCTGTCCACTTCGCAGGACGTGCTGTTCGCCATCGCTGACGGCGTGGGCCCGGTGAAAAGCGTGATCACCCTCGGCTACGCCGGTTGGGAAGCCGGGCAACTGGAAGCCGAACTGGCCGACAACGCCTGGCTGACCTGCCCGTACGACGCCGACATCCTGTTCAACACCAGCAGCGAGCTGCGTCTGGAAGCGGCGGCACGGCATCTGGGGATCAACCTCAGCCTGCTGACCAGTCAGGCGGGGCACGCCTGATGGCCCTGCGCCTGATTCTCGGCTTCGACTACGGCACCAAACAGATCGGCGTTGCGGTCGGCCAGGTGATTACCGGCCAGGCCCGTGAGCTGTGCACCCTGAAAGCGCAGAACGGCGTGCCCGACTGGAATCAGGTCGAAGCGCTGTTCAAGGAATGGAAACCCGACGCCGTGGTGGTCGGCCTGCCGCTGAACATGGACGGCACGCCCAGCGAGATGTGCCTGCGCGCGGAGAAATTCGCCCGCCGTCTCAATGGCCGTTTCAATGTGCCCTTCTATACCCACGACGAACGCCTGACCACCTTTGAAGCCAAGGGTGAGCGACTGGTGCGTGGCGGGCAGAAAGGCAGTTACCGCGACAACCCGGTGGACGCCATCGCCGCCGCTCTGCTGCTGCAGGGCTGGCTCGATGAAAACACTGCATTGTTTGAATCCTGACAAGCGCTTCGGCGCTTTTCTTTTGGTTATAAACCCAGCCACGTCCGGCAGGACGCGGCTCGGAATCACGAAGGAGCATCCATGAGCCTGCCCAATCCCGCCGATCTGATCAGCCAGATGGCGACCCGCCTCAAGGCGCACCTTGCACAGCGTGATATCCGCGAGCCGCGTTACATCGGCATTCGCACCGGTGGTATCTGGGTCGCACAGGCCCTGCTCAAGGAACTGGGCAGTGACGCGCCGCTGGGCACGCTGGATGTTTCCTTCTACCGCGACGACTTCAGCCAGAACGGCCTGCACCCGCAAGTGCGTCCGTCGGCCCTGCCCTTCGAGATCGAAGGCCAGCACCTGGTGCTGATCGACGACGTATTGATGAGTGGCCGGACCATCCGCGCCGCCATGAACGAACTGTTCGACTACGGCCGCCCGGCCAGCGTGACCCTGGTCTGCCTGCTCGACCTGGACGCCGGCGAGCTGCCGATCCGCCCGAACGTGGTGGGTGCGACCCTGTCGCTGGCCGCCAATGAGCGGGTCAAGTTGTCCGGCCCGGAGCCGCTGACGCTCGAACTGCAAGACCTGAATCCTTAACCCGCCCTTATTGAGAGTCCCCCTCGCGATGACGCCTCTAGATACCAAGCGCCCGCTGCAGCTCAATGATCAGGGCCAGCTGCGCCACTTCCTCTCGCTCGACGGCCTGCGCCGCGAGTTGCTGACGGAAATCCTCGACACTGCCGACTCGTTCCTCGAAGTCGGTGCCCGGGCGGTGAAGAAGGTCCCGTTGCTGCGCGGCAAGACCGTGTGCAACGTGTTCTTCGAAAACTCCACCCGCACCCGCACCACCTTCGAACTGGCGGCCCAGCGGCTGTCGGCGGACGTGATCACCCTGAACGTGTCGACCTCGTCGGCCAGCAAGGGCGAAACCCTGCTCGACACCCTGCGCAACCTCGAGGCCATGGCCGCCGACATGTTCGTCGTGCGCCACGGTGATTCCGGCGCCGCACACTTCATCGCCGAGCATGTCTGCCCGCAGGTGGCGATCATCAACGGCGGCGACGGCCGTCATGCGCACCCGACCCAGGGCATGCTCGACATGCTCACCATCCGTCGGCACAAGGGCGGTTTCGAAAACCTCTCGGTGGCGATTGTCGGCGACATCCTGCATTCGCGGGTCGCGCGCTCGAACATGCTGGCCCTGAAGACCCTGGGCTGCCCTGACATCCGCGTGATCGCGCCGAAGACCCTGCTGCCGATCGGCATCGAGCAGTACGGGGTCAAGGTCTACACCGACATGAATGAAGGCCTGAAGGACGTCGACGTGGTGATCATGCTGCGCCTGCAGCGTGAGCGCATGAGCGGCGGCCTGCTGCCGAGCGAAGGCGAGTTCTACCGCCTCTTCGGCCTGACTACCGCGCGTCTGGCCGGGGCCAAGCCCGATTGCATCGTCATGCACCCGGGGCCAATCAACCGGGGGGTGGAAATCGAGTCCGCGGTGGCCGACGGCCCGCACTCAGTGATCCTCAATCAAGTCACCTACGGCATTGCGATCCGCATGGCCGTGCTGTCCATGGCCATGAGCGGGCAAACCGCCCAGCGCCAATTCGAGCAGGAGAACGCCCAGTGAAGCTCAGCATTCTCGGCGCCCGCGTCATCGATCCAAGCAGCGGCCTGGATCAAATCACCGATATCCACGTTGAAGCCTGCAAGATCGTCGCCCTCGGCGCCGCACCCGCCGGTTTCACTGCCGTTGAAACCATCGACGCTCAAGGTCTCGTTGCCGCGCCCGGGCTGGTCGATCTGAACGTCGCCCTGCGCGAACCGGGCTACAGCCGCAAAGGCAGCATCGTCAGCGAAACCCGCGCGGCGGCGGCGGGCGGCGTGACCAGTCTGTGCTGCCCGCCGAAAACCAAACCGGTACTCGATACCTCGGCCGTGGCCGAACTGATCCTCGACCGCGCCCGCGAAGCCGGCAACACCAAGGTGTTTCCGATCGGCGCGCTGAGCAAAGGCCTGGACGGCGAACAGTTGGCTGAGCTGGTGGCGCTGCGCGACGCCGGGTGTGTGGCGTTCGGCAATGGCCTGGAGAGTTTCCGCAACACCCGCACCCTGTGCCGGGCGCTGGAATACGCGGCCACTTTCGACCTGACGGTGATTTTCAATTCGCAGGATCACGATCTGGCCGATGGCGGTCTGGCCCATGAAGGCGCGGTTGCCAGTTTCCTCGGCCTGCCGGGGATTCCGGAAACCGCGGAAACCGTGGCTCTGGCTCGCGATCTGCTGCTGGTCGAGCAGACTGGCGTGCGCGCGCACTTCAGCCAACTGACCAGCGCGCGCGGCGTGGCCTTGATCGCTCAGGCGCAGGCCCGTGGCTTGCAGGTCACTGCAGATGTCGCCCTGTATCAGCTGATCCTTACCGATGAAGCGCTGATCGACTTCAGCAGCCTGTATCACGTGCAACCGCCGCTGCGCACCCGCGCCGACCGCGACGGCCTGCGTGAAGCGGTGAAGTCCGGGGTGATTTCGGCGATCTCCAGCCATCACCAGCCGCACGAACGCGACGCCAAACTGGCACCGTTCGGCGCGACCGAGCCGGGCATCAGCAGTGTGGAATTGCTGCTGCCGCTGGCGATGACGCTGGTTGAGGATGGTTTACTGGATCTGCCGACCTTGCTGGCGCGCCTGAGTGCCGGGCCTGCGGATGCACTGCGTTTGCCGGCGGGCAAACTGGAAGTCGGTGGTGCGGCGGATATCGTGCTGTTCGACCCGAAAGCCTCCACCGTGGCCGGCGAAGGCTGGCTGTCGAAGGGCGAGAACTGCCCGTTCCTCGGGCACAGCCTGCCGGGCGTGGTGCGCTATACGCTGGTGGACGGGCGGATCAGCCACCAGGCGTAACCGGCTGCTGAGGGACATTGTGGCGAGGGGATTTATCCCCGATGGGCTGCGCAGCAGCCCTCGATCTACAACCGCGGTGATTTCAGTTCCTCCGCGGTTGAATGTTTTAGGGCCGCTACGCGCCCCATCGGGGATAAATCCCCTCGCCACAGGTTACTGAAAGGCGCCGCGATTCTGCGCGTTGCGCACCGACACCTGATCATTCAGGGTCCAGAAGTCATACAGCACACCAATAAAGAACAACCCGCCGGTCAGCAGATACAGCAACCCGCTGATCCACTTGCCCTGGTACATCCGGTGCACGCCGAACACGCCCAGGAACGTCAGCAGAATCCACGCCACGTTGTATTCGATCGGCCCTGCGGTGAAACGCAGATCCGCCTCGCGATCCATTGCCGGGATCAGGAACACGTCGATCAGCCAGCCAATGCCCAGCAGACCGAAGGTGAAGAACCAGATCGTCCCGGTCACCGGCTTGCCGTAATAGAAGCGGTGAGCGCCGGTGAAACCAAAAATCCACAGCAGATAACCGATGATTTTGCTGTGGGTATCCTGCGGTGCAGCGACCTGCTGATAGCGGTTCATGAAGACCTCGATTCACTCGATAGATAAATTTTCTTTAATTCTTTGTGACTTTTTTACAGGGAGCCGACGTACGGCAAATGTTACTGTGTCGTCCGTCAAAGCCTTATACCACCGGACTTCTGTCGGACAATCGCGTCCATTTGCCGCTTGTTTGGTTCCGTTGCCTCCCGATTGAATCGACCAACGGCCTCGGAAGGGACAAAAAAGCTGTTATAAAGTTGCGCGCTACCACCTAAGAGCCACGCCTAATGCGACCATTTTTCAAGACATGGCTAACTATTTGCCTATTAATGCCACTGGCCGCCCACGCCACCAATCGTGAGCAACGTCTTCCCAACGTTAACGGTTTCACCCCTAAATCCCATGCTTCGGCTCCTTCGAGCAAAAGCAGCAAACAAACGAAACACACCACGCTCGCCAGCAAGAGTCACGGCAAGCTGGTGCCACCGATGGCCAACAAGGAAAGCAGCAACGTCCTGAGCCGTGCGGTGAACGTCCTCGGTACTCCCTACCGTTGGGGCGGCAGCAGCCCAAGTAAAGGCTTCGACTGCAGCGGTCTGGTCAAATATGCGTTCAACGACGCCACGTTCGACCTGCCACGTACCTCCAACGCCATGGCCAGCGGGCATGGCGAGAAAGTCGAACGCAAGGACCTGAAACCGGGCGACCTGATTTTCTTCAACATCAAGAGCCGTCGGGTCAACCACGTTGCCATCTACCTGGGCAACGACCGCTTCATCCACGCACCACGCCGTGGCAAAGCGGTCAGCATCGATACGTTGAACAAGCCGTACTGGGAACAGCACTACGTGGTTGCCAAGCGTGTGCTGCCGAAAGAACCGGGCGGCAAGCAGATGCGCGTGGTTCAGCGCTAAGCTTTCTAATCAAGATCAAAAGATCGCAGCCTTCGGCAGCTCCTACACAAATCACTGTAGGAGCTGCCGAAGGCTGCGATCTTTTGCTTTTGGCCTTTAGAAATTATCCGGCGTACGCGCCTTTTCCCGCGCATGCTCGCGGCTGATCAAGCCCTTGGTCACCAGCTCCTTCAGGCACATGTCGAGTGTCTGCATCCCCAACGACCCACCGGTCTGAATCGCCGAATACATCTGCGCCACCTTGTCCTCGCGGATCAGGTTCCGGATCGCCGACGTTCCCAGCATGATTTCATGCGCCGCCACCCGCCCGCCGCCGATCTTCTTGATCAGCGTTTGCGACACCACCGCCAGCAGCGACTCGGACAACATTGAACGCACCATGGACTTCTCGTCGCCCGGGAACACATCGACAACTCGGTCGATGGTCTTGGCGGCCGACGTCGTGTGCAGCGTGCCGAATACCAGGTGCCCGGTCTCGGCGGCAGTCAGTGCGAGGCGGATGGTTTCCAGGTCGCGCATCTCCCCCACCAGGATCACGTCCGGGTCTTCGCGCAGCGCCGAGCGCAATGCCGTGGCGAAACTGCGGGTATCGCGATGGACTTCGCGCTGATTGATCAGGCATTTGCGCGATTCGTGGACGAATTCGATGGGGTCTTCGATGGTGAGGATATGGTGATGGCGATGGGTATTGAGGTAATCGATCATCGCCGCCAGCGTGGTCGATTTGCCGGAGCCGGTCGGCCCGGTCACCAGCACCAGCCCGCGTGGCGCATCGGTGATCTTGCGAAACACATCGCCCATGGCGAGGTCTTCCATGCTCAGCACTTTCGACGGGATGGTGCGGAACACCGCACCGGCGCCGCGGTTCTGGTTGAACGCATTGACCCTAAAACGCGCGACGCCGGGAACCTCGAACGAGAAATCCGTTTCCAGGTGTTTCTCGAAGTCGACGCGCTGGGTGTCGTTCATGATGTCGTAGATCAATTCGTGCACTTGCTTGTGATCCAGCGCCGGCAGATTGATCCGCCGTACATCGCCATCGACGCGGATCATCGGCGGCAGACCGGCCGACAGGTGCAGGTCGGAAGCGCCCTGTTTGGCGCTGAACGCCAGCAGTTCAGTGATATCCATAGCGTCCCTCAATTCCAGTAGAATGCCGCGAACCTTCAGACCGCCGGCGCCTCTTGATGTCCACGATAGCAGACAACATTCTCCAGGTTAGTTCGCGTATCCAGGCCGCGACCAAAGCGGCCGGTCGTGACGAAAACAGCGTTCAATTGCTCGCCGTCAGCAAGACGAAACCGGCGCAGGCCCTGCGTGAAGCCTACGCCGCCGGCCTGCGTGACTTTGGCGAGAACTATCTGCAGGAAGCCTTGGGCAAACAGCTCGAACTGGCCGACCTGCCCTTGATCTGGCACTTCATCGGCCCCATTCAATCGAACAAGACTCGCGCTATCGCCGAGCATTTCGACTGGGTGCACTCCGTGGATCGCCTGAAAATCGCCCAACGCCTGTCCGAGCAGCGCCCGACCGAGCTGCCGCCGCTGAACATCTGCATTCAGGTCAACGTCAGTGGTGAGGCCAGCAAGTCCGGCTGCACCCCGGCCGACCTGCCGGCGCTGGCCGAGGCCATCAGCGCCCTGCCCCGATTGAAACTGCGCGGGCTGATGGCGATTCCCGAGCCGACCGAAGATCGCGCCGAACAAGACGCCGCTTTTGCTGCCGTGCAACGTTTGCAGGCCAGCCTGAATCTGCCGCTCGACACACTTTCCATGGGCATGAGCCACGACCTCGAGTCGGCCATCGCCCAAGGCGCCACCTGGGTGCGGATCGGTACCGCCCTGTTTGGTGCCAGAGATTACGGTCAGCAATGACCGACAGCCATCTGAAAAAGGACCTGACATGAGCAACACACGTATTGCCTTTATCGGTGCCGGCAACATGGCCGCCAGTCTGATCGGCGGCCTGCGCGCCAAGGGTCTGCAAGCCAGCCACATCCGCGCCAGCGATCCGGGTGAAGAAACCCGCCAACGCGTCAGCGCCGAACACGGCATCGAAACCTTCGCTGACAACGCGCAGGCCATCGACGGTGTCGACGTGATCGTGCTGGCGGTCAAGCCACAGGCGATGAAAGCCGTGTGCGAAGCCATCCGTCCAAGCCTGAAACCGCAGCAACTGGTGGTGTCGATCGCAGCCGGCATCACCTGCGCGAGCATGACTGCGTGGCTCGGCGAGCAGCCGATCGTGCGCTGCATGCCGAACACCCCGGCGCTGCTGCGTCAGGGCGTCAGCGGTTTGTACGCCACCAGCGAAGTGACTGCCGAACAGCGTCAGCAGGCTGAAGAGCTGCTGTCCGCCGTGGGCATTGCGCTGTGGCTGGACGAAGAGCAGCAACTCGATGCCGTGACCGCCGTCTCCGGCTCCGGCCCGGCGTACTTCTTCCTGCTGATCGAAGCGATGACCGCTGCCGGCGTCAAACTCGGCCTGCCAAAAGAAATCGCCGAACAACTGACCCTGCAAACGGCGCTGGGCGCCGCGCACATGGCGGTATCCAGCGATGTCGACGCTGCCGAACTACGCCGTCGCGTGACGTCGCCAAATGGCACCACAGAGGCCGCGATCAAATCATTCCAGGCTAATGGCTTCGAAGCCCTGGTGGAAAAAGCACTCGGCGCCGCCGCGCACCGCTCGGCCGAAATGGCCGAACAACTGGGCAAATAAGGAGCCTTACATGATTGGATTGAACACCGCAGCGGTTTACGTGCTGCAAACCCTCGGCAGCCTGTACCTGCTGATCGTGCTGTTGCGCTTCGTCCTGCAACTGGTGCGGGCGAATTTCTACAACCCGCTGTGCCAGTTCGTGGTCAAGGCCACCCAGCCGCTGCTCAAGCCGCTGCGCCGGATCATCCCGAGCCTGTTCGGCCTGGATATGTCATCGCTGGTGCTGGCAATTCTGGTGCAACTGGCCTTGATGGCCCTGACCCTGCTGCTGACCTACGGCACCACCGGTAACCCGCTGCAGCTGTTCATCTGGTCGATCATCGGCGTGATCGCGCTGTTCCTGAAGATCTTCTTCTTCGCCCTGATCATCAGCGTGATCCTGTCGTGGGTCGCCCCAGGCAGCCACAACCCGGGCGCTGAACTGGTCAACCAGATCTGCGAGCCGGCGCTGGCACCGTTCCGCAAGATTCTGCCGAACCTCGGCGGTCTGGACCTGTCGCCGATCTTCGCCTTCCTCGCGCTGAAGCTGATCGACATGCTGGTGATCAACAATCTGGCGGCGATGACGATGATGCCGGAAATCCTGCGCCTGCTGATGTGAGCTGGTTTCGCTGGGATGGGGACGATTTGATCCTCGAATGTCATCTGCAACCGGCAGCCCGCAGCGATGATTTCGCCGGGCTGCACGGTGACCGCCTGAAGATCCGCCTCACGGCGCCGCCGGTCGAGGGCAAGGCCAATGCGTATCTGATGGGCTTTCTGGCCAAGGCTTTCGGGGTGTCCAAAAGCCAGGTCAGTTTGCTCAGCGGCGAGTTGAACCGGCAGAAACGGGTGAAGATCTGTGCACCGAAGAAGCTGCCGGAGTTGCCTGATCTGGTGCGTCCGGTCTGATCCACTGTGGTGAGGGGATTTATCCCCGATGGGTCGCGAAGCGGCCCCCTTGTTGCTGCCAACCCCATTCTCTCGGTACGGCCAAAGATTACAGGGCTGCTACGCAGCCATCGGGGATAAATCCCCTCACCACAAGGACTTCGCTCAATCAACGATCAGGCCTTATCGTTGCTTGCCGCTAACCCCCCCGGTCTTTAGACTTACGCCTCATTTCAACGAGAGCAGGGTCGATGCCAGCTGCCTTTCCCCCCGATTCTGTTGGTCTGGTGACGCCGCAAACGGCGCACTTCAGTGAACCTCTGGCTTTGGCCTGCGGCCGTTCGCTGCCCGCCTACGACCTGATCTACGAAACCTACGGCACGCTGAACGCACAGGCGAGCAACGCCGTGCTGATCTGCCACGCCTTGTCCGGGCATCACCATGCCGCCGGCTATCACAGCGTCGACGACCGCAAGCCCGGTTGGTGGGACAGCTGCATCGGCCCCGGCAAACCGATCGACACCAACAAGTTCTTCGTGGTCAGCCTGAACAATCTGGGCGGCTGCAACGGCTCCACTGGCCCGAGCAGTATCAACCCGGAAACCGGCAAGCCATTCGGCGCCGACTTCCCGGTGCTCACCGTAGAAGACTGGGTGCACAGCCAGGCGCGTCTGGCCGACCGGCTCGGCATTCGTCAGTTCGCCGCCGTGATCGGTGGCAGCCTCGGCGGCATGCAGGCCTTGCAGTGGACTATCACCTACCCGGATCGCGTGCGTCACTGCCTGGCTATCGCCTCGGCGCCCAAGCTGTCGGCACAGAACATCGCCTTCAACGAAGTCGCGCGTCAGGCGATCCTCACCGACCCGGAATTCCACGGCGGTTCGTTCCAGGAACAAGGTGTGATCCCCAAGCGTGGGCTGATGCTGGCGCGGATGGTCGGGCACATCACCTACCTGTCCGACGACTCGATGGGCGAGAAATTCGGTCGCGGCCTGAAGAGCGAAAAGCTCAACTACGACTTCCACAGCGTCGAGTTCCAGGTCGAAAGCTATCTGCGCTATCAGGGTGAAGAATTCTCCGGACGATTCGATGCCAACACTTATCTGTTGATGACCAAAGCCCTGGACTACTTCGATCCTGCGGCGAACTTCGACGATAACCTGGCGAAAACTTTTGAAAACGCCACCGCCAAGTTCTGCGTGATGTCATTCACCACCGACTGGCGCTTCTCCCCGGCTCGCTCGCGGGAGCTGGTGGACGCGCTGATGGCGGCACGCAAAGACGTGAGCTACCTGGAAATCGATGCACCCCAGGGCCACGACGCCTTCCTGATTCCGATCCCGCGCTATTTGCAGGCGTTCGGCAATTACATGAACCGAATTACGGTGTGAACAAGCCATGAGAGCTGATCTGGAAATCATCCAGGAATGGATCCCCGCCGGCAGCCGCGTGCTCGACCTCGGCTGCGGCGACGGCGAACTGCTGACCTGGCTGCGCGACAACAAGAATGTCACCGGTTATGGCCTGGAAAACGACGCCGACAACATCGCCGAATGCGTGGCCAAGGGTATCAACGTCATCGAGCAGGACCTGGACAAAGGGCTGGGCAACTTCGCCAGCAACAGTTTCGACATCGTCGTCATGACCCAGGCCCTGCAAGCCGTGCATTACCCGGACAAGATCCTCGACGAAATGCTGCGGGTCGGTCGTCAGTGCATCATCACCTTCCCCAACTTCGGTCACTGGCGCTGCCGCTGGTATCTGGCAAGCAAGGGCCGCATGCCGGTGTCGGAATTTCTGCCGTACACCTGGTACAACACGCCGAACATTCACTTCTGCACCTTCGAAGACTTTGAAGAACTTTGTCGCGAACGTGATGCGAAGGTCATTGATCGGCTTGCCGTGGATCAACAGCACCGCCACGGGTGGGCCAGTAAGCTATGGCCTAATCTGTTAGGTGAGATTGGTATCTACCGCGTCAGCAGCCCGGTGCTTGCAGATCATCGGGTCGCGGTCTGAACCACGACATTTCGAGGAGAACGATCATGGGTCGCTTGATTACTGTGCTATTGGCCGCCTGCCTGAGTCTGTCGGCGGTGGCCGCCGATGCCATCAAGGGCGAACGCAAGGAAGTGTTCGGTGACGTTACCGTGCATTACAACACCTTCAACTCGACCTTCCTGACACCCGAGATCGCCAAGGCAGCCGAGCTGATCCGCAGCAAGAACCAGGGCGTGATCAACGTCTCGGTGATCAAGGACGGCAAACCGCTGATCGCCAACGTCACTGGCACGATCAAAGACCTGACCAGCCAGAGCGTGACCCTGAACTTCCGCCAGGTCACCGAACAAGGCGCGATCTACTACATCGCCCAGTATCCGGTGGAACAGCAGGAAACCCGCACCTTTGAAATCAAGGTGCAGAACGGTGACAAGATCAACACCATCAACTTCAACCAAGAACTCTTTCCCGGCGAATGATGAACCTCACGCAACTCGTACTGGCCAGCCATAACGCCGGCAAACTCAAGGAACTCCAGGCCATGCTCGGCGACTCGGTGCAACTGCGCTCGATCGGCGAATGGAGCAAGGTCGAACCGGAAGAAACCGGTCTGTCGTTCGTCGAGAACGCGATCCTCAAGGCGCGCAATGCCGCGCGCATCTCCGGGCTGCCGGCGCTGGCTGACGATTCCGGCCTGGCGGTGGATTTCCTTGGCGGCGCGCCGGGCATCTACTCGGCGCGCTATGCCGACGGCAAGGGCGATGCGGCGAACAACGCCAAACTGCTCGACGCGCTTAAAGACGTGCCACAAGCCGAGCGTGGGGCGCAGTTCGTCTGCGTGCTGGCACTGGTGCGGCATGCCGATGATCCGCTGCCGATTCTCTGCGAAGGCCTGTGGCACGGGCGCATCCTGACCGCCGCCAGCGGCGAGCACGGTTTCGGCTACGACCCGCTGTTCTGGGTGCCGGAGCGTGACGTGTCCAGCGCCGAACTGAGCCCGGCCGACAAAAACCAGATCAGCCACCGCGCCCGTGCAATGGATCTGCTGCGCCAGCGTCTGGGTTTGAAATGACCGATAGTCACCCCGCGTCGTCGCTGATCATCGGCGGCGCCTCTTCGCCTCGGGCGCCGCTGCCGACGCTGCCGCCTCTGGCGCTGTACATCCACATTCCGTGGTGTGTGCGCAAATGCCCGTATTGCGACTTCAACTCGCACACCGCCAGCCCGGTGCTGCCGGAAGAGGAATACGTCGACGCGTTGCTGGCCGATCTCGATCAGGACCTGCACGCGGTGTACGGCCGTGAAATCAGTTCGATCTTCTTCGGTGGCGGTACGCCGAGTCTGTTCAGCGCCGAAGCCCTCGGGCGCCTGCTCAAAGGCGTCGAGCAGCGCATCCCGTTTGCGCACGACATCGAGATCACCCTGGAGGCCAATCCAGGCACCTTCGAGCAAGAGAAGTTCGTCGCGTACCGCAAGCTGGGGATCAATCGCCTGTCGATCGGCATCCAGAGCTTCCAGCAGCAGAAACTCGAAGCCCTCGGACGTATCCACAACGGCGACGAAGCGGTGCGCGCGGCAGGTATGGCGCGTCAGGCCGGGTTCGATAACTTCAACCTCGATCTGATGCATGGCCTGCCCGACCAGTCGCTGGACGATGCCTTGAGCGACCTGCGCCAGGCCATCGAACTGAAACCGACGCACATCTCCTGGTATCAGCTGACACTGGAGCCGAACACGGTGTTCTGGAACCAGCCGCCGGTGCTGCCGGAAGACGATACGCTGTGGGACATTCAGGAGGCCGGGCAAGCGCTGCTGGCCGCGCACGGTTACGCGCAATACGAGGTCTCGGCCTATGCCCAGCCCGGGCGTCCGGCGCGGCATAACCTCAATTACTGGAGTTTCGGCGACTTCATCGGCATCGGCGCCGGCGCCCACGGCAAGCTCAGCCATCCGGACGGGCGCATCGTGCGCACCTGGAAGACGCGTTTGCCGAAGGACTATCTCAATCCGGCAAAAAACTTCCAGGCTGGCGAAAAAGCGCTGACCAACGACGAGATGCCGTTCGAATTTCTGATGAACGCTTTGCGCCTGACCTCGGGCGTCGAATCGCGCCTGTATCCGGAGCGCACCGGCCTGCCGCTGGAAAGCCTCGCAGAAGGCCGGGCAGCGGCAGAACAAAGTGGCCTGTTGCAGGTCGAACCGTCACGTCTGGCGGCCACCGAGCGCGGACAGTTGTTCCTCAACGACTTGCTGCAACAATTTCTGAACTGATTTCAGCCCCAAGGGAAAACGCATGGATTTGATACTCGATCTGCTCGCCACCGTGTCCCGCTGGAGCCGCAGCAACCTCTCGGAAATCGCCCTGGCGCTGGTGGGCTGCCTGCTGGTGCTGTTCGGCGCCGACTTCAAGGGCTGGGTCGAGCAGCGTCTGGGCAGCATCGCCGGCGCCCTGCGCGTACCGCTGATGGCCCTGCTGTGCGTAATCGGCAGCGGTGCCGCGCTGATCTACGCCACACCGTGGGTGGTCAAGGGCCTGAGCCAGTTCAACAACTACAGCCTGGCGCCGGTGTTGCTGGTGGTGCTGGTGTTGATCGGCGTTGTCGCTGATCGCCGCTGATCCCTTTCAGTACGCCCAAAACAACTGTAGGAGCTGCGGCACGCTGCGATCNTTGATCTTCAAATCAAGATCAAAAGATCGCAGCGTGCCGCAGCTCCTACAGGAGTATTGCGCAGGACTCAGGACAGTTTTTCGAACTTCAGATCCCACACGCCATGCCCAAGACGTTCGCCGCGGCGTTCGAACTTGGTGATCGGGCGCTCGGCCGGGCGCGGTACGCATTTGCCGTCTTCGGCGAGGTTGCGGTAGCCCGGGGCGACGTTCATCACTTCCAGCATGTACTCGGCGTACGGTTCCCAGTCGGTGGCCATGTGCAGGATGCCGCCGACCTTCAGCTTGCTGCGCACCAGTTCGGCGAAGGACGCCTGAACGATGCGACGCTTGTGGTGACGGCTCTTGTGCCACGGGTCAGGGAAGAACAGCATCAGGCGATCGAGGCTGTTGTCGGCGATGCAGCGGTTGAGCACTTCGATCGCGTCGCAATCGTAGACCCGCAGGTTGGTCAGGCCCTGAGTCAGCACGCCATTGAGCAGCGCGCCAACACCCGGACGGTGCACTTCCACACCGATAAAGTCCTGATCCGGTGCCGCCGCGGCCATTTCCAGCAGCGAGTGGCCCATGCCGAAACCGATCTCCAGCGAGCGCGGTGCCGAACGGCCGAACACCTGATCGTAATCCACCGGCGCGTCGGCCAGCGGCAGCACGTACAGCGGCGCGCCCTGGTCCAGACCACGTTGCTGGCCTTCGGTCATGCGCCCGGCGCGCATCACGAAGCTCTTGATGCGGCGGTGTTGGCGCTCGTCGCCCTCTTCCGTCTGGATAGGCGTGTCGTTCGATTCAGTCATCAATGGCTCTTACTTGATCAGACCATCCAGCGGCGAAGAGGCGCTGGCATAGAGTTTTTTCGGCATGCGGCCGGCGAGGTAGGCCAGACGGCCCGCGACGATCGCGTGTTGCATGGCTTGGGCCATCATCACCGGTTGCTGGGCGTGGGCGATGGCCGAGTTCATCAGCACGGCGTCACAGCCCAGTTCCATGGCGATGGTGGCGTCGGAGGCGGTACCGACACCGGCATCCACCAGCACCGGAATTTTCGCTTCTTCGAGGATGATCTGCAGGTTGTACGGGTTGCAGATCCCCAGACCGGAACCGATCAGACCGGCCAGCGGCATGACCGCGATGCAGCCGATTTCCGCCAGTTGCCGGGCGATGATCGGGTCATCACTGGTGTAAACCATCACGTCGAAGCCTTCCTTGACCAGCGTTTCCGCGGCCTTGAGGGTTTCGATCACGTTGGGGAACAGGGTTTTCTGGTCGGCCAGCACCTCCAGCTTCACCAGGTTGTGGCCGTCGAGCAGCTCACGGGCCAGGCGGCAGGTGCGCACGGCCTCGATAGCGTCGTAGCAACCGGCGGTGTTCGGCAGGAAGGTGTAGCGATCCGGCGACAGCACTTCGAGCAGGTTCGGCTCGCCTTCGATCTGGCCGAGGTTGGTACGGCGCACGGCGAAGGTGACGATCTCGGCACCCGAGGCTTCGATGGCCTGACGGGTTTCTTCCATGTCACGGTACTTGCCGGTACCGACCAGCAAACGCGACTGGTAAGTACGACCGGCCAGAACAAAAGGCTTGTCGCTGCGAACGATGCTCATGGGGAATCCTCTTTAGGGGTGAGGGTCTTGCAGAATTCTGTGCCCTTGCGGGCCGGGCGACTAGCCGCCGCCGATGGCGTGCACCACTTCAACATGGTCGCCGTCATTGAGAACGGTGTCGGCATGCTGACTGCGCGGGACGATATCCAGATTGAGTTCAACTGCCACCCGCCGACCGGTCAGGTCCATACGGGCAATCAGGGCCGCAACGGTTTCACCGTCGGGCAGTTCAAGGGATTCGCCGTTCAACTGAATGCGCATGCGCCAGGCCGCCATCATTTTTAGGGGGTGGCATTCTAGCCCGATCATGACCTAAAGGTCAGCACCAAGCGTCAAGCGGTTTACTGCAGGCGCCAGGCGGCAAGCCCAAGGCACAGCCAGCCGACCAGAAACGCCAGCCCGCCGAATGGGGTGATGATGCCGAGCTTGCTGATGCCGGTGGTGGTCAGCACATACAGGCTCCCGGAGAACAGCAGAATGCCGACGGCGAACGAAATACCCGCCCAGGTCACCAACCGCCCCTGAATCTGCGTGGCCAGCAGCGCCACGCCGAACAACGCCAGGGTGTGCACCAGTTGATAAGTCACGCCAGTATGGAAAATCGCCAGATACTCAGGGGTCAGGCGGCTTTTCAGGCCATGGGCGGCGAAGGCGCCAAGGCCCACACCGGTAAAACCAAAGAAAGCGGCCAGCATCAGAAAGCCACGCAGCATGTGGAACTCCAGTCAGACTCGTTCGGCAGGGTCTGTATAATGGCCCGCTCTATCGGTTCGGCCAAGCCATCTCTATGCTGCGTTCACTTTTGCGTCGTCTCACGAAGGCCCTGCTCTGGTTCGCGGGCGGCAGTGTGTTGCTGGTGTTGCTGTTTCGCTTCGTGCCGCCGCCGGGCACGGCGCTGATGGTCGAGCGCAAGATCGAATCCTGGGTCGACGGCGAGCCGATTGACCTGCAGCGCACCTGGAAATCGTGGGACGAAATCTCCGATGACCTCAAAGTCGCGGTCATGGCCGGCGAAGATCAGAAATTTCCCGAGCACTGGGGTTTTGACTTCGGCGCGATCCAGGCGGCGTTGGCCCACAACGAACTCGGCGGTTCGATTCGCGGCGCCAGCACCCTGAGCCAGCAAGTGTCGAAAAACCTGTTTCTGTGGTCGGGGCGCAGCTATCTGCGCAAAGGCCTGGAAGCCTGGTTTACCGGACTGATCGAAGTGTTCTGGCCCAAGCAGCGGATTCTTGAGGTTTACCTGAACAGCGTCGAGTGGGATGACGGGGTGTTTGGTGCCGAAGCCGCAGCACGTCATCACTTTGGTGTGAGCGCCAAGTCACTGTCGCGTCAGCAGGCCAGTTATCTGGCGGCAGTACTGCCCAATCCGCGGGTGTGGAGTGCGAGCCATCCGACAGCTTATGTATCGCGCCGGGCCGGGTGGATTCGGCAGCAGATGAGCCAGTTGGGCGGGACCAGTTATTTGCTGGGGCTGGATGATTCGCGTCGGGCGCCTTGGGCGCAATAGCCCTCACTGTTCTTATAGACACTGAAAATCCCTGTGGGAGCGGGCTTGCCCGCGATAGCGGTAGTTCAGCCACCATCTACATGACTGACCCGACGCCATCGCTGGCAAGCCAGCTCCCACAGGGATTAATGCCGCCCTGACATATGCGCATAAAAAAACGCCCCGATCATCGCTGATCGGGGCGTTTTTGTTTGCCTGAGCGCCGGTTACGCGGCGATCGACAACTTGAGCTTGTTCATCGCGCTCTTCTCGAGCTGACGGATCCGCTCGGCCGACACGTTGTACTTCTGTGCCAGGTCGTGCAGCGTGGCTTTCTCTTCTGCCAGCCAGCGCTGGTAGAGGATGTCACGGCTACGCTCGTCCAGCACTTCCAGCGCTTCGTGCAGGTTGTGATTGGAGTTGTCGCTCCAGTCGGCATCTTCCAGCTGACGCGCCGGATCGTACCGGTGGTCTTCCAGATAGTTGGCCGGCGACTGGAAAGCACTGTCGTCATCGGCCTCTGCAGCCGGGTCGAAGGCCATGTCATGGCCGGTCAGGCGACTTTCCATCTCACGCACTTCACGCGGTTCGACGCCGAGGCTTTCCGCCACACGGTGGACTTCCTCGTTGTTCAGCCACGCCAGACGTTTCTTCTGGCTGCGCAGGTTGAAGAACAGCTTGCGCTGGGCCTTGGTGGTCGCGACTTTCACAATGCGCCAGTTGCGCAGGATGAACTCGTGAATTTCCGCCTTGATCCAGTGCACGGCGAACGACACCAGACGCACACCCATTTCCGGGTTGAAGCGTTTAACCGCCTTCATCAGGCCGACGTTGCCTTCCTGGATCAGGTCAGCCTGAGCCAGACCGTAGCCGGAATAGCTACGGGCAATGTGTACGACAAATCGCAGGTGGGCGAGCACCATCTGCCGAGCCGCCCCAAGATCCTGCTCATAGTAGAGACTCTCGGCCAGTTCACGCTCCTGCTCCGGCGTCAGCAATGGAATGCTGTTGACGGTGTGCACATAGGCTTCCAGGTTCGCACCCGGAACCAACGCGTACGCAGGTTGCAAAGAATTGGTCATGCGAAAAAACCTCCCACTTACATACTCGTGCCTCTCGGCACTGCGAAAAATTGACCGGGAATTCAAGTGCAAGTTCCCAAAAAAACCGCAAGGTCAATCACGCGCAAAAAAGATTCTACTTCGGCGCCAGCTCCCTGAGATGACGTGCGACTGCAATCCATGCACCGATATAACCCAACAGCACCGCGCCAAGCAAGAGCGACAGACCGTCGGCAACTGGCACTCCGGCCAGCGCGAAATCACTGCCGTACAAGCCGGCCAGTCCAACCACCGCGTCGTTCAGCCAGTTCAGGCCGAACGCCAGCACACCCCAAGACAGAACACCTGCACCGAAGCCATACAACGCGCCCATATAAAGGAAGGGACGACGCACATAGCTGTCAGTGCCGCCGACGAGTTTAATCACTTCTATCTCTGTGCGGCGGTTTTCAATATGAAGACGAATGGTATTGCCTATCACCAAAAGTAATGCAGAAACCAGAAGCACCGTCAGACCGAAGACAAAACGATCACCGAGCTTGAGGATGGCAGCCAGACGCTCGACCCAGACTAGATCAAGTTGCGCCTGTTGTACCTTGGGCAGCTCGGAAAGTTTTTGTCTTAATGCTTCCAGGGTCGGCTTGTCGACCTCGTTCGGGGTCACCAGCACCACGCCCGGCAGCGGGTTCTCCGGCAGTTCGCGCAAGGCCTCGCCCAGACCGGACTGCTGCTGAAATTCTTCCAGCGCCTGATCGCGGCCGACATATTCGGCATCAGCGACACCGGGCATGCCTTTGATCTGCTCGCGCAACGACTCGCCCTGCGCGGGCGTGGCATCCAGTTGCAGGTACAACGAAATCTGCGCCGCCCGCTGCCACGAACCGCCGAGACGCTCGACGTTGTTGATCAGCAGCGACAGGCCCATCGGCAAGCTCAGCGCCACGGCCATCACCATGCATGTGAAAAAGCTGCCGATCGGCTGCTTGCCGAGGCGACGCAGGCTGTCGAGCAGGCTGGCGCGGTGACTTTCAATCCACGAACGCAACAGCGTGGAGAAGTCCGGGCCATCGTCATCGTCGTGTTTTTTCTTCTTCGGCGGTTGCGGGTCGGCGGCCTTCGGGGCCACGCGCTCGGAAACCTTCGGACTGCGTGTCGCACTCATACGCCGGCCTCCCCGTCGCCGATCAATCGGCCGCGCTGCAGGGTCAGCATGCGGTGCCGCATGCGCGCAATCAGGGCCAGGTCGTGACTGGCGATCAGCACACTGGTGCCCAGGCGGTTGATGTCTTCGAACACGCCCATGATCTCGGCCGCCAGGCGCGGGTCGAGGTTACCGGTCGGTTCGTCCGCCAGCAGCAGGGCTGGACGGTGGACGATGGCGCGGGCGATGCCGACGCGCTGTTGCTGACCGGTGGACAGGTCGCCGGGGTACAGATCGGTTTTATCCGACAGCGCCACGCGCTCCAGCGCCGAATCGACGCGCTTGGCGATCTCGGCCTTGGACAGGCCGAGAATCTGCAGCGGCAGCGCGACGTTGTTGAACACCGTGCGATCGAACAGCAACTGGTGATTCTGGAACACCACGCCGATCTGCCGGCGCAGGAACGGAATCTGCGCGTTACTGATGGTGCTCAGGTCCTGCCCGGCCAGCAGCAGTTTGCCGCTGGTCGGACGCTCCATCGCCAGCAACAGGCGCAACAGCGTGGATTTACCAGCACCGGAGTGACCGGTGACAAACAGAAACTCGCCACGACGGACTCGAAAGCTCAGCTCATGCAAGCCGACGTGACCGTTCGGGTAGCGTTTACCGACCTGTTCGAAACGAATCATGAACGCTCCCGCTCGGCAAACAGTGCCTGGACAAAGGGTTCGGCTTCAAAGGTACGCAGATCGTCGATGCCTTCACCGACGCCGATGTAGCGGATCGGCAGACCAAACTGCTTGGCCAGGGCGAAAATCACCCCGCCCTTGGCGGTGCCGTCGAGCTTGGTCAGCGCCAAGCCGGTCAGTTCGACGGTCTGGTTGAATTGCTTGGCCTGATTGATGGCGTTCTGACCGGTGCCGGCGTCGAGCACCAGCAACACTTCGTGCGGCGCGTCGGCGTCGAGCTTGCCGATCACCCGGCGAACTTTCTTCAGCTCTTCCATCAGGTTGTCTTTGGTATGCAGACGACCGGCGGTGTCGGCGATCAGCACGTCAATGCCACGGGCCTTGGCGGCCTGCACGGCGTCGAAGATCACCGACGCCGAGTCCGCGCCAGTGTGCTGGGCGATCACCGGGATCTTGTTGCGCTCGCCCCAGACCTGCAACTGCTCAACGGCAGCGGCGCGGAAGGTGTCACCGGCGGCGAGCATGACTTTCTTGCCTTCCAGTTGCAGCTTCTTCGCCAGCTTGCCGATGGTGGTGGTCTTGCCGGCGCCGTTGACGCCGACCACCAGAATCACGAACGGTTTGGTCTGCGAGGCGATTTTCAGCGGCTGTTCGACCGGTTTCAGCATCGCCGCCAACTCGGCCTGCAGCGACTTGTACAGCGCGTCGGCATCGGCCAGCTCTTTGCGGGCGACCTTCTGAGTCAAGCGCTGGATGATCTGCGTAGTGGCTTCGACACCGACGTCGGCGGTCAGCAGACGGGTCTCCAGCTCATCAAGCAGGTCGTCGTCGATGGTTTTACGGCCGAGAAACAGGCTGGCCATGCCTTCGCCGATGCTGGCGCTGGTTTTCGACAGGCCTTGCTTGAGGCGGGCGAAGAAGCCGACTTTGGTTTCTTCGCTGCGCGGAGCTTCCACTGGCGTTTCAGCAACCACGTCTACCGGCACCACCGGAGCAGCGACGACCGGGGCAGGTGCAGGTGCAGGCTGCTGAACGACCGGCGCAACAGGGGCGACGACCACCGGGGCCACGGGTTCGGGAACAACCGGCGCTGGCTCGACAACGGGCTCAACCACTGGCGCCGGAGCGACTTCAGGGACGAACGCGGCAGGCGCCGGAATCGGCGGCGTCACATGCGGCGCCGCCTCTTCGACCAAGGCCACCGGCTCTTCCGCCACCGGCAAGGTCAGCCACGGCTCGACCGTCGGAGTCAATGACAGCTCGGCCGCCACCGGGGTTTCAGGTTGTGGCTCTGGCTCAACCGGTTGCAGCACCGGCTCGGCAATCGGCAGCACGATCGGCGCCGGCTCTTCTTCTATGGCAGGCGCTGGCGTCGGGGCCGGTTCAGGAATCGCGGGCGGCTGTTCGACGACGGGTTCCTGCGGTTTCTTACGCAGCCATCCGAACAGGCTTTTCTTCTCGCCAGCCGCAGCTGGGGTCTTCTTGTCGTCGTTGGAACCAAACATGGAGGACGGCTATCTCACGGTAGCGACGCGCCATAAGGGCGCCCCGGCAAATAAATATTCGATGCAGAACAGACTGTGTTTCATCCAGCTTGTTCACGCGCAACATTTTGTCGAGGCGCCAGCGGCACCCCAAAGATTCGTATTAACGAAGGACTAAACCGGAAAAATCGGCGAAAAAGCGAAGTCTAGTCGATAAACCGCAGCTTTCTGCCGCCAACCTATACAACCGGATCAGGCCTGAAAACCTGATAGGCGTGGTCGCCGGTAAAACGGATCAGTATCCTAGCACCCTCTCGCCCGCCGACGCTAAGACCAAGCGGGCAGCCCAACAGGTTAAAAAACGAATGAATGCTCTAGCCCGCCGCGCTGCAGGCCTGCTGCTCAGCACAGTCTGCCTGCCCCTTTCGGCCCTGGCGGCCGACCCGCAACCGACCCACGAATTCACCCTCGACAACGGCCTGAAGGTCGTCGTGCGCGAAGACCATCGCGCGCCGGTGGTGGTGTCGCAGGTCTGGTACAAGGTCGGCTCCAGCTACGAAACCCCGGGCCAGACCGGTCTGTCCCACGCGCTCGAGCACATGATGTTCAAGGGCAGCGAGAAAGTCGGCCCCGGCGAAGCCTCGCTGATCCTGCGCGACTTGGGCGCCGAAGAAAACGCGTTCACCAGCGACGACTTCACCGCCTATTACCAGGTGCTGGCCCGCGACCGTCTGGGCGTAGCGTTTGAACTGGAAGCCGACCGCATGGCCAATCTGCGTCTGCCGGCGGACGAGTTCGCCAAGGAAATCGAAGTCATCAAGGAAGAGCGCCGCCTGCGCACCGATGACAAGCCGATGTCCAAAGCCTACGAGCGCTACAAGGCGATGGCTTACCCGGCCAGCGGCTACCACACGCCGACCATCGGCTGGATGGCAGACCTGGACCGGATGAAGGTCGAAGAGCTGCGGCACTGGTATCAGTCCTGGTATGTGCCGAACAACGCCACGCTGGTAGTGGTCGGCGACGTCACCCCCGATGAAGTGAAGACCCTCGCCCAACGCTACTTCGGGCCGATTGCCAAGCGCGACGTGCCACCGGCGAAGAAACCGCTGGAACTGGCCGAGCCGGGTGAGCGCCAGATCACCCTGCATGTGCAGACCCAACTGCCCAGCCTGATGCTCGGCTTCAACGTGCCCAGCATTGCCACTGCTGAAGACAAGCGCTCGGTCAACGCCCTGCGCCTGATCTCGGCGCTGCTCGACGGCGGCTACAGCGGGCGCATCCCGACGCAACTGGAGCGCGGCGAAGAGCTGGTCTCGGGCGGTTCGTCGAGCTACGACGCCTACACCCGGGGCGACAGCCTGTTCACCCTGTCGGCGACGCCGAACACGCAGAAGAACAAGACCATGGCGCAAGCTGAAGCCGGTCTGTGGAAACTGCTGGAACAACTGAAAACCACCGCACCGTCCGCCGAAGAGCTGGAACGCGTGCGGGCACAGGTTATTGCCGGCCTGGTGTTCGAACGTGATTCGATCACCAGTCAGGCCACCGCCATCGGCCAACTGGAAACGGTCGGGCTGTCGTGGAAGTTGATGGACACCGAACTTGCCGATCTGGAAAGCGTGACCCCGCAAGACATCCAGAACGCCGCCAAGCTGTATTTCACCCGCGAACGTCTCAGCGTCGCCCATGTCCTGCCACTGGAGACGACTCATGAGTGAGCGCAAATCCCCACGCCTGCTGCTCGGTTTGATCGCCATCGCCGTGATCGGCTCTGCCGCGTTCTATCTGATGCCCGGTGTCAAAACCGACGCCAGCGAAGCGCTGGACAACGCCAAGACCAGCCAGAAGCTGCAATCGCTGGCCGAGCTCGACGGCAAGGCCCCGGCCAGCCGCAAGCTCGACGTGCAGACCTGGAACACCGCCGAAGGCGCCAAGGTACTGTTCGTCGAAGCCCATGAGCTGCCGATGTTCGATATGCGCCTGATCTTCGCCGCCGGCAGCAGTCAGGACGGCAATGCGCCGGGCCTGGCAGTCCTGACCAATGCCATGCTCAACGAAGGTGTGGCCGGCAAGGACGTCGGCGCCATTGCCCAGGGCTTCGAAAGCCTCGGCGCGGATTTCGGCAACGGTGCCCACAAGGACATGGCGCTGGCTTCGCTGCGCAGTCTGAGCGCCGCCGACCAGCGCGAGCCGGCGCTGAAGCTGTTCTCCGAAGTGGTGGGCAAACCGACCTTTCCGGCCGACTCCTTCGCACGCATCAAGAATCAGATGCTCGCCGGTTTCGAGTACCAGAAACAGAACCCCGGCAAACTCGCCAGCCTTGAGCTGATGAAACGTTTGTACGGCGACCACCCTTACGCGCATTCCAGCGACGGCAACCCGCAGAGCGTGCCGAAGATCACTCTGGCGCAACTGCGTGAGTTCCACGCCAAGGCCTACGCGGCGGGCAACGTGGTGATAGCGCTGGTCGGTGACCTGTCGCGCGCCGAGGCGGAGACGATTGCCAATCAGGTCTCCGGCGCCCTGCCGAAAGGCCCGGCGCTGGCGAAAATCGCCCAGCCGCAGGAACCGAAAGCCAGCGTCAATCACATCGAGTTCCCGTCCAAGCAAACCAACCTGCTGCTCGCACAGCTGGGCATCGACCGTGACGACCCGGATTACGCGGCGCTGTCGATGGGCAACCAGATCCTCGGTGGTGGCGGTTTCGGCACCCGGCTGATGAGCGAAGTGCGCGAAAAGCGCGGCCTGACCTACGGCGTGTATTCCGGGTTCAGCCCGATGCAGGCTCGCGGCCCGTTCATGATCAACCTGCAGACCCGCGCGGAAATGAGCGAAGGCACGCTGAAACTGGTGCAGGACGTGCTCGCCGATTACCTGAAAACCGGCCCGACCCAGAAAGAACTCGACGACGCCAAACGCGAACTGGCCGGCAGCTTCCCGCTGTCCACCGCGAGCAATGCCGATATCGTCGGCCAACTGGGCGCCATGGGCTTCTATAATCTGCCGCTGAGCTATCTGGATGACTTCATGCGTCAGTCCCAGAGCCTGACTGTCAAGCAGGTCAAAGACGCGATGAACAAACACCTGAGCACGGACAAACTGGTCATCGTCAGCGCTGGCCCGACCGTGCCGCAAAAGCCGTTACCGGCCCCATCTGATAAACCTGCCGAGCCACCGCTCGGGGTTCCGGAGCATTAATGGCTACTCGTCCTAAAAAACCTGCGCAGAACGTCCACAACGGTGTGAACCAGCTGCGCATCATCGGCGGCGAATGGCGCAGCCGCAAACTGAGCTTCCCCGATGCGCCGGGCCTGCGCCCGACGCCGGACCGCGTGCGCGAAACCTTGTTCAACTGGCTCGCGCCGTACGTCGCCGGGGCCAAGGTGCTGGATCCGTTCGCCGGCAGCGGCGCGCTGTTTCTTGAGGCCCTGTCGCGTGGCGCGGCCATGGGGCAGGCGCTGGATGCCAGCCACGTTGCCGTATCGAGCCTGAAGGAACACCTCGGCACCCTGCGCTGCACCAACGGCCAGGTGCAGACCGCCGACGCGCTGCGTTATCTGGAGACCCAGGTCGCCACGCCGTTCGATCTGGTATTTCTCGATCCGCCGTTCAACAAGAACCTGCTGCCAGCGGTCTGCACTTTGCTCGAAGAGCGCCAATGGCTGGCGCCGGATTCGTGGATCTACACTGAAAGCGAGACCGCGCCTTCGACGCTGGGCCTGCCGGGCAACTGGCGCCTGCACCGCGAGCAGAAATCCGGGCGGGTGTACTACGCGTTGTGGCAACGTATGGCAGAGATCGCTGGTTAACTGAAAGTTTGCGCTAAATCTGTGGCGAGGGAGCTTGCTCCCGCTGGGTCGCGTAGCGGCTCCTGTTTCAGAAGCGAGGCCTGCTGCGCAGTCCAGCGGGAGCAAGCTCCCTCGCCACAAAAGCCTGCCTACTCTGCCCACAAAGCTGCATCGAGAACCATCGTGCCCGCTTCTTCAGAACGCTTCACCCCCGCCTTCGGCCTCGGCAACCCGCACCTGCAAACCTTGTGGGGGCCGCTGTGGCGCAAAACCGTCCACCTTGATCGCGAGCGTGAACGCCTGTGGCTGGATGACGGCGACTTCCTCGACCTCGACTGGCATGGCCCGCACAGCGCCGAGGCGCCGCTGGTGCTGGTGCTGCATGGGCTGACCGGTTCTTCAAATTCGCCTTACGTCGCCGGGATCCAGGCCGCGCTCGCCGCCCAAGGCTGGGCCAGTGTCGCGCTGAACTGGCGCGGCTGTTCAGGCGAGCCCAACCTGCTGCCGCGCAGTTACCATTCCGGTGCCAGCGAAGACCTCGCCGAAGCCATCAGACATCTGCGTGCCAAGCGCCCGCTGGCGCCGCTGTATGCGGTTGGCTATTCGTTGGGCGGCAATGTGTTGCTCAAGCATCTGGGCGAGACCGGCAGCGACAGCGGCGTGCTCGGTGCGGTGGCCGTGTCGGTGCCGTTTCGGCTTGATCAGTGTGCCGACCGCATTGGCCAGGGTTTCTCCAAGGTCTATCAAGCACACTTCATGCGCGAGATGGTCGCCTACATCAAGAACAAGCAACGCCAGTTCCAGCATGACGGGCGCGAGGATGGCCTGGCAGCCTTGGCGGCGCTCGGTTCGCTGGAGAACATGCGCACCTTCTGGGACTTCGACGGCCGGGTCACCGCGCCGCTGCACGGTTTCACCGATGCCGAGGATTACTATCGACGGGCGTCGAGTCGTTACTTTCTCGGCGAGATCCGCACCCCGACCCTGATCATTCAGGCGGCTGACGACCCGTTCGTGTTTCCGCACAGTTTGCCGACTGCCGAGGAGCTGTCCACCAGCACCCAGTTCGAATTGCAGGCCAAGGGCGGGCACGTCGGCTTTGTCGATGGCACGTTCCGCCAGCCCGGCTATTACCTGGAACGGCGCATTCCGCAATGGCTGGCCCGTGTGACGTCGTGAGCGATCAGGGCGAGTCGATCCGCTTCTGGCAAACCGCGCCGCTGGCCGGGGTCGAGTTGCTGTCGGCGCGCTACATCGAGCATCGCTTCGCCCCGCACGTCCACGACGGTTATGTGATCGGCATGATCATGGCCGGTGCCCAGCGTTATCGCTATCGCGGCGCCGAACACCTGGCCGGCAGCGGCACGCTGGTGCTGATCAATCCGGACGAATTGCACACCGGGCACAAGGGTACTGAGGATGGCTGGCTGTACCGGGCGTTCTATCCCGATACCGGACAGATCGTGTCCTTGCTCGAAGAACTGGAACTGCCCTGCGCGCCGATGCCGGCGTTTGGCGCGACGCTGTACCGCGACCCGGATCTGGTCAACGGCTTCTGTCAGTTGCACCGCTTGCTGGAAAGCCCCGCCACCGCACTGCAACAGCAGACGGTGTGGCGCGAAATGATGATGCTGTTGTTGCAGCGACATGCGGCGGTGCAGATCAACGGCAGCCCGGGCAAGGAACATCGCGCGGTGGTGATGGCCAAGGAGCTGCTGCACGCGCAACTGGCGGCGCCGCCATCGCTGGAAGAACTGGCGGCCGCGGTGAATCTGTCGCCCTTCCACTTCGCCCGTGTCTTCCGCCGCGCCACCGGCATGCCACCGCATACTTGGCTGATGCAGCAGCGCATCGCCACGGCCCGGGGTTTATTGCAGAGTGGTTGCCTGCCGGTGGAAGTCGCCATGCAGTTGGGTTTTGCCGACCAGAGTCATCTGAGCCGGCAGTTCAAGCAGGTGTATGGCGTGGGGCCGGCGGCGTATCGCAGTGCCCGCGTGGAACGCTAAAAGATCGCAGCCTGCGGCAGCTCCTACAGGGAAATACATTCCAATGTAGGAGCTGCCGCAGGCTGCGATCTTTTGCTGTTATTCGCCCGTGGCTATACCTCTGGAAGGCTCATTGATCCACTCACTCCACGACCCGGCATACAACGAACCCAGCGGATACCCCGCCAGGCACAACGCAAACAGGTTGTGACACGCCGTCACCCCGGAACCGCAATAAGCGACCAGGTCCGTTGGCGAACGATCACCAAGTTTCGCCGCAAAACGCTGCTTGAGCTGCTCCGCTGGCAGGAACCGCCCGTCGCCGCCGAGGTTCTCGGTAAACGCCGCGCATTGCGCCCCGGGAATGTGCCCGGCAATCGGGTCGATCGGTTCCACCTCACCCTTGAAGCGCGGCAAGGCCCGGGCATCGAGCAATGTCAGCGACGGCTGCGCAAGGCGCTTCTGCAATTGTTCGGCGCTCAGCAGCAGTTTCATGTCCGGTTGCCCGCTGAAATTGCCGCGACTGACCGATGGCGCATCCAGACTCAGCGGCAAACCCGCCGCGTGCCAGGCCTTGAGGCCGCCGTCGAGAATGAACACGCCATCGCGCTTGCCCAGCCACGCCAGCAACCACCAGGCGCGGGCCGCATAGGAACCAGGGCCGTCGTCGTACAAAACCACGTCGCTGTCGACATTGATGCCCCACGCCTGCAGACGCTCGATCAACGCCGCCGGCTCGGGCAACGGGTGACGTCCGGTCACGCCTTTGACCACTTTGCCACTGAGGTCGCGTTCAAGGTCGGCGAAGCGGGCGCCGGCGATGTGCCCTTCGGCATAGCTGCGCTGCCCGTAGTCCGGGTCTTCGAGGGCAAAACGACAATCGAGAATCACCAGCCCCGGCTGCTCCTTGCGGGCATCCAGTGCGGTCGGGCTGAGCAGTTGCGCAATCGGCATAACGGACTCCTGTGAGCGACTTCGAAATGGATTACCGCCCTTCCTCCAGGGCCTGGGCCAGCGGCACGTAGAACTCGTCGAACAAGGCATTCACCTCTTCGCGGGCCTGATCGGTGACGAATCCGGCTTCCAGCACCAGCACCTGATACACGCCACGCTTGATGGCCTGTTCGCTGAGGTGGTTGGAGTTTTCCCGGGTGGTGCACAGAAAGCGCACCCACGAGGTGAGGATGATCCAGGCATTGATCGTCAGGGATTCGATCTGCACCCGATCCATCTTGAGAATGCCGGCGGCGACGAAGCCCTCGTAGATCGCCATGCCCTGAATCACGCAGCGCTGGGAAAAGCGCCGGTAGCGCGCAGCCAGGTCCGGGTCGCTGTCGAGCAGGTGCTCGAGATCCCGATGCAGAAAGCGGTAACCCCACATCGCCGACAGCAGCTCCTTGAGGTAATAGCGCTTGTCTTCGACGGTGGCGGCACGCCCCTGCGGCGGGCGCAGAAAGCTGTCCACAAGCGTCTCGTACTCACTGAACAGCACGGCGATGATCGCCTGCTTGTTCGGGAAGTGGTAGTACAGATTGCCCGGAGAAATCTCCATGTGCGCGGCTATGTGATTGGTGCTGATGCTGCGCTCGCCCTGCTGATTGAACAGTTCGAGGCTGTTCTGCACGATGCGCTCGCTGGTTTTTATTCGTGGGGCCATGGCTTGAGCTTTAATTCAGAGTGCGGTGAGGGGCATCTTACGACCTAACCGGAATTGGATAAAACAAAGCTGTGTCGGGAAGTCATTTGACTTTCTAGAGCATAGACTCTAAAAAGTCCTCACTACAATAAATCCGGAGCCGACGATGACTGCCGACATTGCTTATCTGCAAACGCTGCAACAGCCCCTGGAAGAGCTGGATCGGCTGTTCGCGGCACAGCGCGCCGCCTACACAGCCAACCCGATGCCACCGGCGGCCCAGCGTCAGCAATGGCTCAAAGCGTTGCGCGAGATGCTCAGCAATGAGCGCCAGGCCTTGATAGACGCCATCAGCGCAGATTTCAGTCATCGCAGCGCCGATGAAACCCTGCTTGCCGAGCTGATGCCCAGCCTGCACGGTATCCATTACGCCAGCCGCCACCTCAAGGGCTGGATGAAGTCGTCGCGACGCAAAGTCGGCATGGCCTTTCAGCCGGCATCAGCGAAAGTCGTGTACCAGCCGCTCGGCGTGGTCGGCATCATTGTCCCGTGGAACTACCCGTTGTATCTGGCCATCGGCCCATTGGTCGGTGCGCTCGCGGCGGGTAACCGGGTGATGCTCAAACTCAGCGAATCGACCCCGGCCACCGGCCAACTGCTCAAAACCCTGCTGGGACGAATTTTCCCCGAAGACCTGGTCTGCGTGGTGCTCGGCGAGGCCGACATCGGCGTGGCGTTCTCCCGTCTGCGCTTTGATCACTTGCTGTTCACCGGCGCCACCAGCATCGGCAAGCATGTGATGCGCGCGGCGGCGGAAAACCTGACCCCGGTGACCCTTGAACTGGGCGGCAAGTCCCCGGCCATTGTCTCCCAAGACGTACCGCTCAAGGACGCCGCCGAACGCATCGCCTTCGGTAAAACCCTCAACGCCGGCCAGACCTGCGTCGCGCCCGATTATGTGCTGGTGCCGCAAGACCGTGTCGGCGCGTTCGTCGAAGCCTATCGCCAGGTGGTCAACAATTTCTATCCGACCCTCGCCGACAACCCGGACTACACCGCGATCATCAACGAGCGCCAACTGGCCCGGCTCAACAGTTATGTCAGCGACGCCACCAGCAAGGGCGCGCTGCTGATTCCGCTGTTCGAACAAGGCCAGGGCCGGCGCATGCCGCACAGCCTGCTGCTGAACGTCACCGACGAGATGACCGTGATGCAGGACGAAATCTTCGGCCCGCTGCTGCCGATCGTGCCGTATCAGGATCTCGATCAGGCGTTTGCCTACATCAATCAGCGCCCGCGTCCTCTGGCGCTTTACTACTTCGGCTACGACAAACGCGAACAGAACCGCGTGCTGCACGAAACCCACTCCGGCGGCGTGTGCCTGAACGACACCTTGTTGCACGTGGCGCAGGACGACATGCCATTCGGCGGCATCGGCCCGTCGGGCATGGGCCACTATCACGGCCACGAAGGCTTCCTGACTTTCAGCAAGGCCAAGGGCGTACTGATCAAACAGCGCTTCAACGCCGCGAAGTTGATCTATCCGCCGTACGGCAAATCGATCCAGAAACTGATCCAGAAGCTGTTCATCCGCTAATCGTCGTCACCGCCGGGTAATAACAACAATGCACCCAAGCCTGACCGAAACACCTGCCCTGTCGCGCCGTGGCCTGCTGAAATTCAGCCTCGGTGCCACCGCGTTCCTCGCCACCGCCGGCCTCGGCGCCAGCCTCAGTGGTTGCTCATCGAGTGTCGCGGCCAATGGCTTCGTCACTTTGCGCGACGGCGACCTGCTGTTCCTGCGCGCACTGATTCCGGTGATGCTCGAAGGCGCCGTGGCCACCGAGAAAATGCCCGGTGCGGTGGATGGCACTCTGAAGTCGCTGGACTTCAGCCTCGATCACCTGTCGCCGGAGATGCTCAAACTCACCCGACAACTGTTCGACGTGCTCGGCATGGCCGTCACCCGCGGGCCGCTCACCGGCATCTGGGGCAGTTGGGAAAACGCCAGCCCCGAGGCGATGCGTCACTTCCTCGAACGTTGGCAGAACAGTTCATTGAGCCTGCTGCGCATGGGCCACAGTTCTTTGCAGCAGATGGTGATGATGGCCTGGTACACCCGCGCCGAGTCCTGGGCGCATTGCGGCTATCCCGGCCCGCCGACTGTTTGAAACCGAGTCGCGCCCTTCGCAAGCAGGCTCGCTCCCACAGTGGGTTGCGGTGCAAATGTGGGAGCGAGCCTGCTCTCGAAGGGACCCGCCAGAACAACAAGAACAAGAGAACCTGATCAATGCCCGTACCCGACCCGTTCCGCGAAGGCCTTGCCCGTGGCTGGAAAACCTACAACGGCGCACAACTGACCGACGACCTGACGCTGCAAACCGACGTGGCCATCATCGGCAGCGGTGCCGGAGGCGGCACCACGGCGGAAATCCTCAGCGCCGCCGGTTACAAAGTGCTGCTGATCGAAGAAGGCCCGCTCAAGACCAGTTCCGACTTCAAAATGCTTGAAGACCAGGCCTACAGCAGCCTCTATCAGGAAGGCATCGGCCGCATGAGCAAGGACGGCGCGATCACCATTCTGCAGGGTCGCGCGGTGGGCGGCACCACGCTGATCAACTGGACGTCGAGCTTCCGCACGCCCGAGCCGACCCTCGAACACTGGGCCAGGGAACACAACGTCAAAGGCCACAGCCCGGCCGAGATGGCGCCGTGGTTCGAGAAAATGGAACAGCGCCTCGGCGTCGCGCCTTGGAGGGTCCCGCCCAATGCCAACAACGACGTGATCCGCAAGGGCTGCGAGCAACTCGGCTACAGCTGGCACGTGATCCCGCGCAACGTCCGTGGCTGCTGGAACCTTGGCTATTGCGGCATGGGCTGCCCGACCAATGCCAAGCAGTCGATGATGGTCACCACCATTCCGGCGACCCTGGAAAAGGGCGGCGAACTGCTGTACCTGGCCCGCGCGGAAAAACTGTTGATCAGCGGCGACAAAATCACCGGCCTGCAATGCGTGGCGATGGACGAGCGCTGCGTCGCGCCGACCGGACGCAAAATCACGGTCAAAGCCCGGCATTACGTGCTGGCGGGCGGCGGCATCAACAGCCCGGCCCTGCTCTTGCGTTCAGACGCGCCGGACCCGCATCAGCGCCTCGGCAAACGCACCTTTTTGCATCTGGTTAACATGTCCGCCGGGCGTTTCGACGAGGTGATCAACCCGTTCTACGGCGCGCCGCAGTCGATCTACTCGGATCATTTCCAGTGGAAGGACGGCACCAGCGGGCCGATGGGCTACAAACTCGAAGTGCCACCGCTGCAACCGGCACTGGCGGCAACGCTGCTCGGCGGCTTCGGCCAGCAGAACGCCGAACACATGGCCGACCTGCCACACACCCACGCGATGCTCGCGTTGCTGCGCGACGGCTTCCATCCGGACAGCCCCGGCGGCAGTGTCGAATTGCGCGGCGACGGCTCACCAGTGCTCGACTATCAAGTCTCGTCTTACGCCTGGGAGGGCTTGCGTCGCGCGTTTCACAGCATGGCCGAGATCCAGTTCGCCGGCGGCGCGAAAGCGGTAATGCCGATGCACGCCGATGCGCGCTACGTGAACACCCTGGCCGAGGCGCGCAAATTGATCGACGGTCTGAGCCTTGAGCTCTATCGCACGCGACTGGGCAGTGCCCACGTGATGGGCGGTTGCGCAATGGGTGAAGACCCGAAAAACGCGGTTACCGACAGCCTTGGCCGGCATCATCAACTGAGCAATCTTTCGGTTCACGACGGCTCGCTGTTCCCCACCAGCATTGGCGCCAACCCGCAATTGTCGGTGTATGGACTGACCGCACAACTGGCGACATCCCTCGCCGATCGGCTGAGAAATCCGTGAAAAAAACGGTTTATCGCGTCGTCTATAGTGCTTTCTTACCCAACAGGCGACTTGGCCGACCGGGACGGCTGCGATACCATCCGACTCCCCAACGGACTCCCGCCAGGACGACGCGATGAACCGAGTGTTGTACCCAGGTACCTTCGACCCTATTACCAAAGGGCATGGCGATCTGGTCGAACGCGCCTCGCGCCTGTTCGATCACGTGATCATTGCGGTCGCCGCCAGCCCGAAGAAAAATCCGCTGTTCCCGCTGGAACAACGGGTTGAGCTGGCTCGCGAGGTCACCAAACACCTGCCCAACGTCGAAGTGGTCGGCTTCTCGACGCTGCTGGCGCATTTCGCCAAAGAGCAGAACGCCAATGTGTTCCTGCGCGGTCTGCGCGCGGTGTCGGACTTCGAATACGAATTCCAGCTGGCCAACATGAACCGCCAGTTGGCCCCGGACGTCGAGAGCCTGTTTCTCACCCCGTCCGAGCGTTATTCGTTCATTTCCTCGACGCTGGTGCGGGAAATCGCCGCGCTGGGCGGCGATATCAGCAAGTTCGTGCACCCGGCCGTGGCCGATGCCCTGACCCTGCGCTTCAAAAAGTAGGAGCTGCCGAAGGCTGCGATCTTTTGCTTTTAAAGATTGCAGTCTCGTGCCCTTGATCGCAGCCGCGTGCACTGTTCTCGCCAATGCGGCACAATTGCGCGCATTGATTTATTGCGCCCGGGCCTGCCGCCCCGGCTGGAGTTAGCATGTCCCTGATCATCACCGACGATTGCATCAACTGCGACGTCTGCGAACCCGAGTGCCCGAACGCTGCCATTTCCCAAGGCGAAGAGATCTACGTGATCGACCCGAACCTGTGCACCCAGTGCGTCGGCCACTACGACGAACCGCAATGCCAGCAGGTCTGCCCGGTGGATTGCATTCCGCTGGACGAGGCGCATCCGGAGACTGAAGAACAGTTGATGGAAAAGTACCGCAAGATCACCGGCAAGGCCTGAGTCCTTCAGCGCCTGTTCCGACGCCATCGCGGGCAAGCCCGCTCCCACAGGGTTGTGTGGTGATACACAAATCGTGTGAACACCGAAATCCTTGTGGGAGCGGGCTTGCCCGCGATGAGGCCATCAATAACACCGCTGATCTCGGATCAGCTCACTCACGCTGCTCAAACCCCTCCCCCGTACACCCCAGACACCGCACAAAAGCAGCTTTCGCCGGATCCACCACCAGCGCCTGTCCCGCATCGCCCACCCCGCCACCCAGCGCGGTAAACGGCAATGACACCACAAACACCCCCGCACCCAGCACCGTTGCCACCACCAATAAAGGTCGGGCAATCAGCAAATCGCCGATCATGGCGTAGGCGGGAGGGTTCTGGATGGCGTAGCGCGGATCACCGCTGCCGTTTTCCGTGGCCTGAACGGCCAGGCTGAAACACAGCAGCAGTGTGGCAAACAGGACTTGCAAGGACTTCATGGCACGATCCTTCGGGCTGAACAGTGAGACCACTCACTATAGACCGTAGGACTTTTTCAGCTTTTTGCCTCAGGTCTGACAGCGCGGACAGAACACACTGGCCCGTTGCCCCAGCTTCACTTCGCGCAGGCCGGTGCCGCAGACCTTGCAGTTTTCACCGCCACGACCATACACGAACAGTTCCTGCTGGAAGTACCCCGGCTGCCCGTCACCGCCGATGAAATCGCGCAACGTAGTGCCGCCACGCTCTATGGCCGCAGCGAGGATGCGCTTGATCTCGATCGCCAGCTTCAGATACCGCGCCCGGGAGATGCTTTTGGCTTCGCGGCGCGGATCGATCCCGGCGGCGAACAGCGCTTCGGTCGCGTAAATGTTGCCGACGCCGACCACCACCGCGTTGTCCATGATGAACGGCTTGACCGCCATCGAACGCCCACGCGACAGCTGGAACAGGCGCTCGCCGTCGAACAGATCGGTCAATGGCTCCGGCCCCAAGCGAATCAGCAGTTCGTGATTGAGCGGGTCGCTACTCCAGAGCATCGCACCGAACCGGCGCGGATCGGTGTAGCGCAGGGCCAGCCCGGATTCCAGCTCGATATCGACATGCTCATGCTTGGCCGCCGGCATCCCGACCTCAACCAGCCGCAAGTTACCGGACATGCCCAAGTGGCTGATCAGCGTGCCGACTTCGGCGTTGATCAGCAAATACTTGGCCCGCCGCTCGACCAGCACGATGCGCTGCCCGGAAAGACGCACATCGAGGTCTTCGGGGATCGGCCAGCGCAGCCGACGATCCCGCACGATCACCCGGCTGACGCGCTGGCCTTCCAAGTGCGGAGCAATGCCCCGGCGGGTGGTTTCGACTTCCGGCAGTTCAGGCATGGCGTCCTCGAATCAATGCGCGCCGAGGTCGCGGATGGTCTGTTTGAGGGTTTCGAAATCGTAGTCCGACAGGCCCACGTAATCGAGAATCAGCGCACCGATGCTGTTCCACTCGTGGTCCTCGGTCTGATTGCCCAGCACCCGATACGACGCACAGATGTGTTCGGCCATCTTCAGGATCGCCAGCAGATTCTTCATCTGGCTGTTGCGCGAGGATTCGTCGCTGAAGATCGCCAGCGCATTGTGGTGATTGGCGATCGCCGTGCTGACATGTTCCGGCAGGCGCCACGACTTGGCGGTGTAATAGCCCACCACCGCGTGGTTGGTGTTGAACTCGCTGTTCTCGGTGTCCACCACCCGGCATTCGGCGCTGGCGTTGGCGTAAGCCTTTTCCAGTACCGACATGTAGTTGGGGAAGCGCTGCAGCATCAACGGCACGCCGCAGTCGTGGAACAGCCCCAAAGCATAGGCTTCGTCGCCGGCCTGGGTGCCGATGCGCTTGGCCAGGGTCAGGCACGTCATCGCCACGTCCTGCGCAGTGTCCCAGAAACGGTTGAGGGTGACGATGGTGTCGTCGTTCATCTCGCCCTTGATCGACTGCGCGTTGATCAGGTTGATGATCGAACGGCTGCCCAACAGGTTCACTGCACGCTGGATCGAGGTGATCTTGTTGCTCAGGCCGTAATACGGCGAATTGACGATTTTCAGCAGCGAACCGGACAGGCCGGGATCCTGGGAGATCAGCTTGGCGATCACCTCCAGGTCCGGGTCGGGCATGTACTGCTCCATTTGCAGATCCACCATGATCTGCGGCTGCGCCGGCACACTGATGCCTTGCAGGGATTGTTGAATCTGTTCGGTGGTCAGCTCTTGGGACATAAGTACACACTCTGGGACAGGCGGCGATTCTAACCTCTAAAAACCGCACGACGACACACCAGTGGGCAATTGTCAGGAACTTTCATCCACGCTCAGGCTTCGGACTTTGTAAGGCCGACCGGACAATCAAGCACCGGCGCGGCGGTAATTTCCCGCAGACTCAGGAGCTTATCGATGACTACCTCCCTCACCGGCAAACGCGTCGCCATTTTGGTAACCGACGGTTTCGAACAGGTCGAGTTGACCGGCCCCAAGCAGGCACTCGAGCAGGCCGGCGCCCAGGTCGACATCCTTTCGGCCGAGGCCGGCAAGGTCAAAGGCTGGCACCACGACAAACCGGCGGATGACTTCAAGGTCGACCAGACCTTTCAAGGTGCCAGCAGCGAGCAGTACGACGCGATCGTCCTGCCGGGCGGCGTACAGAACTCCGACACCATCCGCATCGACCAGGACGCCCAGCATCTGGTGAAAACCGGGGCCTCCGCCGGCAAACCGATTGCGGTGATCTGCCATGGCGGCTGGTTGCTGATTTCCGCCGGGTTGGTCAACGGCAAAACCATGACCAGTTTCAAGACACTCAAGGATGACCTGGTGAATGCCGGGGCCAACTGGGTCGACAAGGAAGTGGTCAAGGACGGTCATCTGATCAGCAGCCGTCAGCCGGATGATATTCCGGCGTTCAACAAGGAGCTGATCGACGCGCTGTCAGCCTGATCCGTGGGCTAGTGAATTCATGTGGTAAGGGGATTTATGTGGCGAGGGGATTTATCCCCGATGGACAGCGCAGCTGCCCCAAATCGATTCACGCGGTCAGTCAGACAACTGCGTTCGGGGTTTGCGGCTGCTATGCAGCCGATCGGGGATAAATCCCCTCGCCACAGTAAACTCCTTCATCACTGATTCCCCTTGCCACATGTCCACTCACCAGCCAATCAGGCCGAGCAACACGCTATACTCCCGCTCTTTTTTCCGGAGCGACGTCATGTCCCTGCCTAGCCTGCGCCTTAAAGCCAACGCCGACCGTCGCCTGCGCAACGGCCACTTGTGGGTCTACAGCAACGAAATCGATGTGGCCGCCACGCCACTGCACGGCTTCAAGGCCGGCGATCAGGCGATCCTCGAAGCTGCCGGCGGCAAGCCGCTGGGCATCGTCGCCATGAGCCCGAACAACCTGATCTGCGCGCGTCTGTTGTCGCGCGACATCAAGTTGCCGCTGGACAAGTCGCTGCTGGTGCACCGCCTGAACGTGGCCCTGTCACTGCGCGAGCGTCTGTTCGATAAGCCGTTCTACCGCCTGGTCTACGGCGACTCTGACCTGCTGCCAGGTCTGGTGGTCGACCGTTTCGGCGACATCCTCGTCGTGCAGATCGCCTCGGCGACCATGGAAGCGCATAAAGATGCTGTGATCGCTGCACTGACCCAAGTACTCAAGCCGAGCGGCATCCTGTTCAAAAACGATTCCGCCGCCCGTGATGCCGAAGGCCTCAACCGCTACGTCGAAACCGTGTTCGGCCTGGTGCCGGAGTGGGTAGCCCTGGAAGAGAACGGTGTGAAATTCGAAGCGCCGGTCATTGGCGGCCAGAAAACCGGCTGGTTCTACGACCACCGCATGAACCGCGCCCGCCTCGCCCCTTACGCCAAAGGCAAACGTGTCCTCGACCTCTATAGCTACATCGGTGGCTGGGGCGTGCAGGCTGCTGCGTTCGGCGCCAGTGAAGTGTTCTGCGTCGATGCATCGGGCTTTGCCCTCGACGGCGTCGAGCGTAACGCCGCGCTGAACGGCTTCGCCGACAAGATGACCTGCATCGAAGGCGATGTCTTTGAAGCACTGAAGGAACTCAAGGCCAGCGAAGAACGTTTCGACGTGATCGTTGCCGATCCGCCTGCGTTCATCAAGCGCAAGAAAGACATGAAGAACGGCGAAGGCGCCTACCGTCGTCTGAACGAACAAGCCATGCGTCTGCTCACAAAGGACGGCATTCTGGTCAGCGCTTCATGCTCCATGCACCTGCCGGAAGACGACCTGCAGAACATCCTGCTGACCAGCGCCCGTCACCTGGACCGCAACATCCAGTTGCTCGAACGCGGCGGTCAAGGTCCGGACCATCCAGTACACCCGGCTATCGCCGAGACTCGCTACATCAAGAGCATCACCTGCCGTCTGCTGCCGAACAGCTGATTGGCTCATGAAACGGGGAGCCTGCGGGCTTCCCGTTGCTTTACGGCGATGCAATATCGTCGAATTCCTTTCCTTTTCCTACAACTAACTTCCTACATGTACGCAGGACATTTCCCTGCGCATTGAATTTCAAGATCAAAAACTTACAAACTTGACCTTGCAGCACATCCACTCCGACAAAATTAATAGAAATTTCCTACCCAAGTATCGCTTGCCAATAATTCATTACAACCTATTATTAAGTTGTCACCACGACGGTGACATTCACTCTCAATGAACAAGGAGTTCATACTTATGAAAGCAATTACTCTGGAAACCAACAAAATCGCAAACCTGGCTTTTCTGGTTGCGCCTAAAGCCCGCTAAGTAAACCGGAACGCTGGGGATTGCCGGCACCCCAGCGTTCTTTCGACTACGTCCAGAGTGATGAATACAACATGTACATCAATCCTTATTTATTCATATTGCCGCGCACGCCCGGACAAATAGTCTGGAACTATAAAGACCACACCCAACATGAACTTGACCTGACTTACTCTTGTCGACTTGCACAACTTATCAATAACCCGGAACAGTTCGACAGACGCAACATAATAGACTCACAACTTCTGAACGCGGGCATATTAACCGTTGCAAAAATAGACAGTCCGCCATGGGGCTGGGACGAGCTGTCGAAGATTTATCATATTGGTACCCAGAACATTCCCTGCGAACAGACACCCCAGAATATTCATGAGTGGTCCAGGCAATACCTGAACCATTGCAGTGCGGTGCTGACCACACCGGCACCCGCTCAAGATCGCCCGATACTTGAAGACGCACTTCGAATCGCCCTGCCCGCCTCTGCGGCCCTGACCGTCGCCAGCCTGGGTAATGTCCTGCGCTTGAGAAAAACCTGCCGCTCCTTTACTGGCGAAGCGATCACGCTCGGCGACGTCGGCACGCTGATGTATCTCACACTGGGTTTTCTTCACCATCGCGACCTTGACCGCGACGAAAGCATCGCCGAAGGCCTCGGCGCCCGTCGCAGCAGTCCCTCCGGGGGTGGACTGAATGCCTGTGAAGGCTTTCTTCTGGCACGCAATATCGAGGGTCTTGAGCCGGGCCTCTACGCCTATCACCCGGCAGACCACACGCTCAGCCGGGTCAACCCATTGCCCGAACCTGCGCTCGGCCATTTGCTGGCGGGCCAGCATTTCATCAATAACCTGCCTCTGGGCCTGTTCATCACCGCTCGTTTCGACAAGCTCTGGTGGAAGTATGAACACTCGCGCGCCTATCGCATGGCGTTCGTCGAGGCGGGTCATCTGTCGCAGACCTTTCAACTGGTGGCCACGGCGCTGGGCCTGGGAACGTGGCTGACCGGGGCATTCGCTGATCGGCAGGTCGAAGCCCTGCTCAAGCTCGAAGGCAGCGCTGAACAACCGTTGTTCTTTGTCGGCTGCGGTGCCAGCGACGGTCAGGCGATGTGTCAGGAAATGCGCGACCTGTTGCTGGAGACACGGACATGAACGTGCCATCCACGGATCTTCCCGAAGCGCCAACGTCCTGGGCGCTTCGATTCACCCTCGGCGACTGGAACAACCACGCTTCGGTACGCACCAGCCGGCACGACTACCGGTTGCCGGAAGACCTGCAGCTGCAACTGCAGACCCGCTTCTGGTTCCCGCCGGCCTTCCTGCCGTATCTGTCCCACCCGGCCATCGAAGCCGCAGGCAGCAAGGTCATGCATCGGCTGGCAGCCAGCCACCTGGTGCACTTCCTGGACTACACCACGCTGCTTGAACACCGCATCGTCAACCGCGCCGTGGAAACCATCGTCCACGGCGAGTTGCCCGCGTACATTCCTCCACGGATGAAAACCGCCGCGCTGCAGCTGTATACCGACGAGGGTTATCACGCGCTGTTCTCCCATCATCTGGCCGAACAGATCGCCGAACTGCATGGTTTTACCGGTCGCCCGCAGATGCCGCTGCGCATCACCCGCCTGACCGGTCAGATTGCCCGAACGCCGGAGAGTAAACGCCCACTGGCATGGTTTCTGCTGGGTTTCGTCTCGGAAACCATCATTGCCCGGGAGCTGCTGGATGTGTGTCGGGAAACGCTGGTCAGCAGCGTGAATGACATGTTGCGCGATCACCTCGCTGACGAAGCGCGCCACAGCCGGTTTTTTTCCGAAGTCTTCCACTACCTCTGGTTGACCCTGAACAGCCGCCAGCGCGCCTTCGTTGCCAGAACCTTGCTGGAGACCCTGGCGACCTTCTTCGAAGTCGACGAGCAATGGCTGCACCAAAGCCTGCGCCGCGCCGGTATCGGCGAAGGTGCGATCAAGGAAATCCTCGACAGCCTGACCAACGAGCACGCCAGCCGCCAGCGTGCCAGATCCGGAGCCGTGGCCACGCTTGCCGCACTCGAAAGGGCCGGATTTTTCGCACTACCCAACAACCGTAAACTTTTCGCCAAGGCAGGACTGATCGATGCGTGAAGGACGAAAGGCAGTAACAACCCGACAACGCCGCGGGGCGGTCAGTCTGCTGTTGGCCATGGTGCTGCTGGGGGTGTTTCCGCTGGATGTTCTGCTGCCGTCGTTCCCGGCGCTGGCCGAACACTTCGCCCGCACTCCGGCCGACATCGCGCTGTCGATCAGCCTGTTTGCCGTGGGCATTGCCTTCGCCCAACTGGTGATCGGGCCGTTGTCCGACGTCATCGGGCGCAAGGGACTTTTACTCGCCGGCATGGGAGTCTCGATCCTCGGCGCCATTGGTTGCGTGATGACCAGTCACTACACGCTGTTCATGACCTTTCGCATCGTGCAGGCCATCGGCTGCGGCTGTTTTGTCCTGTCGCAGGCGCTGGTACAGGATCTGTTCGATGGCAAGGAGCGCGACCGCCTGCGAATCCTGATGGTGACCGCCACCGGGATCTTCATCTCCCTGTCACCGCTGGCTGGCAGCTTCCTGCAAGCGGCCCTGGGCTGGCGCGGCAGCTTCTGGCTGTTCATCGCACTCGCGGCTGCGGTGTTGCTCAAGGCCTGGCTATTTCTCGACGGTGCTCGGCCAGACGTCAACGCTACACCGCTCAATTTCCTCAGAGCCTATCGACGGGTGCTCGGGGATTTCGAGTTCGTCGGCTACTGGCTGATTTCAGCTTTCGCATTCGCCTGCCACTTCTCGTTCATCGTCATTTCGCCGTTGATCTTCATGGATCAATTGCAGCTGTCCGCCTTCGACTTCTCGTTGATCCTGCTGATCTACGGTGCGGCCTATGTAACAGGCGGAATTGCCGCCGCGCTATTGAGCCGACGCATCAGTTCTGCGCAACAGATCGTGGCCGGGTTGAGCCTGATCCTGCTGGCGGGGCTGGTGATGCTATTTCTGTCGCAGCACTTCGCGCTCTCGCCCGCCACGGTATTGATCCCGATGCTGATCTGCACCGCCGGCACCACCATCTCACGCCCGGCCGCCACCTCACGAGCCATGGACCTGTTCCCGGAGAACGCCGGTACGTCAGCCTCGGCCGGCAGCACAATCATTTTTATTTGTGGTGGGTTGATCAGCGCACTGATCAGCCTCAGCCCGAGCAATCTGCAAGCGACCCTCGGCTACAGTTTTGTTCTGCTCAGTTGCATCGCACTGGCATTGAACAAGCGGATCAGCCATCGCGCCAGCGTCATCGAAAACGGCGCCGTCACGCCCTCTGGCAGCGATTGAGCCTGCCAGTCGTCATGCCATACGCACCGTCGGCACTGGAACAACGCTTTGCGCCATTCCCTCCAGACGCCAGCGGTGTAGAATCGGCTGATTCATCGCCATTCATCCCCGGCGGGTTTATGAGCTCAGGCTGAGGCAAGCGGCGATCCCGCAAAGTCATCAGCAACATCCAGGACACACGGCCATTTCTGAGTGTTCCAGACGTCAATAGAAGCTCACTCCCTTTTGATACCTGATTTAGCCGCCCGGAGTGCTCCATGCCAGATTACCGCTCGAAAACATCCACCCACGGCCGCAACATGGCCGGCGCCCGCGCACTGTGGCGCGCCACCGGGATGAAAGATGACGACTTCAAGAAGCCGATCATCGCCATTGCCAACTCCTTCACCCAGTTCGTGCCGGGCCACGTGCACCTCAAAGACCTCGGTCAACTGGTTGCCCGTGAGATCGAACGCGCCGGTGGCGTAGCGAAAGAATTCAACACCATCGCCGTGGATGACGGCATCGCCATGGGTCACGACGGCATGCTGTATTCGCTGCCGAGCCGCGAGATCATCGCCGACTCCGTCGAGTACATGGTCAACGCCCACTGCGCCGACGCCATTGTCTGCATCTCCAACTGCGACAAGATCACCCCCGGCATGCTGATGGCCGCCTTGCGCCTGAACATTCCGGTGATCTTCGTGTCCGGCGGCCCAATGGAGGCAGGCAAAACCAAACTCGCTTCCCACGGCCTCGACCTCGTCGACGCCATGGTGATCGCCGCCGACTCCAGCGCTTCTGACGAGAAAGTCGCCGAGTACGAGCGCAGCGCTTGCCCGACCTGCGGTTCGTGCTCCGGCATGTTCACCGCCAACTCGATGAACTGCCTGACCGAAGCCCTCGGCCTGGCATTGCCGGGCAACGGTTCGACCCTCGCTACCCACAGTGATCGCGAGCAGCTGTTCCTGCAGGCCGGCCGCACCATCGTCGAGCTGTGCAAGCGTTACTACGGCGAGAACGACGAATCCGTGCTGCCGCGCAACATCGCCAACTTCAAGGCGTTCGAGAACGCGATGATGCTCGACATCGCCATGGGTGGTTCGACCAACACCATCCTGCACCTGCTGGCGGCCGCCCAGGAAGCCGAGATCGATTTCGATCTGCGCGACATCGACCGTCTCTCGCGCAGCGTGCCGCAACTGTGCAAAGTGGCGCCGAACATCCAGAAGTACCACATGGAAGACGTGCACCGCGCCGGGGGCATCTTCAGCATTCTCGGCTCTCTGGCCCGTGGTGGCCTGCTGCACACCGACCTGCCGACCGTGCACAGTCGCAGCATGGAAGAAGCCATCGCCAAGTGGGACATCACCCAGACCACCGACGAAGCCGTGCATCACTTCTTCAAGGCCGGCCCGGCGGGCATCCCGACCCAGACTGCGTTCAGCCAGTCGACTCGTTGGGAAACCCTGGATGACGACCGTGAAAACGGCTGCATCCGCAGCTTCGAACACGCCTATTCGAAAGAAGGTGGCCTGGCCGTGCTGTACGGCAATATCGCGCTGGACGGCTGCGTGGTGAAGACCGCCGGCGTTGACGAGTCGATCCACGTCTTCGAAGGCAACGCGAAAATCTTCGAAAGCCAGGACAGCGCGGTGCGCGGCATCCTTGCCGACGAAGTGAAGGAAGGCGACATCGTCATCATTCGCTACGAAGGTCCGAAAGGTGGCCCGGGCATGCAGGAAATGCTCTACCCGACGTCGTACCTGAAGTCCAAAGGCCTGGGCAAAGCCTGTGCGTTGCTCACCGACGGTCGCTTTTCCGGCGGTACTTCCGGCTTGTCGATCGGCCACGCTTCGCCAGAGGCCGCGGCCGGCGGCGCGATCGGTCTGGTTCAGGATGGCGACAAAGTGCTGATCGACATTCCGAACCGCTCGATCAACCTGTTGGTCAGCGATGAAGAACTGGCTGCACGCCGGGTCGAGCAGGACAAGAAAGGCTGGAAGCCGGTCGAACAGCGTCCACGCAAAGTGACCACCGCTCTGAAGGCCTACGCCCTGCTGGCGACCAGCGCCGACAAGGGTGCGGTGCGTAACAAGGCGATGCTCGACGGGCTGTAAGCGTCGAATCGCCAAAACAAAAATACCCCGCCAACTGCGGGGCATTTTTTTGCCTGATGCTTGCAAACCACCCCATGTAGATACCGTCTTGCCCCTCACCGGGCAAGTGCCAATTTCGGGTCAAATGGTTGGCCCGATTTGAGCACTCCGTAGACGAAGTGCAACAACTTGCGCATGGCTGCACAGATGATCTGTTTGGGGGCTTTGCCATTGGCCTTCAAGCGTTCCTTCATGGCGATGATCGCCTCGTTGTGCCTCAGCGCTACCAGGCCTGGCATGTACAGACCCGCCCGAACGCGAGCCGAGCCGACCCTCGAAATAATTGTTCTGCCTTTGAGTTTTCCTGACTCCTGCAGCTTAGGGTTCAACCCTGCAGCAGCGACCAGTTTGCGAGGGTCGTCGTATTTGCGCAGGTCGCCCAGCTCGGCCAGCAGCCGCTCAAGGGTTTTCTGCCCGATACCGTCGATGGTCACGATCAAGTCGCGCATCTGGCGCATGTCCGGATCATCATCGATGTGTTTCTTGATCGCTTTGTGCGTTTCAGCGATCTCTTTTTCGATGTGGCGCAGAACGGAGTTGATCGAGTCTTTGACCTTTTCGTCGGACACATCCAGACGATTGAGCTCCATCTGCTCCATTTCCTGAAGATCATCCAATCGACGCACCATCGC
>NZ_JBQEPG010000009.1:0-254720 GCF_052045635.1 Pseudomonas sp. 22189
TTTGATCTTGTTTTTTAAATTCAAAATCAAAAGATCGCAGCCTGCGGCAGCTCCTACACAGGGAATGGTGTTTTGTCAGGAAAATAGAGAACAGCCTTCACGGCTGCTTTTTATGCCTATGCTTTTTGGCTCAACCCCGCCAAGAGGACAGGCCGATGACGGACTGGCTGCTGGATCAGGTCTTCGATTTCGATGGGCATCCCATACGCTACACCGTGCGCGGTGACGGCCCGCCGCTGGTGTTCGTGCATGGCACGCCGTTCTCATCGTATGTGTGGCACCGCATCGCGCCGCATTTCTTTGCCAGTCACCGGGTGCATTATTTCGACCTGCTGGGCTACGGACGCTCCGCACAACCGGACGCCGACGTTTCCCTCGGCGTGCAGAATCAACTTCTCGCGCATTTGCTCGATCACTGGAACATCCAGCGCCCAGACGTGGTCGCCCACGATTTCGGCGGCGCCACCGCACTGCGCACACACTTGCTCAATGGCAGGGACTACCGCAGCCTGACGCTGATCGATCCGGTGGCGCTGACGCCATGGGGATCGCCGTTCGTGCAGCATGTGCGCCAGCATGAAACGGCGTTCAGCGGCCTGCCGGACTACATCCAGCGCGCGATCGTCCCGACCTACATTCGCGGGGCGATTCACCGCGACATCCCCGACGCTGAACTGGCGCCCTACGTGCAACCGTGGCTCGGCGATCCGGGGCAAGCGGCGTTCTATCGGCAGATCGCGCAGATGGACGAACGCTACACCCGCGAGGCCGAACCGCTGTACCCAAGCATCCGCTGCCCGGTGCAGATTCTCTGGGGTGAAGTCGATCAGTGGATTCCCATCGAACGGGGTCGGGCGTTACACCAGATGATCCCGGGATCACAATTTCACCCGATCCCCAACGCCGGCCACCTCGTTCAGGAGGACGCCCCGGAAGCGATCGTCGCTGCATTGCTCAGATTCCTCTGACCCAACACCCATTCCTGGTGGGAGCGAGCCTGCTCGCGAAAGCGGAATATCAGCCATTGCAGATGTCGCCTGACTCGCCGCCTTCGCGAGCAGGCTCGCTCCCACTTTGGGCTCGGGTGCATTCGGTTGCACCGCTTTCGCGCCAATCCATGTGTCTCGTCTATACATAACCCGCGCCAACCGGATTTGGCACGACCACTGCAACCTGCTTCGCGTCCCCCCTATTCAGCAAGGAACGCCCCATGACGCAAAACGATCCCGGCAACGACTACCCCCTCAGCGAAGTCCCGATGCATGCGCGAAAAGGCCTGGCCTCGACCGCCATGGTGTTACTGGGATTCACATTTTTCACCGCAACCATGTTTGCCGGCGGCAAGCTCGGCGTGGCCTTCAGTTTTGGCGAGATGATGGCGGTGATCATCGTCGGTAACCTGCTGCTCGGGCTGTACGCGGCAGGTCTGGGTTATATCGCCTTCAAGAGCGGGCTTAATTCGGTGCTGATGGGGCGTTTCTGTTTTGGTGAGGTTGGCAGCAAACTCAGTGACCTGATCCTGGGATTTACCCAGATCGGCTGGTACGCCTGGGGCACTGCAACCGCCGCCGTGGTGATTGGCAAATACTTCGCGCTGGAGCAAGGCACGGTGCTGGGCCTGATGGTGCTGTTCGGCCTGGTGTTCTGCGCCACGGCGTATGTTGGTTATCGCGGCCTGGAGATCCTGTCGTACATCGCGGTGCCGGCAATGATGTTGCTGCTGATGCTGTCGATGTGGGTTGCGACCGTGAAAGTCGGTGGCCTCGATGGGTTGCTGGCGGTGGTGCCGAGCGGTTCGCTGGACTGGTCGACCGCGATCACGCTGGTGTTCGGCACCTTCGTCAGCGGCGCGACGCAGGCCACCAACTGGACACGTTTCTCGCGCTCGGCACGGGTTGCCGTGCTGGCGAGCCTGATCGGATTTTTCATCGGCAATGGCCTGATGGTGCTGATCGGTGCCTACGGCGCAATCGTCTATCAGCAGCCCGACGTGGTTGAAGTGTTGTTGCTGCAAGGCTTCGCCATGGCCGCAATGGCCATGCTGTTACTGAATATCTGGAGCACCCAGGACAACACCATCTATAACTTCGCCGTCGCCGGTTGCAACCTGCTGCGCACCGGGCGGCGCAAGACCGTGACCCTGGCCGGCGCGGTGATCGGCACCCTGCTCGCGCTGCTGGGCATGTACGACATGCTGGTGCCGTACCTGATCCTGCTGGGCACGGTGATTCCACCGATTGGCGGGGTGATCATGGCCGACTTTTTCTTCCGCTGGCGTGGGCGCTATCCGCGTCTGGCCGACACACGGCTGCCGGCGTTCAACTGGCCGGGGCTGGGGGCTTACGCGGTCGGTACGCTCGCCGCGTTCCATTCGCCGTGGGTCGCGCCGCTGGTAGGGATTGCCGCCGCCGCGCTAACGTATGTCATCGTCACCGGCCTGCTCGGCGCCCGTCGCGCCAGTGCGCCACTACCAGACCTATAAGAAAGAAGGATTCGCCTGATGCACATCATCAACGCCCGGCTGCGCAACCAGGAAGGTTTGCACGAACTGCACCTGGAAGACGGCCTGATCCGCAGCATCGGCCGCCAGACCGAAGCCCCGACCCTCAACCCCGGCGACCTCGACGCCGGCGGCAATCTGGTGGTGCCGCCTTTCGTCGAGCCGCACATCCACCTCGACGCCACGCTGACTGCTGGCGAACCGCGCTGGAACATGAGTGGCACGCTGTTCGAGGGCATCGAGTGCTGGGGCGAGCGCAAGGTCACCATCACCGAAGAAGACACCAAAACCCGCGCCAAGAAGACCATTCAAGCCTTGGCCGCTCACGGCATTCAGCACGTGCGCACCCACGTCGACGTCACCGACCCGCAGCTCACCGCGCTGAAGGCGATGCTCGAAGTCCGCGAAGAAACCCGCCATCTGATCGACCTGCAAATCGTCGCGTTCCCACAGGAAGGCATCGAGTCGTTCCGCAACGGTCGCGAGCTGATGGAAGAAGCGATTCGCATGGGCGCCGATGTGGTGGGCGGCATTCCGCATTTCGAATACACCCGCGACCAAGGCGTCAGTTCGGTGAAGTTTCTGATGGACCTGGCCGAACGCACCGGTTGCCTGGTCGATGTGCATTGCGACGAAACCGATGACCCCCATTCGCGCTTTCTTGAGGTACTCGCCGAAGAGGCACGCAGCCGCGACATGGGCGCGCGGGTCACGGCCAGCCACACCACGGCGATGGGCTCTTACGACAACGCTTACTGCGCGAAATTGTTCCGTTTGCTCGGTCATTCCGGGATCAGTTTCGTCTCGTGCCCGACCGAAAGCATTCACTTGCAGGGACGTTTCGATAACTTCCCGAAACGTCGAGGCGTGACCCGGGTCAACGAGCTGCTGGAGGCCGGGATGAACGTGTGTTTTGGCCAGGATTCAATCGTTGATCCGTGGTACCCGCTGGGCAACGGCAACATCCTGCGCGTGCTTGAGGCCGGGTTGCACATTTGCCATATGCTCGGCTATCGCAACCTGCAGAACGCGCTGGATCTGGTCACCGACAACAGCGCCAAGGCCATGCACCTGGGCGAGCGTTACGGCCTGGAACAGGGGCGTCCGGCCAACCTGTTGATTCTGTCGGCGGACAGCGATTACGAAGTGATCCGCAGCCAGGGCCTGCCGCTGTATTCGATTCGCGGCGGCAAGGTGCTGATGAAGCGGCAGATGCCGGTGGTGGAGTTCAACAACCCTCTTGACTGACCGCCATTTCCTGTAGGAGCTGCCGCAGGCTGCGATCTTTGTTTTTGATTCTAAAAACAAGATCAAAAGATCGCAGCCTGCGGCAGCTCCTACAGAATGCTCGCGATCCTGCATGGGTATGCATTTCCCTGTGGGAGCTGGCTTGCCAGCGAAGGCGATTGCCGCTTCAACCGATCAAGCGAGCCGTACCAAACAACCTGACCCGCATCAATTCGCCCCGCTCTTCTTCAAGCAACACCGGCGCCGTCCCGCCCGGCATGACGACGTGTACCTCCCCACTCGCCACCCAACCCACCGCCCATGCCGCACAGGCCACTGCACTGGCGCTGGTACCGGAAGACGCCGTCGGTCCTTCACCACGTTCGAACACTCGGGCGATGATGCGCTGCGCTGACTCAAGCGCGGCCCATTGCAGATTGACGCCCGCCGGGCATGGCTGGCCGGCGCCCGTCGGCATCGCGTAGGCGATTCGGGTCAGGCCTTCGGCCCATGGCGACTGGCGCATTTGTGAGTTGCTCGGCAACTCGGCGATGTCGGTCAACAACGTTACGCAATGCGGATTGCCGATGCGCACGAATTGACTGTGCTGCCACGCGGAATCGAGTTGTGCCAATGGCGCTACGTGGCTCACCTCATGACCATTGAACCCGCGCTGTTCAACCTGCTGCGCACCCACCGCTGAAGGCCCGAAGCCCGGTTGACCAAGGTCCAGCCAGAAACCATTCACGCCTTCGACTACGGCCGGTTTCACCGAGGTTTCCACGGCATCACCCTTGTCGTGATGCACTCGCAGCGACGCCCCTTGCGTTGGCATCAGCCCTTGCTCCAGCAACGACTGGGAAAAAATCGTCAGGCCATTGCCACTGCGCTCGGCCAAGGTGCCGTCGGTGTTGACGATCAGCACGTCGAACGGCGGCGCTGACTGGAACGGACCGATCAGCAAACCGTCGCTGCGGTGCGCCTTGCTCCCCGCCGGACGCTGGCCCTCGGGCCAGTCGCAGCACAGCGCAATGGCTGCCTGACTCCACGCCGGTCTCGACACAGCACACTGCGCGGCTCCCATCGGCAGATCGATCCCCGCCTCACGAAGTGCCTGCGGCGAAATCACCCCGTAAATATTGCCTCGCGCATCGTAGAACTGCGTCATCACCGTCCCTGCTCGTCTTGTGGAAGCACTCACTTTAAACCGCGATCCCCGGTAGGCGTGAGCCTGCTCGCGATAGCGGGCTTTCAGGCATCCTTTTCATTGCCTGATCCACCGTCATCGAGAGCAATCTCACGCCTACAGGTTAGGATGTCGGCTGCCCCGCCCCGAGACCTGCGATCGAACCTCGCCGCGCGATGACTGTCATTCGGGGGACGCGACGTTTTTTGCCAAGGATCGATATGACCAGCCTCAACCCCCAAGACACCTTCGTCCCCGGACGCCTGCAGCAGATGTCGACGCGCATCGCTTTCTTCATCGCCGGCCTGGGCATTGCCGCGTGGGCGCCATTGGTGCCATACGCCAAGGCTCGCGCCGGGCTCGACGAAGGCACGTTGGGCCTGCTGCTGTTGTGCCTCGGCGTCGGCTCGATTCTCGCAATGCCGCTGGCGGGGATTCTCGCCACGCGCTTCGGCTGCCGCAAAGTCGCCACCGGCGGCACCCTGCTGATCTGCGCGGCGCTGCCGTTGCTGGCGACGGTGTCGTCGATACCGGCGCTGATCGCCACGCTGTTCATGTTCGGCGCCGGGTTGGGCACGGTGGATTCGACCGTCAACCTGCAAGCGGTGATCGTCGAGCGGGCCAGTGGCAAGCATATGATGTCGGGGTTTCATGGCCTGTTCAGCCTCGGCGGGATTGTCGGCGCAGCAGGGGTCAGCGCCCTGCTCGGCCTCGGCCTGACGCCGCTGGCAGCGATGCTGGTAGTGGTAGCGGTGTTGGCCGGCGCGCTGTTCAAGTGTGTACCGCACATGTTGCCGTACGGCAGTGAAAGCTCGGGACCTGCCTTCGCCATTCCCCACGGCATCGTGCTGTTCATCGGCGGGATGTGTTTCATCGTGTTCCTCACCGAAGGCGCGGCGCTCGACTGGAGCGCGGTGTTCCTCGCACAGGAACGCGGGATCGACACGGCGTATGCGGGCTTGGGTTACGCCGCATTTGCCCTGACCATGACGGTGGGACGCCTGCTGGGTGACCGGATCGTGCGCAGTGTCGGGGCTACGCGGATCATTCTGTTTGGTGGTCTGTTGGCAGCTGCAGGTCTGTTTCTGGCGACATTCGCGCCGAGCTGGGAAGCGGCGCTGCTGGGTTATGCGCTGGTGGGCGCGGGCTGTTCGAACATCGTGCCGGTGCTGTACACCGCGGTGGGCAAGCAAACCGTCATGCCGGAAAGCATCGCAGTGCCAGCCATTACCACCCTGGGTTACGCAGGGATTCTGGCGGGACCGGCGGTGATCGGCTTTGTCGCGCATGCCAGCAGTCTGAGTTTTGCCTTCGGGTTGATGGCGCTGCTGTTGGTGGCCGTCGCCATCGGCGGCAAAGTCCTCAAGGTCTGAACCCCATCATTGTGGCGAGGGAGCTTGCTCCCGCCGGGTTGTGGAGCACCCCCAAAAAATCGGGTCTGCTGCGCAGTCCAGCGGGAGCAAGCTTCCTCGCCACAGGATCAGGCGTCATTAGAAACCGACGCTGGCCTGCACGAAGAACGTCCGCGGCGCGCCGACATACATCCCCGAATTGTTGTCGCTGGAGCGGGTGAAGTACTGCTTGTCGAAGACGTTTTTCACCCCGGCACCCAGTTTCAGATTCGACACTTGTGGCCCGAAGTCATAACCGCCGCGCACGTTCCAGGTCACGTAACCCGGAATGTCGCCATACTGCCCATCGGCCGTGCCTTCGGTGATGTAATTGCCGTTGAAGCTGCCATCGGCGTTGACCCCGGTGCCCGGCGAGCGTTGTTTCGATTGGGCGAAACCGTCGATGTTGTAGGTCCAGCGATTGACGTCGTAACGCAAGCCTACGGTCGCCACCTGCCGCGAATAGAACGGCAGATCACGGCCCTTGAAGCCCGGAATCTCACCCTCGTAGGTCGCGCGGGTGTAAGTGAAACCGGCGTTGGCGGTCAGCCCGTCGAGACGCGGATCGAGCGCGGCCATGTCGTAATGCACCGACGCTTCGATGCCCTGATGCTTGGTCGCGCCGAGGTTGGTCCAGCCGACATCGTTGCTGATGTATTGCAGCTCGTCATCGAAGTCGATGTAGAACAGCGTCACTTCCCCGCCCCACACATCATCGTTGTAGCGCGTGCCGATCTCGTAAGTCTTGGCTTTTTCCGGCTCCAGGCCGTTGGCGGTCTGGTCACCCGAGCCGCCCTGGCCGAGCTGGAAATACTGCAGGCTGCCGAACGAGGTTTCGTAGTTGGCGAACAGTTTCCATGCATCCGACAGGTGATACATCACGCTCAGCGCCGGCAGCGGTTCATTGCTCTCGATGCTGCGGTTTTTCTCCGGCACGCGTTTGCCCGAAGTATCGAGCACGGCGCGGTCATGCCAGTCGGTGCTGATGTGTTCGAAGCGAATGCCCGGAGTGATGGTCCAGTTGCCGACGTCGATCTTGTTGTCGACATACACCGAGTTGGCCTCGGTGCCACCGGTGCGGTCCTGGAACACATGGCCGTCGGACGTCGGAGTGACCACCGGCTGATTGTTGAGCAGCGCCAGACGACTCGACTGTTCGTGCATCGCCTCTTTCAGGTAGCGATAACCGACGCTGACTTCCTGAGTGGTCGGGCCGACGTCAAACACCCGCGACACCCGCGGTTCGACACCGAGGGTGTAGTAGGAACGCGGGTACGAGCTGAGGGTTCTCTGGTCGCGGGCGGCGATGGTGCTGCCGCGAAAACTGTCGGTGTAGTAGGTGAGGATTTCTGCCTGGGTACGCTCGTCGATCTGGCGAATCCACTTGAACGATACGTCCTTGCGCCGACCGCTGAAGTTGTCGTAATCGCGCACCGAGTCGTACGGCTTGTCGTCGTACTGCTTCTGCGTCAGGCCGCCGGGCATGTCGGCGCTGGCGTCGTAGTAATGGAAGTTGAGGCTGAAATCGTCCTGATCGGTTGGCGCCCAATGGGTCTTGAGCAGCACATCGTCGATGTCGTTACCGTTGTTGCGCTCGCGGTAACCGTTGCCGTTGACCCCGGAATACAACAACGCCACGCCCATGCCGTTGTCGGCGGTGCCGCCGAGGAACGCCGTGTCGATGTGTTTCCAGCCGCCGTAACGGGAGGTTTCCAGGGTAGTGCCGATTTCCCCGGTAGCTTTTTCCGGGATGGCGCGGGTGACGAAGTTGATCACGCCGCCGACGTTCTGCGGCCCATAACGCACGGAACCGGCGCCACGCACCACATCGATGCTGTCGAGGTTGCCGGAAGAGATCGGCGCCATCGACAGTTGCGGCTGGCCGTACGGTGCAAACGCGGCCGGCACGCCGTCGATCAACACCGTGGAGCGTGGCGACAGTCGTGAAGTCAGACCACGCACGCCAACGTTCAGCGCGATGTCGCTGCCGCCGGTGCCGTTGGAGTCCTGCACCTGCACGCCGGGCACGCGCTTGAGCACATCACTGACGTTCATCGCGCCCTGCTCGACCATGGCTTCGCGGCGGATCACCGTACGCGCACCCGGGTGGTTCTGCACCACCGCTGCATCAGCGTCACCGAGCCAGTCGCCGACCACTTTAATGTCGGTCACGCCCAGTTCCAGCGGGCCATTGCTGGCGGCGGTCGCGACTGGAGCCAAAGTCACCGAGCCTTCGTTGATCTGATACTCCAGGCCACTGCCCTGCAACAACTGACGCAGCGCCTGCTCGGGGGAAAGGTTGCCGTCGACCGCCGGTGCCTGTTTGCCAGCAACCAGATCCGGGCTGAAGAAAACCTGCAGCGAAGTTTGCTGGCCAAGTTCGCTCAGGGCCTGGCCCAGCGGCTGGGCGCGGATGTGAATGGCTTCAGCGGCGAAGGCCAGCGGCACGGCGGCATTGACCGCCAGCGCGAGAGCCAGCGGCAGCCAAGGGGATTTTTTGTTGTGGGCTGAGGTGTTTTTCACGTCGAACGTAGTCCTGTGGATCGCAAGAGTGTGCGTCTGTTAATGCAAACCAGTTGCAGTTGAACAGGAAGACGATGAACTCGAAAAAAACCTGAATGTTATTTTGAAATTATTTCCTGACTGCCGTCGGCCAGGGTGCGCACGGCCACCGGCAGGATGTTTGGCAGGGCCTTGAGCAAGGCGTCGGTGTTGTCGGATTTGAACACGCTGGTCAGGCGCAGGTTGGCCACCGTCGCGTTGGCGACCTTCAGCGGTTTGTCGCGATAACGCGAAACCTCCGCCACCACTTCGCTGAGGCTGGCGTTGTTGAACACCAGTTTGCCGCTGCGCCAGGCCGTCAGTTCGACGGGGTTGACCGCATAGGCCGCAGCGACTTTGCCCTCGGCGTCGACATGGGTGCCGAGGCCTGCGGTGAGGTTGATGAAAGCATTGTCCGGTGCATTGCGCCCCTGCACCTTGACCGTGCCCTGCTCCACCGCAACCCGGGTTTGCGCAAGATCGCGGCGCACATCGAAACGCGTGCCGGTGACCGTGACCTTGCCGCTGCCAGCCTCAACTACGAACGGGCGCGCGGTGTCGTGCTGAACGCTGAACATCGCTTCGCCTTCACTCAATTCGATCAGTCGTCGATCCTGCTCAAAACGCACCTGCAGACGGCTGCGGCTGTTCAGATCAATCACTGAACCGTCCGGCAACGCCACGTGCTTGCGTTCGCCCAACGCCGTGGCGAACTCGGCGTGATAGCCGCCCGGATGATTCAAACCACTGAACAGACCGAGCCCGAGCGCCACCGCCAACACGCTGGCGGCCACGGCATAACGCAGTAAAGGACGTCGCTCGCGGCGGGTTGACGGTGTTTCAACAAGCGCCTTGAGGCGTGGCGCCGGTAACAGATCGGCGGCTGTCCACAGACCTTGCAGCAACTGGAATTCGTCACGGTGCTGCGGGTGCTGGTTCAGCCAAGCGTCGAAGCGCTGCTGCTCGTCGGCACTGATCAGCGGTTCCTGCAAACGCACAAACCAGCGTGCCGCTTCATCGCGCACCGTTGTTTGCCCGCACGCGCAATCACGGGTATCCATCATGGAATGTCCTGTCGGGCTGAGGATGAAAAGCGGTGGTCGCTCATGACTGCATGCCGTCGAGACGGTCGCGCAGATGCCGCAGGGTGCGAATCATATATTTTTCGACCATGTTCCTGGACAGTCCCAGGCGTTCGGCGATCTCTGCCTGAGTCAGCCCTTCGATCTTCTGCCAGACGAAAATCCTCCGGCAATTGAGCGGCAGTTCCTGCAGCGCCCGTTCGATGGAGTCGGCCAACTGGATCGCCTGCATGTAATGCTCCGGGTCGCCGGTGGACGACACACTGTGATCGATCGCCTGCGACTCCATGGCTTCCCGCCGATCCTCACGCCGATAACCGTCGACCGCGATGTTGCGTGCGGTCTGGTGCAGATACGCCCGTGGCTGCTGCACCGCTGCCGAATCGGATTCGAGCACCCGCACAAAGGTGTCGTGCGCCAGATCCTCGGCCTGCGCGCGATTGCGCAGACGCCGGGTCCAAGTGCCGATCAACTCTTCGTAATGCTCGAAAAAGCCGGGTCTGCGGGGCAGCATGGGGGTCATGACAGCGTGCTGTGGAAAGGGGTTCGAATAGTAATGGTTCCTATTAAGCCCGGCAATTCATTCCTTGGAAACGCTCGATTCAAGGGTAATCGTCAGTAAAACCGCGCCTTCCCCCACCTATTGTGTAAAATGCCGCCCGGGTGCCACCGCAACAACGCGGCAGGGCAGGTTTAATTCAGCGCAGGTCGGGCCGCCGCGCGGAGTTCCCGTGCCTATGAGCCACGATCCGTCACGCCTGCAGGCTGCCCGTCAGCAGTCGCCGTCTGCTTTGGCCTTTCTCACCCGATTCTTCGCTGCCGAGTCCGCCGGTGGCCTGATCCTGATGGCCGCCGCCCTCGCCGCGCTGCTGGTCGCCAACTCGCCTTGGGCAGCCACCTACTTCTCGACCCTGCACATCAAAGTCGCTGGTCTGTCGATCGAGCATTGGGTGAACGATGGCCTGATGGCGATCTTCTTCATGCTGGTGGGCCTGGAGATCAAGCGCGAAATGCTCGCCGGTCAGTTGTCGACCTGGGGGCAGCGCGCGCTGCCGGGCTTTGCCGCACTGGGCGGGATGCTGGTCCCGGCCTTGATCTACGTTGCGATCAATTGGGGCAATCCACAGACCCTGAGCGGTTGGGCGATCCCCGCTGCCACCGACATTGCTTTTGCCCTGGGCGTGCTGTCGCTGCTGGGCAAACGGGTGCCCGTCTCGTTGAAAATCTTCCTCTCGGCGCTGGCCATCCTCGATGACCTGGGCGCGGTGGTGATCATCGCGATTTTCTACACCAGCGGCCTGTCGATAAGCATGCTGCTGGCCTCGTTGGCGGTGATTGCGCTGCTGGTGATCCTCAACCGCTGCGGGGTCAGAAAGCTGTGGCCGTACCTGATCGCCGGTGCCCTGCTGTGGTTCTTCATGCTGCAATCGGGGATCCACGCGACCCTCGCCGGGGTAATTCTGGCCCTGTGCATTCCGCTGGGTAACCCGGAAGACGAGCACAACTCGCCGCTGCTCTACCTCGAAGAAAAAATGCATCCGTGGGTGGCGTTCGCCGTGGTGCCGATCTTCGGCTTCGCCAACGCGGGCGTGTCATTGAGCGGTATTTCCCCGAGCAACCTGCTTGAGCCGGTGCCGCTGGGCGTCGCGTTGGGCCTGTTGTTCGGCAAGCAGATCGGCATCCTCGGCCTCGGCGCCCTGGCGATTCGCAGTGGTCTGGCGCAACTGCCGCAAGGCGCGAGCTGGCTGCAACTGTACGGCGTCGCCCTGCTCTGCGGGATCGGCTTCACCATGAGCCTGTTCATCGGCGCACTGGCCTTTCCGGGCGCGCCGCATCTGGTCGATTCGGTGAAGGTTGGGGTGTTGCTGGGTTCGATCCTGTCGGCGCTGCTGGCGGTGGTTGTGCTGATGAATGCGGGTAAAGCGAAGGCTTCGAACTGACCTCAAAGTCTCATCGAAACAAAAAACAATGTGGGAGCGAGCCTGCTCGCGAAGGCACCGGTTCAGTCAACAGCTTCGCTGACTGAACTGACGCTATCGCGAGCAGGCTCGCTCCCACAGTTTTTACAGCTGTGCTGCTCAGCCTTTTTCGTCGATCCCGGCCTGCAGGGTCTGGCTGTCCAGATTCCCGCTCAGGGTCACCGGACCGACTTTCAGATTGCCGTTATCGAACGACACCTTCGGTGCGTTCTCCTCGGTTTTCTGCGGCAGGTCCAGCCCGGCTTTCACCCCATATTCACGATTGACCAGATCGCTGCTACCGACCTTCGAACCGCCCAGATCGACCTTGCCCTCAGTCGATGAAATCCGCGCGCCGGTCAGCTGCGTGCCACCACCAATGTTCAACTTCACACCCTGATTGCCACTGATGCCGGACGCCTGCGCCACGCTGTCCTTGTGCGCGTATTCGCCCTGCGCTTTCAACGTTGGTTTGTAGTCAGTGCCGGCGAGTTTTTCCTTGTCGCTCGGTGGGTTCTTCTTCGCCGTCAGGCCCAGATCGACATCGACCCTGGCTTGCGTCTTCGAGTCCTGACGGCTGTCGACGGTCAGATCACCGGCGACCTTGCCACTGACAGTGTTCGCGTCGATCCGCGCCCCCGACAGTTGTGCATCGCCTGCGCTGTTGAGGACCACGCTGTCAGCCTTGATCTGGCTGTTCTGCTGGGTGGTGTCTTGCAGGTAATCGACGCCGACCTTGGCCCCGGCGTTGAAGCCGTGGTCGCTGCTGGCCTGTTCATCGGCGGCGGTCGGGGTCTTGCTGCTCAGGTTGCCGCCGGCATTCAGCGCGACGTTCCAGTTGTTGCGGCTCTCGGTAGACTGCGCCGACTCCTGAACAAAACCACCCTTCTGCGCATCGATGCTGACGTTCGGCGCGCCGACTTGCGTGCCTTGCAGGTGCACCGCATCACCGCTCAACGCGACGTTGCTCTGGCTGTTGAGCTGACCACCGGTCAACGTCTGCGAGCTTTCGTTGATCCGGCCGATATTGAAGTTGCCGCTCAGATTACCGCCCTGATCGCGACTCTTCTCGCTGCTGGATTTGCTGCCGCCGCCCTTCAAACCGCCGCCGAGATTGCTGCCGATCGCGGTGTGGGTATCGGTGGCCGCTTGCAGATCAAGTTTGCCGTCAGCGTGCAGATCGATAGCGCCGGCGCTGTCGATCTTCGTGCCTTGCTGAACCTGATTGCCGCCGCTGCTCAGTTGCACCGAGCCGTTGCCGCTGATGCTCGCCACATGAGCCTGAGTGTCAGTGGTCTGCTTGCCGGTATGATCGAGCTGAAAGCCCGCGCCGAGGTCGACGTTGGTGCCGTCGGTGCCCGGCATGGTGCCGACCGTCAGCGAGCCGTTGCCGCGCAGGCTGGAGTCGCTGCTGCTCTGGCGATCATTGGCCTGATTCAGCGCCAGATCGCCGCCAGTCTTGATGTTCACACCGCCCTGCGCGCCGTCGAAACGGCTGCCGGCGAACTGCGCGTCACCGCCCACTTTGATGTTCACGCCCTGATTGCCGGCATAACCGCCGACCACCGCCGTGCTGCTGTCCTTGCTGGCGTAGCGGTTGCCGCCCGCGCCGCTGCCGGCGACGTTTACGTCTTCGCCGGTCTTGGTGTAGACGCGCACGTCGACCTTGGCGTCCACTGAGTTATCGGTGCTGCTGTGAGTGTTGCTCGCGGCATCGGCAACCAGTGTGTCAGCGCTGATGTTGACCTTGCCGTTGCTCGCGCTGTACTGAGTGCCCTGGTCACGCAGGGTGCCGGCGCTTTTCACGTCGACACTGCCGCCATCGAAACGACTGACTGCCGCGTTGCTGCTCTGCTCGGTCTTGTCGGCGCTGCCGTGACCGATCGCCACGTCGAGGCCGACGTTCGGCTGGCCAAGATTGCTCAGGCCTTCCTTGTCCGGCACCTTGCCGTTGAGCACATCCTTGACCGCACCGGCAATCGGGCGGGCGATGTCCTTGTACTCGACATTGGCGCCGATGTCCGCCGACCAGTTGCTCTGGTTATGGCTGCTGCTTTCGGTGTTGCTTGCCGCGCGGTTGTCGATCTCGTTGGCCGCGACGTTCAGACTGTTGCCAGCCTTGACCTGCGCGCCTTCGGTCACCAGCTTGTCGGCGTTGAGGGTCAAGCCGCCGCTGCTCTGCACGTTGGTGGTTTGCGCGGTGGTTTTGCTGCTGCTGTCTTGCGTGGTGCTGTGGGCAAAATCGACACCACTGCCGGCGCGGTCGAGGCCACCGGTGTAGTAGAAACCACCGCCGGTGCTGGAGGTGTCGGTCGAAGTTTTGTGGCTGTCCTGTTCGGCCAGCAACGACACATTTTTGCCGCCCAGCGTGGTGTCGCCGGCGGTGGATTTGACTTCACCGCCCTTGATTGTCAGATCGCCGCCGGCCTTCACTTGCACGCTGCCGCCGCTGAGGCTCGAACCTTGCTGGTTGACGTCGTTGCGGGTGACGGTCTGCTGCTTGTCTTCATAGTGCACCCCGGCGCGGTATTGCTCCGGCGTTTGCTCTTTGGCGTAGGCATCGAAGCCACGGGTCTCGGTGGTCGAACTGCTGTCGTGGCTGTTCTGCGTGGAATGCACGTTCACATCACCGGCAGCGTCCGCCGTCAGCGCGCCGCCAGCCTTGACCGTGGAACCGGCCACTTCGATGTCCTTGGCGCTTTTGAGCTTGAGGTTGCTGTCGGAGACCAGCTCGCTGCGCAGCGTGGTGCTGTCCCTGGCGTTCTGCCGCGATTCGTCCTTGCTGATGCCGAAGAACTTGCTGTCCTTGTCGTGGTTGTTGCTGTGCGAGGTGTCCTGCACGCCGTCGATCACCAGCGAACCCTGATCGCTGATCACGCTGGCCTCGGTGCCGCCACGGACCTGGCTGCCGCTGATGCGCACGTCATCAGCCTTGACGATCAGTTTGCCGGCCGCATTGATTTTGCTGCCCTGATGCCGGGTCTGGCCCTTGTCGGCGTCACCGGTCTTGCCGAAGAATCCGCCGCCAACCAGGTCGCCGGAGTAGCTGTTGTTATTACTGCGACTGGTGCGCGTGGCGGTGGTGACGTCCACTTGCTTGCCCGTCAGTTTCACATCGCCGGCGCTGTTCAGTTCGGCGCCTTCGGAACGCAACAACGCGGCGGTTTGCAGCGCGATATTGCCACCCTGCAACTGGCTGCCGAGGCTGCGCTGCTCTTCGCTGCTGCTGTTCCAGTCAGCCTTCCACAAATGCTTGCGATGGTTGCCCTGATCGGTCTGAGTGTGGCTTTCGGTGGCCGCAGTCAGGCGCAGATCACCGCCGCTGTGCAAATCGAGATTTTTCGCCGCTTCAACTTTGGCCGCTTTGAGTTCGGTGTCTTTGCCGGAAGACAATTTCGCATCGCGGCTGGCGACGATCTGGCTGCCGTGCTGGCGAGTTTCACTGTCGGTCTGGGTGCGGTCGTAGGTTTCCCAAGTGATGCCGATGGTGCTGTTGCTCCAGTTTTCTCGCGTCTGCTGAAGCTTGCGGCTTTCGACGCTGCTCAGGGTCAGATTGCGCTTGGCATTGACGCTGACGTCGCGACCACTGACGTCGGTGGCGGCCAGTGTCAGATCGTTGCCGCTGTGCAGGCCGACATCGCCCTGACTGCTGCGAATACCGGCACGGGTCACTTCGAGGCTGTTGGGGACGGCTTCACCGCTGACACTCAGGTCGCCAGCCGAACGGATCTGCACGCCGTCACGCCCGGCCACATGCACCGCACCCACACGCACGCCCGCGCCTTCGGCGGTGCTGACGATGTTGATGCGCCCGGCCTGCATCGCGCCAAACAGGCTGGCGTCGATGCGTTGATCGGTGGTGTTGCCCGCCGGGTCCACGGTTTTTACCTGACCGCTGGCGTAATCCACCTGATTGCGTCCGACCGTGAGGTTCAGTTGATCGCGGGCGTCGATGCGGCCCTGGCTGTCGATACGCGGGGCGATCAGGTTGACCGAACCCTCGGCATTACGCAGGCCGCCACTCTGAACCTGCAACTGACCGCTGGCATCGCGGGTGTTCAGTGCTTGCAGTTTGCCGTCGTTCAATTCAGGACGACCGACCAGCAGACTGGCGTTCGGCGTGTTGATGAAACTGCCGCCGTTCACCGAGATGCCGTTGGGGTTGGCCAGCACGTAATCGGCGGCGCGGCCGAAGATTTCCTGGGCGCCATTGATCGCCGAAGGGTTACGGCTGATCACCTCGTTGAGGATCACGCTCGCCGCCTGCCCCTGAAGTTGCGGGTTGGCCGCCAGTTGCCCGGCGAGCTGCGATTGCCCGGCCTGCAAGGCGTTATTCAGCACCAGCCCCTGACGGTCGACGTTGTAGTCGAGGAACTGGTTGTGCGACAGGCCCGAGCCGTTGGGCGCGACGATATTGACGATGGGCACGCCGCTCTGAGTCTGCAATTGCGCGGTGCCGCCGGGGCCGGGTGCGACCACCACACCGCCGGCGAGAGCGGTCGGCAGGTGCACGGCGAAGAACAGGCTGGCGATCGCCCAGCGCAGTTTGCCCCGAGGAGAAAGATGAAATGCAAAGGTGTGTGCTGGCATAAAAACGTCTCCATGTAAGTACGGCATCACGGCGCGCGATTGAGTATTGGCCGTGGCTGTCGCGCTCAGATCCGACGGCTGTTTATTCACTGCTTGATAAGTCTCGGTGGTGCTCATATCTGCAACCCCACGCGCATCAGCCAGGTCTCTGGCTCGTGCTGCAATCCGTTGGGGGTGTTGAGGGCGCGCTGGTAGTCGACGTCCACTTGCAGATTCTTCCAGCCCAGATTCAGCCCGACGCTGGCGCCGCTCAGGCGTTGGCTCTGGGCACCGTGGTCGGCCTTGAGCCAGCCGTTGTCCAGCGCCACGCGCGGGGTGATCTGCACCGGCCAGTCGTTACGCAGGGGCAGACGCAGGGTGTTGCGCCAGATCGCGCCGCTGGCAGCGGATGCGCTGTTGACCCGATAGCCGCGCACTGCCGAATCGTCGGTGCCAAGCAACTGTTCGATGGCTGGCAACGGGTCGGGGCTGTATTGCAAATTGAGCTGGCTTTGCCACTGCCACGCTTGCGCGCCGAACTGGCCGTTACGCCACTGGCTGAGGCCGGCGCGGTACTTGTGAAATTGCGCTTTGGGCAGGTTGTTGACCGCGTGATTGGCGTCGTCATCGGCGCCCAGCCAGCGCAGGCCTTGCGAGTAGGTGAAGTCGAGGTTCCACACCGCACGGTCGAGCCAGAACAGATTGAGTCCGGCTTCGGCCACGGTCAGGGTCGGGCTCTGAATGCCCAGGCGAACATTCTCCAGGTAGCTGTCGACGTCCTTGTGTGCCAGTTGCAGGTTGGCGCTGAGCTGGCGGCTCTGGTCGCGCCACAACACGCGGTCGGCGCGCAGGCTCAGTTGATCGGTGATGCCGGTGCTGTACAGGATCGCGCTGGGCAGTTTGAACGGCGCGCGATATTCAGCGTGGCTGGCGAATGCGCTGTAGGTCCAGTAACCATAGGGAATCGCGTAATACAGGCTGGCGTTGCGACTGTAGCGGTCGCCCTGATTCAACGTGTCGCTGGCGCTGAGGCTCAGCAGGTCGTTGAGTTGCAACGGGCTGTCGACGCTCAGGCTGACGCTGTTGCGATCCCGCCCGGTGCTGGCGCTGCCGAGGTTGTCCATGCCCAGCCCCAACGCCCAGCGCGACGGCCCGGCCGTGCGCGAACGCAGGATGATTCGCGACGCGCCAGGCTGGCTGCTGGGGGCGATGTCGGCGGTCAGGTCAAGCGAGCGCAAGCGGTTCAACTGATCGAGGCCTTGCTCCAGATCGCGCAGGTTCAGCGGCTGGCCGAGCATGTGCGGGAACGCGCCGCCCAGCGAAACGGGCAGGCTTTGATCGGCCAGTTCGATGGACTCGATGTAGCCCTCGTCGATCATGATGTCCAGCGACTGCCCCGCCGCCGGCGCGCTCAACAGGTACGGGCGGCTGGCGATGTAGCCCTGCTCGACATAGATCGCGGTGATGGTCGCCAGCAAATGATTGATCTGGCCGACGCCCATGCACGGCGCCAGCAGCGGTTTGATCCGCGTGTTGAGCTTGTTGCTGTCGAGTAGCGTAACGCCGCCGATGCGCGTGCCGCTCAGTGGCCAGCAGCGTTCATCGGGGGGGACGGTTTGCGGGATGGCCGGCGTGGCCGGTGCCGGACCGAACGCACCGCGCTCCAGTTGGCGCTTGCGTTGTTCCATCTGCAGTTGTTGCAGATCGCGCTGTTGCTGTTGCTGCTGGCGCAGCACTTCCTGGCCCGGCGCAACAGGGTCAGCCGCTTGAATCGAGGAGGCACACACACTCAACACAAAGGCCGACAACAGCGGGCAAAGCGTGAAGCGACGACGAGAAACAGCGCGAAGCAAATACGGCACGCAACATCCTTGCAAGCATGAAATGGCGTAATGCCACTTCATCAATGCGAGTGATAGTCAGAGCCTTCTTACGCAAATGCAAGACGCTTCCTACAGCGCTTACATTTCTTAAACATTTGATTTTGCTGTGTTCAACGCTAGGCCATCAGGGTTTCCCCGAGGGCTTTCATCGAGTACTCGAAGACCTGCCCCGCATTACCAGGGCTGTCATTCATCGAAACCGCTCCAAACCCCGAGGCCGGGTAAGCAACTGACGACCGGCACAAAAACATAATTGCCACAAAATATTACTTGCGTCATATTACGACTGTAATAACTACTCGTTCCCGCAGGTATTACGCCATGACCGCCATGTCCACCCTCGAGCCCGACCTGTCAGCCCCGGTCACCCCCGCCAAACCGCCATTGCGCAAGCGCCTGCTGCTGACCGGCTCTGGCCTGATCGCGCTGGTCGTGGTCGGCGTGTACGCCAGTCATTGGTGGAGCACCGGGCGTTTTCTCGAGGAGACTGACGATGCCTACATCGGTGGCGACGTCACGGTGATCGGGCCGAAGATTGCCGGCTACATCGAAGAAGTGCTGGTCAGCGACAACCAGTCGGTCAAGGCCGGCGACGTGCTGATCCGCCTCGACGCGCGCGACTATCGCGCCAACCTCGCCAAAGCCGAAGGCGCAGTAGCCGCCGAAGAGGCGCTGCTGGCCAACCTCGATGCCACTGAACAACTGCAGCAAGCGGTGATCGGCCAGGCCCGCGCCGGCATCGATGCCGCCGGTGCCGAAACCGCCCGCTCGCGGGATGACAATGCGCGCTACAAACGTCTGGTCAGCACCAATGCCGTGTCGGTGGAAAGCGCCCAGCGCGCCGACGCCAGCTTCAAGACCGCCCAGGCCCTGAGTGCCCGCGCCCAGGCCGAATTGCTCGCCGCCCAGCGCCAACTGGCGGTGATCGACACCCAGAAACAACAGGCCCGCGCCGCCCTGCAACAAGCCCGGGCCGAGCGTGATCTGGCGCAGTTGAATCTCGGCTACACCGAGCTGCGCGCGCCGGTTGACGGCGTNGCAACCGCCGCGCGCGGGTCGGCGCCTATGCTCAGGCGGGTTCGCAACAGTTGTCGGTGGTGCCGGCCAGCGGTCTGTGGGTGGATGCCAATTTCAAGGAAGACCAACTGGCGCGGATGAAACCCGGGCAACGGGTGAGCATCCGCGCCGACGTGCTTTCCGGCCAGGAGTTCCACGGCCGCCTCGACAGCCTCGCCCCCGCCACCGGCTCGCAATTCAGCGTGCTGCCGCCAGAGAACGCCACCGGCAACTTCACCAAAATCGTCCAGCGGGTGCCGGTGCGAATTCTGCTCGATCCGGCCGACGGCGTGCTCGGGCATCTGCGGCCAGGCTTGTCGGTCACCGCTGAAGTCGACACCCGCGCGCCCGCTGAATCCAGCGCCGTGGCCGTCGCACCATGAGCACCACCCTCACCGCCCCGGCGCAACCGTTCAACGCCGCCGACATGACCACCGCAACCAAAGTGTTCGCCTTCGCCACGATGTGCATCGGCATGTTCATCGCGCTGCTAGACATCCAGATCGTCTCGGCCTCGCTGCGCGACATCGGCGGCGGGCTCTCGGCCGGCACCGATGAAACCGCGTGGGTGCAGACCAGCTACCTGATCGCCGAAATCATCGTGATCCCGCTGTCAGGCTGGCTGTCGCGGGTGTTCTCCACCCGCTGGCTATTCTGTGCTTCGGCGGTCGGCTTCACCCTGGCCAGTTTGCTTTGCGGTGTGGCGTGGAACATCCAGAGCATGATCGCCTTTCGGGCGCTGCAGGGCTTTCTCGGCGGCTCGATGATTCCGCTGGTGTTCACCACCGCGTTCTTTTTCTTCACCGGCAAACAACGGGTGATCGCCGCCGCAACCATCGGCGCCGTGGCGTCACTGGCGCCGACCCTGGGTCCGGTAATCGGCGGCTGGATTACCGACATTTCCTCATGGCACTGGCTGTTCTACATCAACCTGGTGCCGGGGATTTTCGTCGCCGTCGCAGTACCAATGCTGGTAAAGATCGACCAGCCGGAACTGGCGCTGCTCAAGGGCGCGGACTACCTGAGCATGGTGTTTCTCGCGCTGTTTCTCGGCTGCCTGGAATACACCCTCGAAGAAGGCCCGCGCTGGAACTGGTTCAGCGATCAAACGATTCTGACCACGGCATGGATCAGCGGTCTGGCGGGTCTGGCCTTTATCGGGCGCACCTTGCACGTGGCCAATCCGATCGTCGATCTGCGCGCACTCAAGGATCGCAATTTCGCCCTCGGCTGCTTCTTTTCCTTCGTCACCGGGATTGGTCTGTTCGCGACGATTTACCTGACGCCGCTGTTTCTCGGCCGGGTGCGAGGCTACAGCGCGCTGGACATTGGTCTGGCGGTTTTTTCCACCGGGGTGTTCCAGATCATGGCGATTCCGTTGTACGCCTTTCTCGCCAATCGCATGGATTTGCGCTGGATCATGATGCTTGGGTTGGGCTTGTTTGCCGTATCGATGTGGGAGTTCAGTCCAATCACCCACGACTGGGGCGCCGGCCAATTGATGTTGCCGCAAGCGCTGCGCGGGATCGCCCAGCAACTGGCGGTGCCGCCGGCAGTGACGCTGACCTTGGGAGGCTTGGCACCGGCGCGCTTGAAGCACGCTTCGGGGCTGTTCAACCTGATGCGCAATCTGGGCGGGGCGATCGGGATTGCCGCGTGCGCGACCATTCTCAATGACCGCACCAACCTGCACTTCACCCGCCTGGCCGAGCATTTGAACAGCAGCAATGAGGCGCTGAATCAGTGGTTGGCGCAGGTCGGTGGCAACCTGGCGACATTGGGCCAGAGCGGTGATGTCGGGACCACCGCCGGCCTGCATCAACTGTGGCTGCTGACCTACCGCGAGGCGCAGACCCAGACCTACGGCGATACCTTCTTGATGATCATGCTGTGCTTCATCATCGCCACGGCGATGGTGCCCTTGATGCGCAAGGTACAACCACCGGCTGCGCCGAGTGCGGATGCGCATTGATCACCCTTTCCGAAACGCCCCTCCCCCTGTAGGAGCTGCCGCAGGCTGCGATCTTTTGATCTTGTTTTTAAAATCAAAGTCAAAAGATCGCAGCCTGCGGCAGCTCCTACAGGGGTTAGGGGTTAGGGGTTAGAGCTGCGGGGTTTTGCGGAAGCCCACGGCCAGACGGTTCCAGCTGTTGATGGTGCTGATCGCCACGCTCAGGTCGACCATTTCCTTGGGCGTGAATTGCGCGGCGACGATGTCATAGTCTTCGTCCGGCGCGTGAGTCAGGCTCAGTTGAGTCAGCGACTCGGTCCACAGCAGCGCCGCACGTTCGCGCTCGGTGAAGAATGGCGCCTCACGCCACGCGGTCACCGCGAACAGCCGGCGCGGGGTCTCACCGCCCTTGATAGCGTCAGCGGTGTGCATGTCGATGCAGAATGCGCAGCCGTTGATCTGCGAAGCGCGCAGCTTGACCAGTTCAATCAGGGTCTTTTCCAGCGGCAGTTTCGAGACCGCAGTTTCCAGGGCCATCATCGCTTTCAGGGCGTCTGGGGAGGCGGTGTAGAAATCGGTACGAGCTTTCATGGTGGAGTTTCCGGGGCCTGTGAATGTGTGACTAAGGTAGTCCCGCCACTGCCCCGGACAAATAGCCAATCTCCCGGAAGACGAGTAGACCACCCCGTCACACGCGCTGACGCAACCAGTGCAGGAACCCGGTTTTCGCCACCACGGTCGGCACGTCCTGGGTCAGGGTCTGAGCCTTGTGCAGGCGATAATCGAGCAAGGCTTTCATCGCCTCGTTGATGTCGTGGCGGGCATCCAGGCACGGCTTCAGGTAGGTCTTCTCGATGCGATACAGCGCGCAAAAGGTTTTTGCTGCGAAGGTCGCCGGCACCGACGAATCGGACAGAATCCCGGCCTCGCCAATCACTTCGCCCGGCCCCATGCGCCCGGATTCGAACGGGCTGCCATGGCGGGTCAACGTCACGCTGACCACGCCGGATTCGATGATGAACAAATGATCGCTGACCTCCCCGGCTTCGAGAATCGTCTCGCCGGCACGAAAGGTTTGCAAGGTCATGTTCTGGCTGAAGGTGTCTTTCTCTTCCTGGCGCAGGGTGGAGAAAATCGGTGAGCTGTCGAGCAGCGCCCGCGGCCGCGAAAGGTTGCCGGTGACGATCGGTTCGACACTCGACAACAGATTGACCCCGGACGCCTGCAGATGCCGGTAAGCCAGATCGAACAGCTGATTGCGCACCGGACGTTTCTGGTCCATAGACGACACAAAGCCGCTGATTTCGTATTCGACACCGGTACTGCTGGCGCTTTTCAGTGCGACGCTCGGCGCGGGATTGTCCAGCAGCGGACGGCAGCCCTGCATCGCCCGTTCCAGCGCATCGATCACCGTATTGGGCCGGGCATGCGGGCTGACCTGGACACTGACGGCCAGGCCGAACATGTTGCTCGGCCGGCTGAAGTTGATGATCTTGGCCTTGGCCGCCAGCGAGTTGGGAATCACCGCCATGCTGCCCTGGCTGGTCTGCAGACGCGTAGCGCGCCAATCGATGTCGATGACCCGGCCTTCGGTGCCGTCGATGGAGATCCAGTCATCGATCTGATACGGCTTGGTGGTGTTGAGCACGATCCCGGAAAACACATCACTGAGGGTGCTCTGCAACGCCAGACCGACAATGATCGCCAAGGCCCCGGACGTCGCCAGCACACCTTTGACCGGCAGATCCAGCACGTAGGCCAGGGCCGCGATAATCGCGATCAGGAAAATCACCGCACCGAGCAGATCCTGCAACAGCCGCCCGGTGTGCCCGACGCGCTGCATCATCACCGCGCCGATCAGCACGGTCAGGGTGCGCGCACCGAACAGCCACCAGCCGATCTGCAACCCGGTCGCCGCCAGATGCAACGGCACGTTGTCCGCCCACGGCGCAGGCTCCATCGGGTTGAGGCCTTCGTTGAACAGCACCGCGCTGAACAGGCTGAAAATCAGCACCCGCACCAACAGCTTCCACTCGCTGCCACGGGAACTGATCAGGCGCCACAGGCCCAGATCGAGCAGGATCAGGATCAACGCGCAAAACAACGGATGTTCGGTCAAGAAAGACAGCATCAAACCACTCCGATACGGGCCAATCGCGAGAAGATCGCACAGATTGGCTCAGTGTAGGAGCAATTGATTTCAGAGGGAGAACGCTCGCGCAAAAACACCGCCCCCCTGTGGGAGCGAGCCTGCTAGCGAAGGCGGTGGATCAGTCAGACACGCATTGACTGGCACTGCGCTTTCGCGAGCAAGCCCGCTCCCACAGGGGTGAAATTTACCCGTGCATTTGGCCAAAACGCCCGGACTGGAAGTCGGCGAATGCCTGATGAATTTCCTGCTCGGTGTTCATCACGAACGGGCCATGGCCGACAATCGGTTCGTCGATCGGCTCGCCGCTGAGCAGCAGCACCACCGCGTCTTCACTGGCCTCAAGGGTCAACTGACGACCGTCGCGCTCGAACAGCACCAACTGCCCGACACCCGCAGTTTCCACACCGTTTATCTTGACCGAACCTTTCAACAGCACCAGTGCAGTGTTGCGCCCTTCGTGCAGATCCAGGCTCAACAATTTGCCGGCATTGAGCCGCAGGTCCCAGACGTCGATCGGCGTGAACGTGCGCGATGGGCCTGTATACCCTTCGAACTCACCGGCAATCAGCCGCAGGCTGCCGGCGTCGTCCTTCAGCGCGATATTCGGAATATCGCCGTCGAGAATGGTCTGGTAGCCGGGCGCGGCCATTTTGTCCTTGGCCGGCAGGTTGACCCACAGCTGCACCATTTCGAGCTTGCCGCCGGTTCTGGCGAAATCATCCGAATGAAACTCTTCATGCAGGATCCCGGACGCAGCCGTCATCCACTGCACGTCGCCCGGGCCGATGGTGCCGCCGCTGCCGGTGGAGTCACGGTGCTGCACCTCACCGTCGTAGACGATGGTCACGGTTTCAAAACCACGATGCGGATGCTGGCCAACACCGCGGCGCTCGGTGGTCGGGGTGAAATGCGCAGGTCCTGCGTGATCGAGCAGCAGGAACGGGCTGATGTGCTTGCCCAGATTGTCGTAGGAAAACAGAGTGCGAACCGGGAAGCCATCGCCGACCCAATGGCCGCGAGGGCTGGTGTAGATACCGATGATGTTTTTCATGGTTGCCTCCAGAAAAGTGGGTGACGCAATGGATTAAGCTTAAATCCATGACGGTCGGAGGACTAGACGGCAAAAATCAGCTTAAGTGTTCCATCTGCAGGACAGTAGTGCACTTTTCGCGAGCAATTCACAACCCCCTGTAGGAGCTGCGGCACGCTGCGATCTTTTGATCTTGTTGTTTAAAATCAAAAGATCGCAGCGTGCCGCAGCGCCTACAAGATTCGTGACTTCTGCTCAACAGTGCTTTGCCCCACCAGCGGTTTTTCTCAAGAACTCAGACGCGGATACTCCCGCCCATTCTCACTGCAACCCTGGAGTCATCAATGTCTGTTCCCGCTTTTGGTCTGGGTACGTTTCGCCTGCAAGGCCAGGTGGTGATCGATTCGGTGCGTAATGCGCTGGATCTCGGTTACCGCGTCATCGACACCGCGCAGATCTACGAGAACGAAGCCGAGGTCGGTCAAGCCATCGCTGCCAGCGGCATTGCTCGCCAAGAGCTGTTCATCACCAGCAAGATCTGGATCGCCAACTTCGCCAAGGATCGCTTGATCGACAGCCTCAAGGAAAGCCTGCGCAAGCTGCAGACCGACTACCTCGACCTGACGCTGATCCACTGGCCATCGCCGGAAGATCAAGTGCCCGTCGCCGAGTTCATGGGCGCGCTGCTCGAAGCCAAACGTCTGGGCCTGACTCGGCAGATCGGCGTTTCCAACTTCACCATCGAGCTGATGCAACAGGCGATTGCAGCGGTCGGCGCAGAAAACATCGCCACCAACCAGATCGAACTGCACCCGTACCTGCAAAACCGCAAAGTGGTCGAGTTCGCGCAAAGCCAAGGCATCCAGATCACCTCGTACATGACCCTCGCCTATGGCGAAGTGCTCAAGGACCCGCTGATCCAGCAGATTGCCGCACGCCTGCAAGCGACCCCGGCGCAAGTCACTCTGGCCTGGGCAATGCAACAGGGCTACGCGGTGATTCCATCGTCGACCCGACGCGCCAATCTGCAGAGCAACCTCGGTGCTGCGGCGCTGACCCTGAGCGACGCCGACATGGCGTTGATCGCCACGCTGGAGCGCGGCCAGCGCCTGACCAGCCCGAAAGGCATTGCCCCGCAGTGGGACTGATCGTTCAGGTCTGAAGGCGCTGCGCGAGACTGAGCATGGCCTCGCACAGCACCTGGACCGAGCGCTCGACCACTGGGATTTCGGCGTCTCGGCAGGCCTGCTCGAGATCCGCACAGGCTGCCACCACTCGCGCGGCACCGACCATCTGCGCGCCGCCCTTGATGTGATGCGCCAGCGTGCGCAATTCACTCGGATTGAGGGGCCGGCGTGCGACGTCCAGCCGTTGCAGGTCGTCCTGCAGGCTGCACAAGACTTGCTCTCGCAATCGTTGCATCAGCGCATGATCGTCACCGGCCATTTGCTCCAGCGCACTCAGGTCGAGTTCGGTCAAGGGCCGTGGCTGCTTCGGCTCGCCCGCATTTTCGCTGTGCCTGGCGCCCTGCAACGCCAGCGCCAGATCAGCCAGGCGGATCGGTTTGAACAGGCAATCATCCATACCGGCCTCAAGACAGCGAACCTTTTCTTCGATCTGCGCATTGGCGGTAAAGCCGAGAATCAGACACCGTGCCCGGCCGCTCGCCGCCTCTTCGCCACGGATGGCCTGCGCGAGTTCGTAGCCGTTGCGCCGGGGCATGTTGCAGTCGGTGATCAGCACGTCAAACGCTTGTGCCCGCCAGCGTTGCAGCCCCTGTTCACCGTCTTCGATATCGACGGTGCGGTGGCCGAGTTCACTCAACTGCCAACAGAGCAGCAGCCGGTTGACCGGATGGTCATCCACCACCAGCACGCTCAGTGAGCGCGCCGGCGTGTCCGCCACCGCGGTGCTTGCAGCTTCGGTGGCAAGCGCGGCCAACGATTGCAATTGCAGACTGACCTCGACCTCTGTTCCATGCCCCGGCTCGCTGTCAAGGCGCAGCGTACCGCCCATCATTTCGCAGAGCTCACGGCTGATCACCAAGCCCAGCCCCGAGCCACTGCGCGCGGACTGCCCGGGGTTGCCGGCCTGAACAAACGGGCTGAACAGGCGCTGGCGGTCCTGCTCGCTGATGCCGATGCCACTGTCTTCGATCAGCACGGTCACGCCCACGCTTGCAAGCGGCATCGCGCGCACTGACAGCCGCAAGCTGATCTCGCCTTGCTCGGTGAACTTGATCGCGTTGCTCAACAGGTTCGACAGCACTTGCTTGAAGCGCACCGGATCAATCAACACATCAACGTCACTCCCCGCCCCCAGCTCGATGTGCCAGGATAGGCACTTTTGTCGCGCCAGCCCTTCGAATACCCGGCACACCGAAGCCACCAGTTCACGCAGGTTGGCCCGCTGCGGCGCGAGGGACAACTGCCCGGATTCGATGCGCGCAATATCGAGAATATCGCCAATCAGCGCGAGCAGTTGCTGACCGGCGCCCGACGCAACCTGAATCGCCAACCGGTCAGTGACACCCTCCTCGGCACGCTTGAGCGCCAGTTCGAGCATGCCGATCAACGCGTTCATCGGCGTGCGGATTTCATGGCTCATGGTCGCCAGGAAAGTCGTCTTGGCGCGGTTGGCATCGTCAGCCGCCTCTTTGGCCTGCTGCAACTGACGCAACCATTGCTGACGCTGACGTAACTGCCAGCGCTGAAAACCGATCCAGGCCAGCGCCAGCACCAGCAACCCCGCCGCGGCGGCAAACCCGAGGACAATCTCGCGGCGGTGGCGTACCCAATAGCTCTCCTCCACCACCACATCATGGCTCCAACGCTCGACCAACTCATCCATCTGCTGCGGCGCGATGCTCAGCAGTGCCTTGTTCAGCATTGTGTGCAGCGCCGTGGCCTGCGGTGCGGTCGCCAATGCGATGCGTGCCGGTTGATCGCCGACGGTGTTGGTGATGCGCAAACGCTCGCGGTACTGGCGGGCAAGCAGAAAGCGCGCCACCAGCAGTGAACTGACGGTCGCATCGGCCTGGTCCTTGACGATCAGTTCCATGCCCTCGGCGGGACTGCGCACCTCCACCAGTCGGACTCGTGGCACGCGCCGCACCAGGTAGTCGCGCAACGGATGCCCGCGATAAATCGCCAGGCGCTTGTCCTGTAAATCGTCGAGGCTGCGCGGGCTGCCGGCCGTTGTCGCACTGATCAGCACAAACGGGTTGTTCAGATAGGCGCGGGTGAACTGCAGCTCGGCTTCACGCTCGCTGCTGGGCGTCACCACCGGCAACACGTCGAGTTCACCGGCCTTGAGCTGTTCGATCTGGCGATCCAGCGAACGCCCCCGAACCACGTCGAATTGCAAACCGGTGCGCTGGCTGATCAGGTTGAGCAGCTGTGCCGACAGACCACTGAAACGGCCCTCGGCATCAAAAAAACTCAGTGGCGCGAAGTCCTCGATCACCCCCACCCGCACTACCGGGTGCTGCGCCAACCAGTCCTGCTCGCTGGCACTCAGGTGTACCCGCGACTGTGCGGCCATCTGCGCGCGTCCTGCGCTCCAGCGTTGTTCGATAAGCTGACGACGCTCCATGGGAATTGCCGCCAGCGCCTTGTCGATGATGCGTTTGAGGCGTACTTCACTGCGCCGCAGGGCGAAACCGAAGGCGTTGGCATCCAGCCCGGACGGTCCGGCCAATTGCAGGTCATTGCGATAATTGGTGTTGACCAGGTAGTTGGCACTGATCAGATCGCCGAGATAGCCATCATCGACACCGAAAGCCACCGCCCCCAGTGCGTCCATCGCCGAGGGATAGCGCAGCACCTGTGCCTCGGGATAGAACGCCTGCACACTGGCCAGCGGCAGATAATCCCCGACCATGGCGATGCGTTTGCCGGCCAGATCCACCGGCAACGTTTCGTCAAACCGGGTCACCAGCATCGGCTGATCGTCGGCGTAGGGTCGCGACAGGACGAAATCAGGGTCGGCGAGTTCAAAGCTGTTGGAGGTGCCGAGCAGGTCGAGTTCGCCATATTTGAGCGCAGCCATGACTTGCTCGCGATTGGCGAAACGCTGCACATCGATGCGCACCCCGAGCAGTTGCGCCAGCAGCTCGGCGTAATCGGCGGTGAGCCCTTCCAGCTCTTGTTGATTGCGGGTGATTTCGAACGGCGGATAGTCCGCACCGGAAATGCCCAAGTGCAAGACCGGATGCTGGCGTAACCACTGACGGTCACGCCCATCGAGCGCAACATGGACATTGTCCAGTTCTGCCTGGGGCAACAGTTGCAGGTGCTGCGCCGGGTCACTGGCCCAAGAGGTGGCCGTGATGCTCAACCACAGGACACAGCACCAGCCTTGCCGATTCATCAGGTCACTCAGAGCAAATGATTGCGTTTGGCGAATTCGCGCAAGTGCACCGTCGAGTTGATCCCGAGTTTTTTCATCAAACGGGTTTTGTAGGTGCTGACGGTTTTATGGCTCAGGTGCATGTCTTCGGCGATCAGTTTGTTGGCTTTGCCCTGGGCCAATTGCTCAAGGATATTCAGCTCACGATTGGACAAGTCGTCGATCATCTGCTTTTCGCTGCGGTGCATAGGGGTCGACGTATAGTCCTTGTCAGACGGCGCCGCAAAGTAGGAATAGCCTGACATCAACGCCTGAATTGCCTTGTGCAATTGCAGCAACTGGTTGGTTTTGGCCACGAAGCCCAAGGCACCGGCACGCAGGCAGCGGTCCTGATAATACTGCGGGTCCTGAGAGGTGAAGATCAGCACCTTGCATTTGGGGTCGATGGCCTTCAGCCGTTCCAGCACCTCCAGGCCACCGATCCCCGGTAACTTGAGGTCGAGTATCACCAGCTTGGGTTTGTGCTCACGATTCAGGGCCAGTGCCTCGCTGGCGCTCGCGGCCTCGTGAATCTCCTTGAATCGCTCGGTTTGGAGTACGAGTCTCACGGCTGCGCGCACCACCGGATGATCGTCGACGATCAGCGCTGACTTCATGACGGCTCCCCGTGCAACCACATGACAAAGGTGCCACGACGTCGGATGCTGCGGACGCCGCTGCTGTGCAAAGACTGTTACACGGGAAGCCTGCGGGATCTACCTGTCAGATCTGACAGTTGCAGCAAACGCCAAACCGTGCTCAAGCCCGGCACTGCAGGGCCGATGCCGGGTCCCGGGCATTCGCTGCGCACTGCGGCGGGCCCTCAACCCGATCCATCAGGTGTTTGATCGCTGCCAGGTCGGGCAGTGCGACATGGCTGATCTGCATGTTCTCCTGAGCAAAACCTGCCGGGGTCTGCACCGGGGCCGAAGGTTCGTTGTAGATCAGAACATGACGGACATGCGGGTTGTTCAGGAAAAAGTCCGACAGGTCCAGCGACCCGGCCGTCAGTTCGGCATTGATGACTAAGGCATCGAAGGGTTCGCAGCCGTATTCCACCAGCGTCAGCAACTCCAGCAGACTCTGCACCGGAGCGACGCGGAAGTATTCGAGATGGTTGAACAGCCGCTCGATTTTCATTCGGTGAAAATGCTGCGGATCGGCAATCAGGATGCGCAGGGTTTTATTGATCATGCTCGATGTCCCGAAGCTCGGAGGTGGCGCGCCAAGACTACGCATCTCGCCGGAACAGCTCTGTAGGATCTTTCCTAAAAATCCGCTCATTCGTCTGTTCCTTTGCCGTGGTTGCGCCGTTGCAGCCAGTTCAACAGATCGGCCCCGGCCATCGGCCGTGCGTACCAGTAGCCCTGCCCTTGCGTGCAGCCCAGCGCCAGCAGTTCACGACGTTGCGCGGCGGTTTCGATGCCTTCGATGACCACGCTCATGCCCAAGGCTTCGCCCAACGCCAGGGTGCTGCTGATGGCCGCGCGGCAACGGGGTTCATGCGCAAGGTTGCGAATGAAATCGGCGTCGAGCTTGATCTCGTTGAAGGGCAACTGACACAGACGCTGCAACGAAGAGAATCCGGCGCCGAAGTCATCGATCGACAAGCGACAGCCCATCATCCGCAACCGCACCAGTGTCTCCAGGCTGGTGGCCGGTGCTTCGAGCAGGCCGCTTTCGGTCAGCTCGAAGGTCAGGCCCGAACCGCTGCTTGTATGTTCGGCCAACAGGCTTTTCAACGTCGATGTCAGTTGCGCATTGGCCAGTTGCACGGTTTGCAGGTTGAACGCCAGGTTCAGGACAAAACCTTGCGCCCGGGCGCTGCGCTGCATCTGCAAGGCCTCGTCGATCTGCGCCAACAGCATCTCGTCGAGTAGCCCGCAACGCTCGAGTACCGGCAAGAACAATGCTGGCGAAATCAGCCCGCGTGTCGGGTGCTGCCAGCGGCACAGCACTTCGACGCCTCGGACCTCGCCGCTCTGCAGGTCGAACTTGGGTTGATACCAGGCCTGCAATTGGCCCTCGGCCAGCGCATGGCGGACCGTCGTTTCACTGGCCAGCGTCATCGCGCGCAGCGGCTGCGGCGGGTTGATCTGCCGGTTGACGAATGTGTCGAGTAACTCGGCCAGTCCCTCAACGTGCAGCGGTTTGCCGACATCACCGAGCAGGTCCAGCCCAAGCAGTGCGACCATCTGATGCACCGCGCGCCGCAGGTCCGCCGACAGCGCACTGCAGATGATCACCGACCTGACCTGCCCCGAGGCGCCGACCCGTTGCAGAAACGCCAGCCCGTCCATGCCCTCCATCTGCAAGTCGCACAGGGCGATGTCCACCGCACCGACTTCATCGAGCAACGCCAGCGCCTGCGCACCATCGCTGGCCTCCAGCACCTGCTGACAACCCAGCCCTTGCAGGAGGTTCACCGCCACAGAGCGCTGAAAAGCGTGGTCTTCCAGCACCAGGATACGAAGCGGCAGGTTGGGCATGAGGGTCGGCTCGCTGTGGGTGACGCACGGATGAGAATGGAGCTCGCGAGGGAGCGTCTGTGGTCGCTTAACCATCGAGATGTTCCAGCACGGTGCCAGGGCCCTGGCGATTCCGGATCGCAGAGCGTGTAGGACTTAGAGTTTGACGGCGTAAGAAAATGTGTTGAGCACGCTATCCAGAACTCACCAGAAACGCTGTAGGAAACGTCCTGAAAACAGCTGGAAATCTCTTGAAAGCAGACAACATGCCGCACAGGCATTGGCCGATGCGGCGATGTTCATGACAGCACCAGCGACTGTGAACGCTGAGAGCCACGCCCAATGGCGGTGCAATGTGGTTGCCTTATTCGGTGGTGCTGGGACTCCAGAACGCCTGCACCACCAGCGCCGACGTCGAGATCCGCGCCACCAGCGCATCGAGTTCATCACCGTCGACCGAGGTGGTCGCCAGCGTGGCTTCGATCTCGATTTCGTCGGCACCGAAGGCGTGTACATCGACGTCGCTGGCCGGGTAATTGCTGCGTTCCAGCTCGGCTTCGAGCAGGGCGAACACGGCTTTCTGCTGCGAGCGCCGGGCGATCACGTAAACGATGTTGGTGACTTCCGCCGAGACCACGTCCAGTGGCTGGCGGTTGATGTTGTTGACGATCGGTCGCAGCAAGGTGTTGGCGGCGAGGATGAACAGCGTGCCGAGCACCGCCTCGGCCAACAGGTCGGCCCCGGCGCAAGCGCCGACGGCGGCGGAAGTCCACAAGGTCGCGGCGGTGTTGAGGCCACGGACGTTACCTTCCTCGCGCATGATCACGCCCGCGCCGAGAAAGCCAATGCCGGAAACCACGTACGCGACCACCCGCACTGCGCCTTCAGCGCCGCCGAGACGGTTGGCCATGTCGACGAAAATCGCCGCACCGACCGCCACCAGCACGTTGGTGCGCAGGCCGGCGGTGCGTTGCCGGTACTGGCGCTCGAACCCGATCAGGCCACCGAGGATGAACGCCGCGCTGAGGCTGACGAGGGTGTCGAGCAGCGAGGTGAGGTTGAGGTTGTTGATGGCTTGCATGATGAAGCTCCTTGAATAGTCCACAGTCCCTTTGTTGGGCTTGCTGCCAATTCACTTGAACTACCCGTTCCCTGTAGGAGCTGCCGCAGGCTGCGATCTGTTGATCTTGTCTTTTAAAAACACAATCGACAGATCGCAGCCTGCGACAACTCCTACAGGGTGGCAGGTGAAGATTGCAGCCTGCTGTTATTGCCAGCCGAATCGGCGGATGTAGAAACCTTTCACCGCCTGGGTCAGCGCCATGTATGCCAGCAGGATCATCGGCAGGAACACGAAGTACAGCGACGGCAGTGCCTGCAATTTGAAGTAGTTGGCCAGCGGCCCCATCGGCAGGAAGATCCCGACCGCCATGATGATCCCGGTCATCACCAGCAGCGGCATGGCTGCACGGCTTTGCAGGAACGGAATCTTCGGCGTGCGGATCATGTGCACGATCAACGTCTGGGTCAGCAAGCCCACCACGAACCAGCCGGACTGGAACAGCGTCTGGTGATCCGGGGTGTTGGCATCGAACACGTACCACATCAAGGCGAACGTAGTGATGTCAAAGATCGAACTGATCGGCCCGAAGAACAGCATGAAGCGACCGACATCCGCCGGCTGCCAGCGCTGTGGCTTTTTCAGCATCTCGTCATCGACGTTGTCGAACGGAATCGCGATCTGCGAAATGTCGTAGAGCAGGTTCTGTACCAGCAGGTGCATCGGCAGCATCGGCAGGAACGGAATGAACGCACTGGCGACCAGCACCGAGAACACGTTGCCGAAGTTGGAGCTGGCCGTCATCTTGATGTACTTGAGCATGTTGGCGAAGGTCCGACGCCCTTCGAGCACGCCCTCCTCCAGCACCATCAGGCTCTTTTCCAGGAGGATGATGTCGGCGGCCTCCTTGGCGATGTCCACCGCACTGTCCACCGAAATACCGATGTCGGCGGTACGCAGCGCCGGCGCATCGTTGATGCCATCGCCCATGAAACCGACCACATGGCCGTTGCCTTTGAGGATGCGCACGATGCGCTCCTTGTGCGACGGCGTGAGCTTGGCGAACACGTTGGTTTTCTCTACCGCCACGGCCAGTTCGGCATCGTTCATGCGCTCGATGTCGTTGCCCATCAGCAAGCCCTGTTGCGCGAGGCCGACTTCGCGGCAAATCTTCGCGGTCACCAGTTCGTTGTCACCGGTCAGCACTTTGACCGCCACGCCGTGCTCGGCCAGCGCCTTGAGCGCTGGCGCAGTGCTTTCCTTCGGTGGATCAAGGAACGCCACGTAACCGATCAGCGTCAGTTCCTGTTCATCCGCCAGGCTGTAAGTGTCGCGACCTTCCGGCATCGAACGGGCAGCCACCGCCACCACGCGCAAGCCTTCAGCGTTGAATGCTGCGGTGACCTGACGAATCCGGGTCAGCAATTCATCGCTCAAGGCTTCTTCGACTTCGCCGTGCTGCACACGGGTGCACACCGCCAACACTTCTTCCACCGCACCTTTGCAGATCAGTTGATGTGGCTGACCACGCCCTTCGACCACCACCGACATGCGCCGGCGATTGAAGTCGAACGGGATCTCATCGACCTTGCGAAACGCCGTGCCAACCTTCAATTCGCGATGGATTTCCACGTGCTCCAGCACCGCCACATCGAGCAGGTTTTTCAGCCCGGTCTGGTAGTAACTGTTGAGGTAAGCCATTTCCAGCACATCGTCGGAGTCTTCACCCCAGACGTCGACATTGCGCGCGAGAAAGATCTTGTCCTGGGTCAGGGTGCCGGTCTTGTCGGTGCACAGCACGTCCATCGCGCCGAAGTTCTGGATCGCATCCAGCCGCTTGACGATGACCTTCTTGCGCGACAGGAACACCGCGCCTTTGGCCAGGGTCGAGGTGACGATCATCGGCAGCATTTCCGGGGTCAGGCCCACGGCGATCGACAAGGCAAACAGCAGCGCTTCGGTCCAGTCGCCCTTGGTGAAACCGTTGATGAACAGCACCAGCGGCGCCATGACGAACATGAAGCGGATCAGCAGCCAGCTGACTTTGTTCACGCCCAGCTGGAACGAGGTCACCGCGCGGTCAGTTGCGCCCACACGCTGTGCCAACGCGCCGAAATAGGTGCTGTTGCCCGTGGTGAGAATCACCGCCACCGCCGTGCCGGACACCACGTTGGTGCCCATGAACAGAATGTTCTCCAGCTCCAGCGGATTGCGCGTGTCGCGGTCGGCCTGACGGGCAAACTTTTCCACCGGCATCGATTCGCCGGTCATTGCCGCCTGGCTGACGAACAGGTCCTTGGCGCTGAGCACCCGGCAGTCAGCGGGAATCATGTCGCCGGCCGACAGCACGATCAGGTCGCCCGGCACCAGTTGCTTGATCGGCAGCTCGATGCGTGGCTCGTCGCGGCGCATCACCGTGGCGGTGTTGCTGACCATCGCCTTGAGCGAGTCGGCGGCCCGGTTGGATTTGCTTTCCTGCCAGAAGCGCAGCAGCGTCGACAGCACCACCATGGAGAAAATCACCGTGGCGGCTTTCAGGTCTTCGGTCAGCCAGGAGATCACCGCCAACAGGGTCAGCAGCAGGTTGAACGGGTTTTTATAGCAGTGCCACAGGTGAGTCCACCATGGCAGCGGCTGCTCGTGTTCGACTTCGTTGAGGCCGTACTGCGCGCGCAGTGCGTCGACTTCAAAATCGGTCAGGCCGTCAGTGTGAGTGCCCAGCGACGAGAGCAGTTCGCCGCTGTCGCGATGGGCCGCATCGACCAGAGTATTGGCCAGCGTGGGCGGGACTTCACGGCTGACCGTGGTGTCGTTGATCGATTCCAGCAGCGCCAGACGGCGGAAGTGCCGGGCGATGTGGCGTGTGCGCAGGAAGCCTGCGAAAAATTCCTTGAGCGTAAGTTTCATGGCTGTTGCCCCTATGGTCAGCCGGGAAACCGTCGAGCAGGTACGACCATGCCTCGTTCACCGGAAAATCCGGCACGGCAAGGCTTGGCGCGCCGGTCAGAAAAGACAGGCGTGTCGATAGGTTTGCGATCACGACCACACGGTCGAAATCACATACTTTCAGTGTCGATGAGAAGGACGTCGGGACATGGTCTCAACTGACCATGATCGGGATGCCGCTGCTCGCTTTACGGCGAGACAACGGCAGAGAAAGGCTGCGCGTTATCTTGCCGAGAATCTGCCGGTTACCGAGACCGGCCGACAACTGTCACTCGAACAAGTACCCACTGTGGGTCTCCGCTATTGATGAAAACGCGCGAAGCTTACGCCTCGATGATTGGAGAGTAAACCCGCAAAAGGAAGTGTGTCGGGGAATGTGGCGGGTGTTCAGGAAGGGTTCAGGATTCAGATTTTTCGCTGGCCTCCAGGGCCCTATCGCGGGCAAGCCCGCTCCCACAAGAATCTCCAGTGAATACAAGTTTTGCATCCGACACAGATCCTGTGGGAGCTGGCTTGCCAGCGATTGCGGTGGATCAGGCAATGCTGATTCAGCTGGCAGTCGCCAACAACAGATCCGCCATCGAACGATGCCCACGGTTCTTGCCATGCTCATACAACGACCCGGCAATCTCGTCGGCACGCACCGGCAACACCGACAGCAAGGTGTCGCTCAGACCATGGCTGGCCTGGCAGAAGCCCTGCATGTACAGGCCGGCCTTGCAGCGTTCGTCGGTGATCAGTTTGTAGTTGCGATCGACCTCGAAATCACCTAGGTATTCTTCCAGCGGAGCCAACAGTTTGCGGTGCATCTGCCGCTCGTAACCGGTGGCCAGGACCACGGCGTCATAGAGGCGCACGGTGACTTCGCCGGTGGCGTTGTTGCGCACCGCCAGTTCGATGCCGCGTTCGGTGGCGGTGGCGCTCTCGACGGTGGTCAGGGTACGGAACGCATGACGGGCAATGCCCGAGACTTTCTGCCGATAGAAGATGCCGTAGATGCGTTCGATCAGGTCGATGTCCACCACCGAATAGTTGGTGTTGTGGTACTCGTTGACCAGCCGCTCACGCTCGGCGCTGTTTTGCTGGAACACCAGATCGGTGAACTCCGGCGAGAACACTTCGTTGACGAACGGGCTGTCGTCCGCAGGCTTGAGCGCCGAGCCGCGCAGGATCATGTCGACCTGCACCGACGGGAACGAATCGTTCAGATCGATAAAGGCTTCCGCCGCGCTCTGCCCGCCGCCGATGATCGCGATGCTCATCGGTTGATTGTTCACACACGGCTGTTTGGCCATCTGCGACAGATACTGCGAGTGGTGGAACACACGGCTGTCGCCCTTCAACGCCTTGAACGCCTCCGGAATACGTGGCGTACCACCGGCACTGACCACCACCGAACGCGCGGTGCGCACGAACTGCTGGCCATCGCTGTCACGGGAGATCACGCGCAACGCTTCAACCTGGTGGTTGTGCAGCACCGGTTCGATGGTCAGCACTTCTTCGCCGTAGCGGCTCTGCTCGGTGAACTGCCCGGCGACCCAGCGCAGGTAGTCGTTGTACTCCATGCGGCACGGGTAGAAGGTGCCGAGGTTGATGAAGTCCACCAGGCGGCCGTGAGCCTTCAGGTAATTGACGAACGAGTACGGGCTGGTCGGGTTGCGCAGGGTCACCAGATCCTTGAGGAAGGAAATCTGCAATTCGCTTTGGGTCGACAGGGTGTTGCCGTGCCAGCTGTAGTTGGCCTGCTTGTCGAGGAACAGCACATCCAGCTCGCCGTGGGTCGGGCCGCGCTCTTGCAGAGCGATGGCCAGCGCCAGGTTCGAAGGGCCGAAACCGACGCCGATCAGGTCGTGAACGATGGGCGATGCAATTGCCTGAGTCATTTCCAGTGTCCTCTGGATGAACCCCTCAACAAGGGGAAAGGAGAGCCTAAGTGACCCGACTGGCCTTGAGCAGGACAGCAGGTCGTCTGTTGAGTAGGAACGAGGACAGGGAAATAAAATTTAGCGACGGCGGCTCAATGGGCATCCCATTGCTTGATGCGCAGGCGGCAATGCTTCATCGCATTCACAATGTGTTTTTCCACCAGTGCCTTGGAAATGCCCAGGTGTTCGGCGATCTGCGGGTGCGACAGGCCTTCGATCTTGCGCAGCAGAAAACTGTCGCGGCACAGCGGCGGCAATTCTGCCAGGGCGCGCTGGAGCATCTCCAGACGCTGGCCGTGATCGAGGGTTCCGTGGGGCGACGGAGTGAAATAGCGCTCTTCGCTGTCGAGCACTTCCAGTGGCTCGACCTGGCGCAAGGCGTTGCGCCGATGATCGTCGATCACCAGATTCAAAGCGGTGCGATAAAGAAAGGCCCGGGGCTGCTCGATGGGCGTGTCGCTGGAGCGTTCCAGAACCCGCACATAAGCGTCATGCACCACATCTTCGGCGACCTGACGGTTGCCGAGCTTGGCGTTCAGGAAACACACCAGCTCGCGATAGTAGTTTTCCAACATGACTCCCGGCCGCTTCGATGCGGATTCGATCCTTGAGCACACTGATCGAAAGCCCCGCAAACACGGGTAGCAAGATAGTGGCAACTTGAGGTGCGTAATTTATAGTAATTCTCATATAGATTTAAAGTGGCGTTTGTCGTTGCCCGTCAAATAGTGCCGTTCTATACCTGTAACATCCTGTGTCTTCGCTTAAATTCCCCTCCGCATTCATCGTTTACAGGACAGCTCCCCGTGTCTGTCGTGCCCTGCGACAGCGTTCAGCGGCTGCGCGCTGTGGCGTGCAGCCGGACGACGGGCCGAATTCCACTGGCCGGAACCCTGCATGAAACGTCCCCGCCCCGCCCGACGCGCCCTGCTCGCAGCCCTCTGTCTGATTCCCGTTGTTGCCTTCGCCGCGTGGCAAATCATGCCGCCGGGCCGCGAGCGCTTCGCCACCGTGCAAGTCAGCCGCGGCGACATCGAAAGCAGCGTCACCGCGCTGGGCACCCTGCAACCGCGCCGTTATGTCGATGTTGGCGCGCAAGCCTCCGGACAGATCCAGAAAATCCACGTCGAAGTCGGTGACGTGGTCAAGGAGGGTCAACTGCTGGTGGAAATCGATCCGTCCACGCAGAAGGCCAAACTCGACGCCGGGCGCTTCTCGATCGAAAACCTCAAGGCGCAATTGCAGGAGCAGCGCGCCCAGCATGAGCTGGCGCAGCAGAAGTATCAGCGGCAGCAGCATCTCGTCGCCGGCGGCGCCACCCGTGAAGAAGACGTGCAGACCGCCCGCGCCGAACTGAAAGCCACTCAGGCCCGCGTCGACATGTTCCAGGCACAGATCCGCCAGGCTGAAGCGAGCCTGCGCAGCGATCAGGCTGAACTCGGCTATACGCGGATCTACGCGCCGATGGCCGGCACCGTGGTCGCCCTCGACGCCCGCGAGGGCCAGACCCTCAACGCACAACAGCAGACGCCGCTGATCCTGCGCATCGCCAAACTGTCACCGATGACCGTGTGGGCCGAGGTTTCCGAGGCTGACATCGGTCACGTCAAACCGGGCATGACCGCCTACTTCACTACCCTCAGCGGCGGCCAGCGGCGCTGGAGCAGCACCGTGCGGCAGATTCTGCCGGTGCCGCCCAAGCCGCTGGACCAGACCAGTCAGGGCGGCGGCAGCCCGGCCAGCAGCAGTAAAAGCGGCAGCGCCCGCGTTGTGCTGTACACGGTTTTGCTCGACGTCGATAACGCCGACAACGCCTTGATGGCCGAGATGACCACCCAGGTGTTTTTCGTCGCCAATCAGGCCAAAGGCGTGCTCACCGCGCCGGTCGCCGCGTTGCAGGGCAGCACCACGGCCAACCTGCAAACCGCGCAGGTGGTGGCGGCCAACGGCGACATCCAGCAACGCGAGGTACGCACCGGCATCAGCGACCGACTCAAAGTGCAGATTGTCGACGGCCTCAACGAAGGTGATCACCTGTTGATCGGCCCGGTCGACGGCAGCGGAGGCTGAATGCAAACGCCTCTGATCGACCTGCAGGACATCCGCAAATCCTACGGAGGCGGTGACGCACCGGAGGTTCACGTGCTGCGCGGCATCGACCTGTCGATCCACGCCGGTGAATTCGTGGCGATTGTCGGCGCTTCCGGCTCCGGCAAATCGACCCTTATGAATATCCTCGGCTGCCTCGACCGGCCGACCTCCGGCGAGTACCGCTTTGCCGGGGAAAACGTTGCCGGCCTCGACAGCGACGAGCTGGCCTGGCTGCGCCGCGAAGCCTTTGGATTTGTGTTCCAGGGTTATCACCTGATTCCGTCCGGCTCGGCCCAGGAAAACGTCGAGATGCCGGCGATCTATGCCGGCACCCCGGCCGCCGAGCGTCACGTCCGCGCCGCCGCCCTGCTCGACCGCCTCGGTCTGGCCTCGCGCACCAGCAACCGTCCGCATCAGTTGTCCGGTGGTCAGCAGCAACGGGTGTCGATTGCCCGGGCGTTGATGAACGGCGGCCACATCATCCTCGCCGACGAACCCACCGGCGCCCTCGACAGTCACAGCGGCAAAGAAGTGATGACGCTGCTCGATGAGCTGGCGAGCCAGGGCCACGTGGTGATCCTCATCACCCACGACCGCGAAGTTGCGGCCCGGGCCAAACGCATCATCGAAATACGCGACGGCCTGATCATCAGCGACAGCGCCCGCGACAATCCCCACGCCCAGACCAGCGCCAACCCCGGCGCCCTGCAAGCGGTGGATCTGCGCCAGCGTCTGGCCGACGGCGCCGAAGCCACCGGCGCCTGGAAAGGCGAACTGGTCGATGCCCTGCACGCTGCGTGGCGCGTGATGTGGATCAATCGTTTTCGCACCGCGCTGACCCTGCTCGGGATCATCATCGGCGTGGCATCGGTGGTGGTCATGCTGGCGGTCGGTGAAGGCAGCAAACGCCAGGTGATGGCGCAGATGGGCGCGTTCGGTTCGAACATCATTTATCTGAGCGGCTCGGCGCCCAACCCGCGCACGCCGCCGGGGATCATCACCCTCGACGATGTGCACGCGCTGGCCAGCCTGCCGCAAGTGCAGCGGATCATGCCGGTCAACGGCGCCGAGGCCGGCGTACGTTACGGCAATGCCGACCACCTGAGTTACGTCGGCGGCAACGACACCAACTTCCCGGTGATCTTCAACTGGCCGGTGGTGCAAGGCAGTTACTTCACCGAGGCCGATGAGGAGAATGCTGCTGCCGTCGCGGTGATTGGCCACAAAGTCCGCAGCAAACTGCTCAAGGATGTGCCGAACCCGATCGGTCAATTCATCCTGATCGAGAATGTGCCGTTCCAGGTGGTCGGCGTGCTCGCGGAAAAAGGCGCCAGCTCCGGCGACTCCGACAGTGACAATCGCATCGCCATCCCCTATTCGGCGGCCAGCGTCCGGCTGTTCGGTACACGCAACCCGGAGTACGTCGCCATCGCCGCTGCGGACGCGCGCAAGGTCAAGGACACCGAGCACGCCATCGAGCAACTGATGCTGCGCCTGCACAACGGCAAGAAGGATTTCGAACTGACCAACAACGCCGCGATGATCCAGGCCGAGGCGCGCACCCAGAACACCCTGTCGCTGATGCTCGGCTCGATTGCCGCGATCTCGCTGCTGGTTGGCGGTATCGGCGTGATGAACATCATGCTCATGACAGTGCGCGAACGAACCCGCGAGATCGGCATTCGCATGGCCACCGGCGCCCGCCAGCGCGACATCCTCCGCCAGTTTCTCACCGAAGCGGTGATGCTCTCGGTGGTCGGCGGCCTTGCCGGGATCGCCCTGGCGCTGCTCGTCGGCGGCGTGCTGATCCTCAGCGAAGTGGCCGTGGCTTTTTCCTTGATGGCGGTACTCGGCGCCTTCGGCTGCGCCCTGGTCACCGGTGTTGTCTTCGGCTTCATGCCTGCCCGCAAAGCTGCCCGGCTCGACCCGGTCACGGCCCTTACCAGTGAATGATCGATCTATGAAACCGCGTCTCAGCCTGTTGACCGTGTGCCTGTTGCTCAGCGCCTGCGGCAGTCCCGTCCAGCGCCCGGACAGTGGCGTGCAAACGCCAGCTGCCTGGCAGTCGCCCCATAGCGCCAGCGTTGCCCGCAACAACCCGCAATGGTGGACGCAATTTGGCAGCCCGGAACTGGATCGTCTGATCGAGCAGGCGCGCGTCGGCAGTTTCGACCTCGCGGCTGCCGTTGCTCGCGTGCGTCAGGCGCAGGCGGGCACCGTCATCGCTGGCGGCTCACAGCTGCCGGAGGTCAAAGCCGGCCTGAATGCCAATCGGCAGAAACTGCTGCGCGGCAATGGCTACAGCCAACTCGATGCCAACAGCAGCAACAAGGCGGTGGACTATTTCGATACCAACCTGAGCGCCACCTACGAAATCGATTTCTGGGGCGGCAAACGCGCCTCGCGCGACAGTGCGCAGTTCGCTCTGCAGGCCAGCGAATTCGACCGGGCGACGGTCGAACTGACATTGCTCAGCGGCGTTGCCAGCACGTATGCGCAAACCTTGTCGCTACGCGAGCAGAGCCGCATCGCCGAACTCAATCTGGCCAACGCGCAAAGCGTGCTGAAACTGGTGCAGACGCGGTTTGATTCAGGCTCAGCCACCGCGCTGGAACTGGCGCAACAGAAGAGCCTGGTCGCCGCCCAGCAATGGCAATTGCCGCGCGTGCAACAGCAAGCCCAGGACGCGCTGATCAGCCTCGCCGCCCTGCTTGGCCGACCGGTGCAGCAACTGTCGGCGACGGAGTCCTTCGATCACCTGCAATGGCCAGATATCGACGCCGGCGTGCCCAGCGAGTTGCTCACGCATCGTCCGGACATCGCACGCGCCGAAGCCCAACTGGCCGCCGCCGAAGCTGACGTCAAAGTCGCTCGCGCGGCCATGTTGCCGGCACTGACCCTGACCGCCCAACTCGGCTCGGGCGCCAATCAGTTCGACGATTTGATTCGCAGCCCTTTCTACAACCTGACCGCCGGACTGGTCGCGCCGATTTTCAATAACGGTCGTCTCGGTGCTGAACGCGACAAGGCCATGGCGCGCCAGCAAGAGCTGCTGGACACCTACCGTGGGGCGATCATCAACGGGTTTGCCGATGTGGAAAAAGCGCTCAATAGCATTCGTCGCCTGGATGAGCAGCGGTTGTGGCAGAACGAAGAACTGAATCAGGCACAGACCGCGTTCGACATCGCCCAGAGCCGTTACCAGGCCGGCGCTGAAGACTTGCTGACCGTGTTGGAAACCCAGCGCACGCTGTACGCGGCCCAGGATCAGCATGCACAACTACGGCTGTCACGAGTGCAGGCGAGCATTGCGCTGTACAAGGCACTTGGCGGGGGATGGCAGACGCTGTAATCGAATCAACACAACAACCCTGTGGGAGCGAGCCTGCTCGCGAATGATCGATGACGCAGCCCTCAAGTCGGGCTGGTTTTAGCCTTCAGATTGCGCGCATACCATGGCCGTTGCGGCACGCGACGGAACAGGCCGGCGAGTTTTTCCTCGTCGGTGATAAAGGTGATGCGCAGCGCCAGCTTCATGGTTTCCGGGTCCATCTCCACCGTTTTGCCCTTCTGCAATCCCGGCGTGGAGCTGCAGCCATGGGTGATCGGTCCGAGCCACGGGTCATCGACTTCCACCCAGCGCCCCGGGGCAAACCATGGCACGCCATTGACCTGCAGCCGCGTGACTTCGCCCGGGTGAAAACGCTCGTGGGCGCGGAACCAGTCCTCGATGCGATCATCGATCCAGCCATGGAAATGCCAGAACGTCGGGTTGACGTGGGAAGAAAACGGATCGCCAAGGAAGTCGTTTTCGGCGTTGTACCAGCGGGCCGCGAAGTCCGCCGGATCGCGGGCAAACGGCACCGGCTGACCGTTGGACGGATCGCGCGGCACGGAGGCCCAGCGCATGTGCAGCCAGTCGTGCAGGCCCAGTTCGACTTCGGAGCCGAACTCGCCGAGGGTGAGCCGGGCCAGATACGCCGGATCGCGATACTGCGACTCCCAGACCTGAAAGTTGCTTTCGTAAGTCTCGGCAGTCTTGATGTCGCTGACCCACTGACTGAATTCGTCATCGCCCGCCGCCGTCCAGGTCGGCGGCAAGGCTGAGCCTTCGTGGTTGTCGAAATAGCGGGCGAAGCCGACACGGTCGCGGATCAGCTCCGGCTGCGGCAGCGGGAAAAACTCCCAGGATGGCAATTCCTGCATCGAGCGCGCCGTCCCGAGCATGTGCCGGTGCATGAAGAAAAAGTCCACACCCGAGCCATTGCGATCCTTGCGCGGGCCACGGGCATCGCGCTCCTTGTCGCGCGGGCCGGGCTGCCAGCCAATGCCGCGCAAGGCTTCGCGTTTGTCCTCGGGCAGCTTGTGCCACTTGTCCCGGGTCGCATGCCACAACTGGTGAAACAGGCGATGCTCGGGCGAGATCAGCCACGCCAGCAATGTCGGGTTGAGCGGCGTGCGCTCGCGCGCTTCGGGAAACAGCCGTTTGACGGCGACGAAGCGATTGTCCTGCGCCGGCAAGGCCAGCGACCGGTCCAGGCGCAAGGCCTTGCCGCTGAGCGTGCCACTGCCGGCATTGCCGAAGTCGGCCCAGACCTCATCGAGGATCATCTCCAGCTCATAGCTGATCTGGCCGTCGGCGCCGATCAGGCGCCAGCTCAGTTTCGCCGCATCGGCTTTTGCGAGGTCGCCCAGAATCCGGTAACGCGGTGTTTCAGCGGAGCGCAGGCGCTCGGGCGTGTCGAGAAAACCGCACACGCCACGGCCCTTCTGGCCGATGTCGAGAAACACTTGCAGGCCCTTGAGCGGCAATCCTTCGAGGCCGGCATCGGCACCTTCGAAACGGATATCCCACACCCCGCGCAACGCATTCGCCAGGCGCTGCCCGGCCCTGTCCGCGACGTCGAAAGACGCTTCGCCCGGGGTGATCGTCGGGTCCGGCTTCGTCCATTCACGATGCCCGAAATACGCCGCAGGCAAGGCAGCGCCGGTCAGCGCCAGGCCCGCCATGAACCATCGTCGAGAAATCTTCATTGCCCTACCTGTGTCAGCCATGAAGCAGGCTTTATCCAAGCTAGAACGTTTGTTGCCCTGGCAAATTTAACGCGCCCGGCGATGATGACCCGTGGCGAGGGGATTCATCCCCGATGAGTTGCGAAGCAACTCCCATCCGACCTTGGCGGCGACACCAGAAGGGACAGCGCTCGCAGGCTTTGCGAGCGCTTCGCACTCGATCGGGGATAAATCCCCTCGCCACAGTGTCAGGCTTAAATTTTGCCGCCAACCACTCGTTCTTCCCAGATAGCGAAGGCCCCCGCGCCTGCACCTCGATGGCGAACCTGACTGAGATGGCAATGACAAAACCACGTTCGAAAAAGGCTCTATTCATCGGCCTGCCGTTGGCCCTGGCGATCAGCGCCGGCGCAGGCTTTGCCGTGTGGCATCACTGGTTCAAGGACGACCTCGGCTACCCGGCCAAAGTCATGAAGCAGGCCGATGAGCTGCACGAACGCATGCTCTCTTTCGACAGCCATGTCAGCCTGACGCAAAATTTCGGCACCGACGGCCACGAAGCCGACAAGGACGGCGACGGCCAGTTCGATCTCGCCAAGGCCAACCGTGGACGCCTGTCCGGCGCCGCCCTGACCATCTTCGGCTGGCCGGAAATGTGGAACGGCCCGAACGCCCCGCACAAGCCAACCCCCGGCTTCGTCGACGAGGCGCGCAATCAGCAGGAAATCCGCTTCAAGATCATCTCCGGGATGGTTCGCGACTACCCCAATCAGGTGGCCATCGCCTACACCCCCGACGACTTCCGGCGCTTGCACGGCGAAGGCAAATTCGCGATTTTCATCAGCATGCTCAACGCCTATCCGCTGGGCCACGACCTCAACCTGCTGGACCTGTGGACCGCGCGCGGCATGCGCATGTTCGGCTTCAGCTACATCGGCAACAACGACTGGGCGGATTCGTCGCGGCCGCTGCCATTTCTCAATGATTCGCCGGACGCCCTCGACGGTCTCTCGGATCTGGGCAAGCAAGCGGTCAAGCGCCTCAACGATCTGGGCGTGATCATCGACGTCTCGCAAATGTCGACCAAGGCCCTCGAGCAAGTCGCGCAACTGAGCCGCACGCCGCTGGTGGCCTCGCATTCGGCGCCGCGTGCGATGGTCGATATTCCGCGCAACCTCAGCGACAAGGAAATGCAGCTGATCAAAAACAGCGGCGGCGTGGTGCAGATCGTTGCGTTTTCGCAGTACCTGCGTCCGCTCACCCAGCAAACCCAGGACAAGCTCAACGCGATGCGCAAGGACTTCGACCTGCCGCCGCTGCCGAACCTGGCGATGGCGTTGATGCCGGGCGACCCGATCATTGCCGCGTGGTCCGAGCAGAAGTTCGGCCAGTACGCCAGCCGCCTGTACGGCATCCTCGAAGAGGAACCGAAAGCCAGCCTCAAGGATCTGGGCGATGCCATCGATTACGCGGTGCGCAAGATCGGCATCGACCATGTCGGCATCAGCTCCGACTTCAACGAAGGTGGTGGCGTCAAAGGCTTCGAGAACGTCGGCGACATCCGTAACGTCACCGCCGAGCTGATCTCACGTGGTTACTCCGAAGCGGACATCGCCAAGCTCTGGGGCGGCAACTTCCTGCGGGTCTGGGATCAAGTCGAGAAAGCCGCGAAACCGGCCCTGGCCGCCGCGCCGGGAACTGCCCAGCCATGAGCAATCGTCGTGAGTTCTTGAAGCAGGCGGGGATTCTCGCGGCGGCGTTGCCACTGGGCGCGAGCCTGCCGAATGTCGCCGGTGCCGCGAACGCCGCGCCCGCGACCGGCAACAAGTGGGCGCGGCTGCAGCAGCTGTTCGATCAGGATCCGGCGTATCTGCACTTCTCCAATTTCCTGATTACCTCGCACCCGAAACCGGTGCGCGAGGCGATTGAGCGGCACCGCGCCGCCCTCGACAAAAATCCCGGCCTGGCCATGGATTGGGACCTCGGCGTGATCGAACAGCGCGAAGAGAACGTGCGGGTCTGGGCCGGTCGCTATCTGCAAGCCGATGCGAAACAGATCGCCCTGACCGGCAGCACCACCGAAGGTCTGGCGACGATCTACGGCGGCGTACACGTGCGCCCCGATCAGGAAATCCTCACCACCGAACACGAGCACTACGCGACCCACACCATCCTCGCCCTGCGTAGCGAACGCGACGGCACCCGGGTGCGCAAGATTCGCCTGTTCAAGGATCCGTACAACGCGAGCAAAGCAGAAATCCTTGCTGCCATCGACAGCGCCATCCGCCCCGAAACCCGGGTGCTGGGCATGTGCTGGGTGCATTCGGGCAGCGGCATGAAACTGCCCATTGGTGAGATCGGCGCCATCATCGACCGGCACAACCGTGGTCGCAGCGACGCCGACCGCATCGTTTACGTGGTCGACGGGGTGCATGGCTTCGGCGTGGACAACCTGAACTTCGCGCAGATGAACTGCGACTTCTTCATCGCCGGCACCCACAAGTGGATGTTCGGCCCACGTGGCACCGGCATCGTCTGCAGCCGCTTCGCCGAAGTCAGGTACGTCACCCCGATCATTCCAACGTTCTCCGAAGCCACGGCGTTTTCCACCACCATGACGCCCGGCGGCTATCACTCGTTCGAACACCGCTGGGCGCTGGACGAAGCGTTCAAATTGCATCTTGAGCTGGGCAAGGCCGAGGTCGAGGCGCGCATTCACGCGCTCAACAGCTACCTGAAACAACGCCTGCAGCAACGGCCGCAGATCGAACTGGTGACGCCACTGAGCCCTGAGCTGTCCGCCGGCTTCACCTTCTTCCGGGTCAAGGGCAAGGACAGCGACAAGATCGCCGCGCACCTGATGGCCAACCGCGTGGTGGCCGATGCCGTGCACCGCGACGTCGGCCCGGTGATCCGCACTGCACCGGGGCTGCTCAACGACGAAGAGCAAATCGACCGCTTGCTGGCCGTGCTCGACCAGGCCCTTTGACCCGGACGCTCCCTTTTTTCTTTTAGCGAGACTCGCAATGAACAGTGAACTGCGTCGATTTTCCTTGAAGGCGCTGCCGGCGCTGATGCTCACCGCCCTCGCCGTCGGCCTGCTGCCGGGCGACGCGCAGGCCGCCACCCCGCCTGCGCCGGGCAAGGTGTTCAAGGACTGCAAGGACTGCCCGGAAATGGTCGTGCTGCCCACCGGCACGTTTACCATGGGCACGCCGGAGGATGAGGTCGGCCGCGAGCCGGATGAAGGGCCGATGCACCCGGTGACGTTTGCCAAACCGCTGGCGATCAGCCGTTTCCAGATTCTGCGCGGCGAGTGGGACGCCTACCTCAAGGACAGCGGCTACAAGATGCCCGACGGCGACACGCGCCCCGGTCGCGCGTGCAAGGCCGGGATCCCGGATTATCAGGGCAGCGACCCGCGCAAGCAGTACACCGACAAGCACCCGGCGGTGTGCATGGATTTCCCGGAGGCCGAAGCGTACGTGGCCTGGCTGTCGAAGAAGACCGGCCAGCCCTATCGACTGGTCAGCGAATCGCTGCGTGAATACGCCGCCCGCGCCGGCAGCACGGGGCCCTTCCCCTTCCCGTTCGACGAAGGCAAGGAATACAGCATCGCCAAACACGCCAACACCTACGGCGCCGCCGATGGCTACAACTTCACCGCGCCGGCCGGCAGCTTTCCGGCCAACGCCTTCGGCGTCTACGACATGCACGGCAATATTTATGAGTGGACCGCCGATTGCTACAACGAGAACTACGTCGGCGCGCCTAGCGATGGCAGCGCCTGGTTGAGCGGCAAGTGCGAAGTGCGGCGCATCCGTGGCAACGACTGGGGCGAGGCACCGGTGTTTTCGCGCTCGGGCAACCGCAACGCCACCTACACCGACACCCGTGGCGACTGGATCGGCTTCCGGGTCGCCCGCGATCTGTAAGGCCATCGCCCGGCTAAATTAGCCATCTCGCCAGTCGTTCTACAACTGGGCGCGATCTCCATGGTGCGCCCACCGCCCTCTATGTCATCCAGGCGAACCCCACGCGCAGTGCCGGTGTTCGCCGCTCCTTCAAGCAGGGAACCTCCATGAGCAAACCAACACGCGGGGTGATCAATGAATTGTTCGCCCTGCTCAAACCCTTTCGACTGATCGTCAGCGTGTCGATCCTGCTCGGCATGGTCGGTGGCCTGAGCGTCACCGCGCTGCTGGCGACCATCAACAACGTGCTGCACGCCGAGGGCGCACTGACCAGCACCATGGTCGCGGTGTTTGCCGGCTTGTGCCTGCTGGCCCTGACCAGCTCGATCTTTTCCGACATCGGCACCAATTTCGTCGGCCAGCACATCATTGCCACATTGCGCAAAGAGCTGGGCGAGAAAGTCCTCTCGGCGCCGATCGAGCAGATCGAGCGCTACCGCAGCCATCGGCTGATTCCGGTGCTGACCCACGATGTCGACACCATCAGCGACTTCGCTTTCGCCTTTGCGCCGCTGGCGATTTCCCTGACCGTGACCCTCGGTTGCATGGGCTACCTGGCGATGCTGTCGTGGCCGATGTTCCTGATGATGGCGGTGGCGATCCTGATCGGCACGGTCATTCAGTACATCGCGCGCGGGCGCGGCATGCAGGGTTTCCTCAAGGCCCGCGACTACGAAGACGAGTTGCAGAAGCACTATCACGCCGTCGCCGAGGGTGCCAAGGAACTGCGCATCCACCGCCCGCGCCGGCATCGCATGTTCGTCTCGGGGATCGAAGGCACGGCCGACAAGATCTGCGCAACGCAGGTGCGCTCGGTAAACATTTTCGTGGTCGCCAAGACTTTGGGTTCGATGCTGTTCTTCGTGGTGATCGGCCTGGCGCTGGGCCTGCAATCGCTGTGGCCGAGTGCTGACAAAGCAGTCATGAGCGGCTTCGTGCTGGTGCTGCTGTACATGAAAGGGCCGCTGGAACACATCATTGGCACCTTGCCGATCGTCAGTCGCGCGCAAATCGCGTTCCGCCGGATTGCCGATCTCTCCGAGCAATTCTCCTCGCCCGAGCCGCACCTGCTGCTCAGTGATCAGGGCCATCAAAAGACCCCGGTGCACAGCCTGGAGCTGACCGATGTCTCGTACAGCTTCCCGACGGTAGAAGGCGCCAAGCCGTTCCGGCTGGGGCCGGTGAACCTGAAAATCGAACAGGGCGACATCATTTTCATCGTCGGCGAAAACGGCTGCGGCAAGACCACGCTGATCAAGTTGCTGCTGGGCCTGTACGCGCCACAGCAAGGCGAAATCCACCTCAATCAGCAGCTCGTCGACGCCAGCAACCGCGACGATTACCGCCAGTTGTTCACCACGATCTTCGCCGACTATTACCTGTTCGACGACGTGGTCCAGGGCGACACCCATATCCCGGAAGACGCCAACCAATACCTGGAGCGTCTGGAAATTGCGCACAAGGTCAGCGTGCGTGACGGCTCGTTCACCACCACCGACCTGTCCACCGGCCAGCGCAAGCGTCTGGCCCTGATCAACGCCTGGCTGGAGGAGCGTCCGGTGCTGGTGTTCGACGAGTGGGCCGCCGATCAAGACCCGACCTTCCGGCGGATTTTCTACACCGAGCTGCTGCCGGACCTGAAGCGCCTGGGCAAGACCATCATTGTCATTTCCCACGACGATCGTTACTTCGATGTCGCCGACCAACTGGTGCGCATGAGCGCCGGCAAAGTGGTCACTGAGCTGCAACCCGCCTGACTGTGAAAATTTTGTAAAAAAAATGGCGTTGAGCTTTCCGGTTTTCGGAAGGCTCAACGTCTTACTAACAGTTAATAGAAATAGTTCTCAGTCAACACTTTGAAGAGTAGAAGAACAATGCCCGCACCGCACGGACTCCACCCGCTCGCCAAGGCTCTGCTGATCCGCCGCTCCTTCCGTTGCACCTTGCCCGCGTTCTGCGCCATGGCCCTGACCGTGCCGATGGCCGGCCAGGCCCAGGCCGCCGCCGTGGCGATCAATATTCCTGCACAGTCGCTGGGGAGCGCCTTGCAGGAATTCGGTCGCCAGACCAACCTCCAAGTGCTGTACAGCCCGGATGAGGTCAGCGGTCTGCGCAGCAGCGCGGTCAGTGGCAACCTGGAACCGACTGCCGCCATCGCGCAACTGCTGCAAGGCACCAACATCGCCTACAGCGTCGAAGGCAACAACGTCGCCTTGCGTTCGCGCAGCAGCGGCGGCGCCAGCCTCGATCTGGCCCCGACCAGCATTTCCGCCACTGCCGAATCGGCCTGGGGCCCGGTCGACGGGATCGTCGCCAAACGCAGCGCCACCGGATCGAAGACCGATTCGTCGCTCAAGGAAATCCCGCAGACCATCAACGTCGTCACTCAAGACGAAATCAAGATGCGCGGCTCGAAGACCGTCACCGAAGCCCTGCAATACACGCCGGGCATGACCGGCGGCGGTTTCTCGGACCGGGTGAAGATCTTCGACGAACCGACCTCCCGCGGCTTCTCCCCTACTCCGCTGTACCTCGACGGCCTGCACATGCCTTACGGCGGCGGCAGCACCGGCGGTTCGCTGCAGATCGACCCGTACACGCTGGAGCGCGTCGAAGTGCTCAAGGGCCCGGCCTCGGTGCTGTACGGCCAGAACCAGCCGGGCGGTATCGTCAACATGGTCAGCAAGCGTCCGACCGCGACCCCGCTGCACGAAGTGAAGCTCGGTGGCGGCAGCTATGACCGCAAGTACGGCGCCTTCGACCTCGGCGGCCCGATCGACGATCAGGGCGAATTCCTCTATCGCCTGACCGGTGTGGTCAACGACAGCGGCTCGGCCATCGACTACGCCAGCCAGAACCGCATGCTGCTGGCGCCTAGCCTGACCTGGCTGCCCAACGACCAGACCACCATCACTGTGTTCGGTCAGTACCAGAAAGACCACGATGTACCGGAAGCCCAGGGCCTGCCGGCCAACGGCACCGTGCATCGCAGCCAGGCCGGGCGCATCAGCCGCAGCCTGTTCCTCGGCGAGCCGGACGTGAACAAGTACCACCGCGAGCAGTTCGTGGTCGGTTACGAGATCGCCCACGAACTCAACGACGTCTGGACCCTGAAGCAGAACGCGCGTTACGCCGACATCAATGACCAGTACGTGGCGCCGCTGCACGGTTATTCGTTCCCGACCAACCCGGTCACCGGCCTTAACGATGGCAGCTACCAGAGCCGTTATGCGGTGGACTGGTCGCAGCACAACAAGGTCTACGGCATCGATAACATCGCCCAGGCCAAGTTCAACACCGCCGATGTCGAGCACACCGTGCTGCTGGGCGTGGACTACTACCACTACAATTCGAAATTCCTCGGCCTGTACGACCGCACCGCTCCAGGTCTGGACCTGTACAACCCGGTGTATGGCAGCCAGATCAATTTCCGTCAGCCGTACAAGTGGGACAACACCATCACCCAGACCGGCCTGTACGCTCAGGATCAACTGCGCTGGAACCAGTGGTTCCTGACGCTCGGCGGTCGGTATGACTTCGCCGAAACCGACAACAAGCAACCGCTGAGCGGCGGCCACAGCAACCAGAAGGACGAGAAGTTCACCGGGCGTGCCGGCCTCGGCTACGAGTTCGACAACGGCATCACACCGTACGTCAGCTACGCCGAATCGTTCCTGCCGCAAACCGGTACCGACATGAGCGGCAGCGCCTTCGAACCGACCACCGGCAAGCAGTACGAAGTCGGCGTCAAGTACGAGCCGAAGTCGATCGACGGCTTCATTCAGCTGTCGGCGTACCAGATCGACCAGGACAATATGCTCACCACCGACCTCAACAATCCGGGCTTCAGCACCCAGAGCGGCTCCGTGCGTTCGCGCGGTATCGAGCTGGAAGGCAAGGTCAACGTCACCCGCAACCTGCGCGTGCTGGCGGCGGTGTCGCGTAACCAGACCAAGTGGGAGAAAGACAACGACGGGCGCGAAGGTCGCACCCTGGCCATGCGTCCACCGCTGACCGCCTCCGCGTGGGTCAACTACGACTTCGACATCTCCACCGCCCTCGCCGGTTTCGGCATGGGCCTGGGTGCCCGCTACGTGCGCAGCAGCTACGGTTCGGATTACGAGTCGGACTCGTTCCAGATTCCGTCCTACACCGTGTATGACGCCATGGTCTCCTACGACCTGGAGAAATCGCCGCTGCACGTCAAAGGCGTGAAGCTGCAAGCCAACCTGCAAAACCTCACCGACGAGAAATACGTGGCCGCGTGCAACGGTACCCTCGATTGCTACTACGGCGAAGGCCGGACCATGACTGCTGACGTGACCTACAACTGGTAATACGTTTAGCGCTCAATGAAACGCCGGCATTTGCTGGCGTTTTTTTTGCGGGCTGATTGGGGCTTGGCGGCCTTTGGGCCGACCAGGCTCTTGGGGTTTTGGGTGAATATCCGTTTCTGCGGGTTTTGCTGCTGGCGGTTTCGCTCTTACAGCGAGTCACCTTTTCCAGACGCCGAAAAGGTAACCCAAAAGGCTTTGCCCCGGCGTACGGCACTTCGCCGAGGCTCAGTGTTCCCTCGCTACGGTGCCCATCCGGGAGCATCGCCTACGGTTTGCTTCGCTGCACCTCCTCTCGATGCATGCGGCTTCGCCGCACGGCGCTGCGCGCCTACCCCCGGATGGACACCTCCGCTCGGCCTGCCGAAGGGGCTGAAGATCAAAAGCCAGATCAAGAGCCAAAGCCAGATCAAAAGATCACAGCCTTCGGCAGTTCCTACATGGGATTGAGTGTTTTCAGTTAGAAATTGGTCGGCTGGCTGGCCGCCATCACTGGCAAGCCAGCTCCCACAGTGGGACCGGGTGTTTTCAGTTAGAAATTGGTCGGCTGTCAGGCCGCCATCGCTGGCAAGCCAGCTCCCACAACTTTATTCGTGCACACCCCATGCGGCGAAGCCGCCCCACTCAACACGATGAGCGTTAGCTCGAGTACCGCTTTTGATCTGAGGGCCCGTCGGCAGGCTGAGTGGAGGGGTTTATCCGGGGGTGGGAGCGCAGCGACCGTTTGGCGCAGCCAAACACAGCGAGAGGAGGTGCAGCGAAGCAAACCGTAGGCGCTGCCCCCCCGGATGAATCCCGCAGCGAAGGAACCCGAGCCCAAGCGAGGGCCGAACGTCAGGGTAAAGCCCTTTGGTTACTTTGGGGCGTTTGCCAAAGTGACCCGCCGTCAGGGCGGAACCCTAGGTGGCCGTTACCGCAGCAACGGATATTCACTCACCCCCAACCCCGGTCAAGCCAAAGCAAACACCTCCACCAACCGCCCAGCAATCAACCCCAGCGCCTCCTCAGCCTCATCAACAATCGCCCCCATACGCATGAAGTCGTGGGTCATCCCCTCATAAACCTTCAACTCCACAGCAACCCCCGCCGCCTGCAAATGCCGGGCATAAGCCACCCCTTCATCATGCAACGGATCACACTCGGCCAACACCATCAGCACCGGCGCGACATTGGCCGGAACTTCGCCGAGCAACGGCGAGAAACGCGGATCAAGACGATCGCTGGCATCACGCTGATAGTGCTCGTAAAACCACTGCAGCGAAGCCTTCTCCAGCAGATAGCCTTCGGCAAAACGCTCGATCGACGGCGTGCTGCGACTGGCATCTGCAACGGGATAAATCAACACCTGCAAACGCGGCTGTACAGCGGCAGCCGTCAGTTGCGCAGCCAGCACCGTGGCCAGGCTGCCACCGACGCTGTCACCAGCAATCGCCAGCCGCGCCGCATCGATGCCCAGATCAGCCGCACTCGCCAGCAGCCAGTCCCAGGCATCGCGGGCATCATCGGCCGCTGTCGGAAAGCGATGTTCCGGCGCCAGTCGATACGCCACCGACAGCACCACGCAATCAGCCAGCGAGGCCAACGCGCGGCACAGCGAATCATGCGAATCGAGGCTGCCGACCACATAGCCGCCGCCATGAAAATACAACAGTGCCGGACGACCCGCACCCGCCTGCAACGCATGGTTACTGTAGATCCGTGCGTTCAACAGTGCACCGTCACGTACCGGCAATTGCAGCTCATCCACCACGGCCAGTTCTTCACCGCCGGCGTCCATCAGCAACGATGACTGATCGAACTGTTCACGGGCCTCATGCGGGGTCAGCTCATGCATGCCAACGCGTTTGCCACTGACCCGGCCGTTGCCGACCAGTTGCAGAAATGCGGCGATATCAGGATTCAATGACATTCAAATCTCCAAAGCGATCGGGCGCCATCAGCACCCGATCGGTTCTACTTGGGTTTCACAGCAGGTTTCAGGACATGACTACTGATTCAACGATCTGGCCGAGCATTTCTTCAGCCTCGGACAGGAAAGTTTCATCGCGCGGGATCTGGAAGTGCCCGCAATCCAGCCATTCGCCGCCCATGCCCGGCTGGTCGAGTTGCGCCGCCAGCTCCAGTGCCTCGGCTTCGCGACCCAAGGTCCACCAGCACGTCGGATTGACGGTCAGCGGCGCACAGCGCTCAAGCTTGAGCGACAACTGCTTGAGCCGGCGCGCCACGCTGAACACATGCGCCAGTTCTTCGGCGCCCAGCGCCACGTAAGTCGACGCCCCGCGCTTGGCACTCATGGCACGCTTGAACAGCGCACGCAGGTTGTGCGGCGTTTCCTCACCGTCGATGGACAAGCCCGGTGCGGCGTCCGGCAGCGTCACCTGCAGGAAGTCGCGCAGGTCGGCTTGCCAGTCATCGACCGCCCCGGCGTCGACCGCCGCCGACGGCACGAAGCTGTCGACCAGCCCGACAAACTTGACCTGTTGCCCGGCCTGCTCCAGTTGCGCGGCGATCAACATCGCCAGCGTACCGCCCAGCGACCAGCCGAGCAGGTGATACGGCCCCTGCGGCTGTTTCTGGCGAATCTGCGCCAGGTAATCACTGGCCATTTCCTGCAGCGAGGTGTCGTTGAACGCCGGATCCAGCAGCATCCGCGACTGAATCGCCAACACCTGGCGCCGACCGCTCAAGCGCCGCGCCAGCGGCTCGTAGTCGAACACCGTGCCGAAGCCGGCGTGGAGGCAGAACAACGGCGCCACGCCCGTGACCTCGGCGTTCATCGCCAGCAACCCGGAGGCTTTTTCCGCCGTGCCCTGAACACTCGCTACCAGTTCGCCGATGCTCGGTTTCTGCATCAGATCGCGCAGTTTCAGGCTCAGGCCCTGAGCCTTGAGCACGCGGCTGCGGGCCACCACTTGCAGGCTGAGGATCGAGTCGCCACCCAGTTCGAAGAAGTTGTCGCTGAGCCCGACCCGTTCGATTTTCAGCACCTCCTGCCAGATCTTCGCCAGGGCTTTTTCCAGCTCGGTGCGCGGCTCGACGTAGGCCAGACGCTGTTCGGCGTCCGGATTCGGCAGGGCCTTGCGGTCGAGCTTGCCGTTCGGCGTCAGCGGCATGCGCTCAAGCACCATCAGGTGCGCCGGCACCATGTAATCCGGCAGGCTGGCCTTGAGTTGCTCGCGCAGACGTTCGCCCAAACCGTCGGCCGGCGTCTCGGCAGCGGCCAGTACATAGCCGAGCAGTTGCTTGCCGCTGACGCCCTCGCGGGCCACCACGGCGGCGTCACGCACGCCCGGCTGCTGTTTGAGGCGCGCTTCGATTTCCCCCAGCTCGATGCGGAAACCACGGATTTTCACCTGATGGTCGATCCGCCCGAGATAGTCGACAGTGCCGTCGGCACGCTGGCGCACCAGGTCGCCGGTGCGGTACAGGCGACTGCCGTCGGCGCTGAACGGGTTGGCAACGAACCGTTCGGCGGTGCCACCGGCGCGTCCCAGATAACCGCGCGCCAACGCACCACCCAGGTACAACTCACCGGCAATGCCGGCCGGCAGCGGATTGAGGTCGCTGTCGAGTACATAACCCGTGCGCTCGCCAACCACGCTGCCGATTGGCGCATAGGCCGCGCCGCATTGATCGTCGACCGCGGCCTTCCAGATCAGCGGCGTGACCACCGTTTCGGTCGGGCCATAGCCGTTGATGATGTACTGCGGTTGCAGTGCGCGTTTGGCCAGTTCGAAACTCGCCACCGGCACCGCATCCCCGCCGAAGCAGTAGATCCGTACCGGCGGCGGATTGCCGTGCTGTTCGGCGTGTTCGGCCAGTTGCTGCAGGTACACCGGCGGGAACGCGGCCACGCTCACGCCATGCTGATGCAAGGCATCAAAGGTTTGTTCGGCCGTCCACAGATTATCGTCGCGAATCAGCAAACGAGCGCCATGCGTCAGGGTGGTCAGCCAGCGCTCATGCGCGCCGTCGAAGGCGAACGACATGAAGTGCAATTCGCAATCGGCCGCGCTCATTTCGTAACGCTGGCCAATCGCCTGGCAGTGCATCGCCAGCGGCCCGTGCGCCACGCCGACACCTTTCGGCTGCCCCGTGGAGCCGGAGGTGTAGATCACGTAGGCCAGGTTGCCCGGCTGTACCGCCACTTGCGGTGCCGACTGCGGCTGAGTGCGCAGGTCCAGCTGATCGAGTTCCAGCACCTGCAGGTTGGCCTGGGTCGGCAGTACCTGACGCAGACTCGAGTCGCTGAGCAGCAAGGCGATGCCCGAATCGTGCATCAGATAACTCAAGCGTTCGCGCGGATAGGTCGCGTCCAGCGGCACATAGGCGCCACCGGCCTTGAGCACCGCCAACAGCGCGACGATCATGTTTTCGCTGCGTGGCAGGGCCACACCGACCCGCACTTCCGGACCGACACCTTCGGCGATCAGCGCATGCGCCAGACGATTGGCCCGCGCGTCGATCTGCCCGTAGCTGAAGGCTTGCTCATTGAAGATCACGGCGGTTTGTTCGGCACGCTGTGCGGCCCAACCGGCAATGCGCTGGTGCACCAGCGTGGTCTGCGCTTGCGCGACAACCTCCGGCGCGGGCGCGACTTGCCCGGTCGGCAGACCAATGCATCCCAGCGCCTGCCCGGCGTCCTGAACCAGTGCGGTGAGCAGGCCTTCCATGTTGCTGCGAATGCCTTCCACGGTCGCCAGATCAAAATGTTCGCGCAGGAACATGTACTCGATCACCAGCCCGTCTTCGAGGGTGACCATCAGGTCCATCGGGAAGTTGGTCAGGCCCGAGTTATTGATCTCGCCAAACTTCAGCGAATCATCGCGCCACTCGCGCAGCGCCTGATCGATCGGGTGGTTCTCGAACACGATGATGCTGTCGAACAGCGACTGCCCGGCACGCCCGCCCCAACGCTGGACGTCGGTCAGCGGCGTGTACTCGCGCTCGCGCAGTTCCAGGTTGAAATCCTGCAACTCGCGCAACCAGGCGCCCACGGCCTGCTCGGCCGGCACGTCCTTGATCACCGGCAAGGTGTTGATGAACAGGCCGAGGATCGATTCTGACGCTGGCAGACTCGCCGGACGCCCCGCCACCGTGGCGCCGAACGCTACGCAACGCTGGCCGCTGTACCGGCTGAGCAGCACCAGCCACGCGCCCTGCACCAAAGTGTTGAGGGTGACCTGCTGCGACTGGGCAAAGGCTTTCAACTGCTCGGTGCGGGCCTCGCCCAGACGGCTGTACAGCGCCTGGTGACCGCGACCGCTGCCGGTACGCGTCACCGCGTCCGCCAGATAGGTCGGTTCGTCAAGCAGGCTCAGGTGCTGACGCCAGAAACCTTCGCTGGCGTTCGCGTCCTGCTGTTGCAGCCAGTTGATGTAACCGCGATACGGCACCGCGTCGGCCAGTGGTCGTCCGGAATACTGGCTCAGCACTTCACCGATCAACTGCGAACTGCTCCAGCCGTCGATCAGAATGTGGTGGTAGGTCCAGATCAGTTGATAGCTGTGCTCGCCGACTTGCACCAGCGTCAGCCGTTGCAGCGGTGGCTGGTCAAGGTCGAAGCCCTTGGCCCGCTCGGCATCCGCCAGACCTTGCAAGGCTTCGGCCGAATGATCCTGCTCACGCCAGTCAAGCAGGCTGAACGGCAACTGCGGATCGGCGAGTACGAATTGCAGCGGCTCGGCCATGTCCTGCCAAAGGAAACCGGTGCGCAAAATATCGTGGCGACGACTGACGGTTTCCCACGCGGCTTGCAGACGCAGCGGCTCAAGGCCCTGCACCGGAACGCTCAACTGGTTGACGTAGAGATCGGATTCCGGCGAATTCAGGCCGAGAAACAGCATGCCCTGCTGCATCGGCGACAAGCGATAGAGCCCGTCCAGTTGCCCGGCCGGCAGTGGCAGTTGCGCCACTTGCGCCTCGCTCAAGCCGTGCAGCGGCAGGTCGATCAGCGCCGGCTCCGGCGCCACACGCCCTTCGGCAGCCTGCACGCACAGGGCCAATTGTTGGATGGTCGGTTGTTGGAACAGGTCTTTTGGGCTCAGCTCCAGCCCTTGCTGACGGGCCCGACTGACCACTTGAATCGAGATGATCGAATCGCCGCCCAAGGCAAAGAAACTGTCGTGGGTGCTGACCTGCTCAAGGCCCAATACCTCTTTCCAGATCTGCACCAGCGCCTGCTCAGTGGCATTCGCCGGTTCGACATGCAACTGCGCGGCGCTGAGTTCCAGTGCCGGCAGGCGCTTGCGGTCGATCTTGCCGTTGGGGGTCAGCGGCAACTGCGCCAGCCACAGGCGATGGCTCGGCACCATGTAATCCGGCAGGGTTGTGCCCAGCCAGTTGCCGAGGCTTTGCTGCAGTTCGGCCTGTTGTTCGGCGTTGGCGTCGATGATCGCCGAATCGCTCGGCACCAGATAGGCAATCAGTTGCTGACTGCCCGACACTTCGCTGGCGACGACCACCGCTTCACGCACGGCGGCATGCGCCAGCAGACGCGCTTCAATTTCGCCCAGCTCGATACGCAAGCCGCGAATTTTCACCTGATGGTCGATCCGGCCCATGTACTCCAGCTCGCCCTCCTCGCGCTGACGAATCAGGTCGCCGGTGCGGTACAGGCGCTCGCCGTTGCCGCCGATAGGATTCGGCACGAAGCGCTCGGCGGTCATCGCCGCACGCCCCAGATAACCGCGCGTGATGCCGGCGCCGGACAGGTACAGCTCCGCCGAAACGCCCTGCGGCACCGCGTGTAGATCGGCATCCAGCAGATGGCTGGCGCTGTGCTCGAGCGCACGCCCGATCCGCGCCTGACCACCGGCACTGCGGCGGGTCCAGGTCGAGTAGGTGGTGTCTTCCGACGGGCCATACAGGTCGTAAACATGCTCGACCGTCGGCTGCTGATACAGCGCCTCCACCAGCGCTTGCTTCAGCGGTTCACCCGCCAGATTGATGATGCGCACGCTCGACGGAATCTGCCCGGAACGCTGCAGCGCGGCAATCGCCGACGGCACGGTGTTGATCAGGCGCACCTGATCGCGGGCCGGCAGGTGCGGCAGCTCCAAGGCATTACGGGCGATGATCAGCGAACCACCGTTGGCGAGAGTGACAAACAGCTCCCAGACCGACAGGTCGAAGCACACCGACGTCGAGGCCAGCACGCCTTGGATGTCGTCGCGGCTGAAGACCTTGGCGGACCAGTCGATCAGCGCCATGACGTTGCGATGGGCAATCGCCACGCCTTTCGGCTTGCCGGTGGAACCAGAGGTGTAAATCACGTAGGCGAGGTTATCGGGCTGCACTGTGGTCTGTGGTGCAACAGCCGAATAATCGCTCAACGAAACCTGATCCATCAGCAGCACTTGGGTATCGCCCGGCACGCTCAGGGTCGCCGCGACTGCATGTTCGGTGAGCAACACCCGCGCCCGACTGTCTTCGAGCATGTAGGCCACGCGATCCGCCGGGTAGTCCGGATCCAGCGGCACATACGCACCGCCAGCCTTGAGCACCGCGAGCAAGGCAATGAGCAACTGCTCGGAACGCGGCATCGCCACGCCCACGCGCACTTCCGGGCCGACGCCCAGCTCGAGCAGTTTGTGCGCCAGACGGTTGGCCTGCGCGTCCAGTTCGGCGTAGGTCAACTTCGTATTGGCAAAGGTCACCGCCAAGGCATCCGGGGTCGCCGCCACCTGACGGGCGATGGCCTGATGGATGCACTGCTCGGTGACGAAATCGCTGTTCACCTGAGGGCTATGTTCAATCAGGTTCAGCTCGCTAAGCGAACGCTGCCCCGACTCGCTCATCTGCCCGAGCAAGCGCTGCAGATACCCGGCCAGTTGCATCACGCTGTGCGCGGCAAAGCTTTCGCACTGGTAGCTGAAGTGCATCGACAATTCGTCGCTCAAGTGCACCAGCAGTGTCAGCGGGTAGTTGGTCTGCTCGTGATTGTGGATTTCACCGAAGCGCAGTTCTTGCGGTGCGCCCTGCGCCAGTGCCTCGGACACCGGGTAGTTCTCGAACACCAGAATGTTGTCGAACAGCGCCTCACCGTTGCGCTCGGCCCAGCGTTGAATATCGAACAGCGGGGTGTGCTCATGCTCACGCAAGGCCAGGTTCTGCGCCTGCACGCTCTGCAACCATTCGCCAACGCTCGATGAGGACTGCGGGCTGGCGATGACCGGCAAGGTGTTGATGAACAGACCGATCTGCTGCTCGACCCCTTTGAGTTCAGCCGGACGCCCCGCCACCGTGGCACCGAACGCCACACACGGCTGGCCGGTCAGGCGCTGCAACAGCAGCAGCCATGCCGCTTGAATCAGCGTGTTGAGGGTGACTTTCTGCTGGCGCGCGAACTCGCCCAGACGCCGCGTCTGTTCAGCGTCGAGCACGCAGAAATGTTCGCCATGACCGTCACGCGGTGCATCGCCGCGCTGCGCCTGCAACGCTTGTGCGAGCAAGGTCGGCGCTTGCAAGTCAGCCAGTTGCGCGGTCCAGTAACGTTCGCTGGCCTGCACGTCCTGGCGCTGCAGCCATTCGATGTAATCGCGATAACGCCCGGCCAGTGGCGGTTGGGCAACCCCGCTGTAGCGTTGCAGGACTTCGCCGAGCAACTGCGAGTTGCTCCAGCCGTCCATCAGGATGTGGTGGTTGGTGTAGATCAAGTGGCAGCGCTGCTCGTCCAGCCGCACCACGACCATACGCAACAGCGGCCCCTGGCTCAGGTCGAAACCTTGCGCCTGTTCGGCAGCCGCCAGTGCATTCAGATCGCTCTGGCAAGCGTCGCGATCACGCCAGTCGAGCACGCGGAACGGCATGTCCAGCTGCTTGTGCACCACCTGCACCGGACGCGCCAGTTCACCCTGCCAGACAAAACTGCTGCGCAGGATGTCGTGGTTGTCCACTGCTGCTTGCCAGGCGTGCTGGAAGCGTTGCGGATCGAGGCCTTCGACATCGAGCCGGACCTGGTTGATGTAATCGCCGGTGGCCTGCTCGTAGAGGCTGTGGAACAACATGCCCTGCTGCATCGCCGACAGCGGATACACATCGGCGACCTGGCGTGGCGCCAGCGGTAACTGGTCGAGCTGCGCCTGCGTCAGGCCGGCCAGCGGGAAGTCCGACGGGGTCAGGCCTTCGACGCCCGGGGTCAGGCAATGGCCGATCAACGCTGCGAGTTCTGCGGCGTAATCTGCGGCCAGTGCTTCGATCACCGCGCTGTCAAAACGCTCGCGGCTGAACGTCCAGCCCACCCGCAGCTCGCCGCCATACACTTGACCGTTGAGGGTCAACCAGTTGCCCAGCGGCGCCTCCGGGCTCTGATCAAGGCCGGCGTTGTCCGGCGACGGCACGAACAGCGCAGCGTCATCGCCGGCGAAACTGCCGTCGAACTGCCCGAGGTAGTTGAAGGTGATGCGCGGGCTCGGCAAGGCCTGCAGGCGCTGCTGCGCTCCGGCATCACCGAGGTAACGCAAGGCACCGAAACCGATGCCCTTGTTGGGGATCGAGCGCAGTTGTTCCTTGATCTGCTTGATCGACTCGCCAAGCGTGTCTGCCGGTGTCAGGCGCACCGGGAACAGGCTGGTGAACCAGCCCACCGTGCGGGTCAGATCGACGCCGTTGAACAGTTCTTCGCGGCCATGGCCTTCGAGCTGGATCAGCGTCGATGCCTGCCCGCTCCAGCGGCCGATGACCCGCGCCAATGCCGTCAGCAACAGATCGTTGACCTGGGTGCGGTACGCGGCCGGGGCCTCTTGCAACAGTTGCCGGGTCAGCTCGGTGCCGAGGCGGGTTTGTACGGTCTGGGCCAGACGATTGTCCTGGCTGGCGTCAACGCGTTTGCATGGCAGATCGGTACTCACATCGCTCAGGCAGGCCTGCCAATAATCCAGTTCGGCCTGCAACGCCGGGCTGTTGGCGTAGCGCTGCAAGTGCTCGCCCCAGTCCTTGAAGGCACTGGTCCGGGACGGCAGGCTCAATGGCTGATCGTTGAGCAGCTGCTGATAAGCGTTTTGCAGGTCCTCCAGCAGAATCCGCCACGACACGCCGTCCACCGCTAGGTGATGAATCACCAACTGCAACCGCTGCGTGCCATCGGCCAGAGTTGCCAGCACCGCACGCAGCAGCGGCCCGTGTTGCAGATCGAGGCTGCGCTGGGCGCGATTACCCAAGGCTTCAAGGGCGGCGGCATCAGCAACGCCTTCCTGCCAGAGCAGGTTCTGCGGTAGCGCCTCGACCGCGCGGTGCTCGGCCTGCCACACGCCATCGCGCTGGGTGAAGCTCAGGCGCAAGGCATCGTGATGAGCCACCAGTGCGCGCAACACTTGCTCGATTTTCTCAGCGTCCAGCGTCTGCCGCGGTTGCAGCAGCACCGACTGGTTCCAGTGATGACGCTGCGGAATCTCGTCGGCGAAGAATTGCTGCTGGATCGGCAGCAGCAACGCCGCACCACTCGCGGCTTGCTGATCAATGGTCGATTCGTCGCCACCCCACTGCGCGACCAGTGCCAGACGCTGTACGGTCTGGTGCTGGAACAGGTCTTTGGGATTGAGGCGAATGCCGGCCTGACGGGCACGGCTGACCACCTGGATCGAGATGATCGAGTCGCCGCCCAATTCGAAGAAATTGTCGTGGATGCCGACTTGCGGCAGCTTCAGCACGTCCTGCCAGATCGCGGCCAGACCCTGCTCCATCGCGCTTTGCGGCGCCTGATAGGTCTGCTGCGCCTGGCTGGCGTCCGGTGACGGCAAGGCATTGCGGTTGAGTTTGCCGTTGGCGGTCAACGGCAATTGCGCCAGCAGCAACAGGTGCGCCGGGACCATGTGATCCGGCAGATTGGCCTTGAGTTCGGCGCGCACGCTGTCACGCCACAGCGCCTGTTCGGCCGGGCTTGCGTCGAGCAGCGCGGCGTCGCCTGGCACCAGATACGCCACCAGTTGCTGACCACTGAGGCCCGGCTGGGCCAGCACCACGGCCTGGCGCACCGCTGCCTGTTCCAGCAGTTGCGCTTCGATCTCGCCGAGTTCGATACGGAACCCGCGAATCTTCACCTGATGGTCGATCCGGCCGATGTATTCGATCACGCCGTCGGCGCGATAGCGCGCCAGGTCACCGGTACGGTACAGACGCCCGCCATCGGCGGCGAACGGGTCGGGAATGAAGCGCAGACTGGTCAGATCCGCGCGGTTCAGGTAACCGCGAGCCAGGCCGGCACGACCGACGTACAGCTCACCGATGCAGCCTTTGGCGACCGGATTCAGGTCACCGTCGAGCAAGTACCAGGACAGGTCCGGGATCGGTTCGCCAATCGGACTGCTGGCATCACGCTGCAAGTCGGCCAGCGAAATCGGTCGGTAGGTCACGTGCACGGTGGTTTCGGTGATGCCGTACATGTTGATCAGTTGCGGTGTCTGATCGCCGAAACGCTCGAACCACGGACGCAGGCTCTTGACCTCCAGCGCCTCGCCGCCGAACACCACGTAACGCAGCGCCAGTGCTTGCGCCGCATGCTGCGGGGCGCAGGCCACTTGCATCAATTGCTTGAACGCCGACGGCGTCTGATTGAGCACGGTGATGCCTTCGCGGCAGAGCAAGGCGAAGAAATCTTCCGGCGAGCGGCTGACCTCGTAAGGCACCATCAGCAGTTTGCCGCCATACAGCAGCGCCCCGAAAATCTCCCACACCGAGAAGTCGAAGGCGTAGGAATGGAACAGGCTCCAGACATCCGTGGCGCCGAAATCGAACCACGCAACAGTGGCCTCGAACAGGCGCAACACGTTGCGATGGGCCAGCAACGTACCCTTCGGCTGACCGGTAGAACCGGAGGTGTAGATCACGTAAGCCAGGTTGTCCGGGCTCATGCGCACCTGCGGATTGCTGTCGCTGTAGCCTTCCAGACCGTCACGTTCCTGATCGAGCATCAGGCTGCGCAGCGAATCCGGCACCGGCAGACGACCCAGCAGATGACTCTGGGTCAGCAGCAAGGCGATGCCGCTGTCGCCGATCATGTAGCTCAGGCGTTCTTCCGGATACGTCGGGTCCAACGGCACATAGGCGCCGCCGGCCTTGAGGATCGCCAGCAGGCCGACCAGCATGTCGAGGCTGCGCTCCACCGCCAGACCGACGCGCACGTCCGGGCCGACACCGCTGGCAATCAGCTTGTGGGCCAACTGGTTGGCGCGACTGTTCAGCTCGCCGTAGCTCAGGGACTGCCCGGCACAGCTCACGGCAATCGCTTGCGGGGCGCGGGCGGCTTGATGTTCGATCCGTTGATGCAGGCACTGCTCGCTCGGGAAATCGCGGATGGCCGGGTTCCACTGCTGCAAGGTTGCCGCGCGTTCGGCGGCGTCATGCAGTGGCAGTTCGGCGATGCGCTGAGCGCTGTCGGCAACGATGCCTTGCAGCAGATGGGTCCAGTGTTGCGCCAGGCGTTCGATGGTCTCGACGTCGAACAGGTCGGTGGCATAGGTCAGCTCGGCCCAGACGTTGTCGCTCGATTCAAAGGTGTTTAGGGTCAGGTCGAACTGCGCTGTATTGGACGCCCAAGGCAAGCCTTCAATCGCCAGCTTTGGCAGCCGCGTGGCGCCCTGCGCCTGACGCACCTGGCTCTGGTGGTTGTGCATCACTTGGAACAATGGGCTGTGGCTGAGGCTGCGCTCCGGTTGCAGCGCGTCGACCAGTTGCTCGAACGGCAGATCCTGATGCGCCTGGGCACCGAGCACGGTATTTTTCACTTGCTGCAGCAGGCTGCGGAACGTCTGCTGACTGTCGAACTCGGCCTTGAGTACCTGGGTGTTGACGAAGAAACCGATCAGGCCTTCGGTCTCGACCCGGTTGCGGTTGGCCACCGGCACCCCGACGCGGATATCGGCCTGACCGCTGTAGCGATGCAGCAAGGTCTGGAACGACGCCAGCAACAGCGCAAACAGCGTGACGTTCTCGCGCTGCGCCAGGTGCTTGAGCGCGGTGGCCAGTTCGAGGCTCAGCGGGATCTCGCGACGGGCGCCACGATAGCTCTGCTCGGCTGGACGCGGACGGTCGGTCGGCAGCTCCAGCAGCGGTTGATCGCCATCGCCGAGTTGTGCGGTCCAGTAGCTCAATTGCCGCTCGCGTTCACCGGCGTCCATCCACTGTTTCTGCCACGCGGCGTAGTCGGCGTATTGCACCGGCAGCGCCGGCAATTGCACGTTCTGGCCTTGGCTGTAGGCGGCATACAACGCCACCAGCTCATCGACCATGACATTCATCGACCAGCCGTCGGCGACGATGTGATGCAGGGTGATGACCAGCGCGTGGTCATCGGCGGCCAGACGCAGCAGTTTGACCCGCAGCAACGGGCCTTGCTGCAGATTGAACAGGTGCAGGGTTTCGGCGGCGACCTGCAGGTGCAGCGCCGCCTCGTCGAGCTCCACCGCCACGTCCTGCACCTGCAGGTCGAGCGTGCCGTGAGCCTGGATCACTTGCAGGGTCTGCCCCTGTTGTTCGACGAAGCAGGTGCGCAGCGATTCGTGGCGTTCGATCAGCGCGTCGAAGCTGCGCTGCAACGCCGGCAGATCCAGCTCACCGCGCAGACGCAACGCCGCCGGCACGTGATAAGCGGTGCTGGTCGGCTCCAGTTGCCAGAGGAACCATTGACGTTCCTGAGCATAGGACAGCGCCAGCGGTTGCTGGCGTGGCAAGGCAACAATCGGCGGCTCCCGATGCGCCTGATCGACACCCAGCGCGGCGACAAAGTCTTCCAGCGTGCTGTGTTCGAACAAGGTGCGCAGCGGTACTTGAACGTTCAGTGCCTGACGGACGCGCGAGACCACCTGCGTGACCAGCAATGAGTGGCCGCCCAGTTCGAAGAAATTGTCACTCAGGCCTACGCGATCGAGCTTGAGCACCGCCTGCCAGATCTCGGCAACGCTGTGCTGAGTGGCGGTTTGCGGCGGGAGGTAAGTCGATTGCAGCTGGCTGGCGTCGGGGGCCGGCAAGGCTTTGCGGTCGACTTTGCCGTTCGGCGTCAGTGGCAGTTGCGCGAGGAACAACAGGTGCGCCGGCACCATGTATTCCGGCAGCTCGGCCTTGAGACTGGCTTTCAATGCGGCGCGCAGTTCGCCTTCATCAAAAGCGTCGGCGGTCGGCACCACATAGCCGACCAGTTGCGGTCCGGTCGGGCCGTCCTGAGCGACTACCACGGTTTCGCGCACGCTACCGAGGGCGAGCAAACGCGCTTCGATCTCACCGAGTTCAATCCGGAAACCACGGATTTTCACCTGATGGTCAATCCGCCCGATGTACTCGATCACGCCTTCGGCGCGGTAACGGGTCAGGTCGCCGGTGCGGTACAGACGCGCGCCGGTTGTCGAAAAGGGATCCGGGACAAAGCGTTCGGCAGTCAGGCTCGGGCGCTGGAAGTAACCACGAGCGAGGCCGTCGCCGCCGATCAGCAATTCCCCCGGGGCGCCGAGCGGATTGAGCTCCAGGTCGCTGCCGAGGATGTACAACGCGGTGTTGTCGATCGGCGTGCCGAGGAACGGACGGCTGTTGTCCGCACTCAAGGCGTGTTGCGCCGACCAGATGGTGGTTTCGGTCGGGCCGTAGAGGTTCCACACCCTCGGCGTCAGCGCCAGCATGCGTTGCGCCAGTTCCTGCGGCAGCGCTTCACCGCCACAGAGGAACGTGCAGCCCGCCAGGATGGGCGCCTGTTCATTGTCCAGCAGCATGCGCCAGGTCGAGGGCGTGGCTTGCAGCGCCGTCACGGCGTGACGCTCAATCAGTTCGAGCACCGCTTGCGGGTCTTGATGCACGTCCTTGCCAGTCAGCACTACACAGGCGCCGGCCAGCAATGGAGCGTAGATTTCCAGGCCGAAGATATCGAACGAGAAGGTGGTCAGCGACAGCATGCGATCGGCGGCCACGATGCCCGGCTGCTTGATCATGCTCGCGACAAAGTTGCTCAGCGCCGCGTGGCGCACCATCACGCCTTTGGGTTTGCCGGTGGAACCGGAGGTGTAGATCGTGTAGGCCAGATGCTCGCCATTGACTGCAACGTCCGGCGCGCTCTGTGGATAAGCCGCCAGCCACTCGCGAGGTTGATCCAGCAGCAGCGTTTGCACACCCGGCGGGATCGGCAGCTGCGTCTGCAAATGGCTTTGGGTCAGCAGCAATTGCAGGCCGCTATCCTCGATCATGTAGGCCAGACGATCCTGCGGATACGCCGGATCCAGCGGCACATAAGCACCGCCAGCCTTGAGGATCGCCAGCAGGCCGACGATCATTTCCACGCTGCGCTCGACGGCGATACCGACCAGTTGATCCGGGCCGACACCGGCCTCGATCAGCTTGTGCGCCAGTTGATTGGAGCGGGCATCCAGCTCGGCGTAGCTCAGCACGTCTTCGCCGATGATCAGGGCCGTGGCCTGCGGCGTTTGCTGTGCACGCCGGGAGAAATCCTGCTGCACGCATTCGGCTTGCGCAGTGCGGTCGGCGCTGCGCAACCAGTCCTGCAACAGCACGCCGTGTTCGGCGCTTTCCAGCAACGGCAATTCGCCGACGCGCTGGCTCGGCGCGGCGACGATGCCACGCAGCAGGTTCTGCCAGTGACGCGCCAGACGCTCGACGGTTTCAGCTTTGAACAGATCGGTGGCGTAGGTCAGCTCGGCGGCAAAGCCGTCGCTGGACTCGTAGGTATTCAGCGTCAGGTCGAACTGCGCGGTGCGCCCTTCCCACTGCACGTCCTCGACACTCAGTTGCGGTAACTGCGCGGCGCTGCGGCCCTGATCGCGACTGGTCTGGTGGTTGAACATCACCTGGAACACCGGGCTGTGGCTCAGGCTGCGCTCCGGTTGCAGCGCTTCGATCAGTTGCTCGAACGGCAGATCCTGATGGGCCTGCGCATCCATCGCCGCCTGCTTGACCTGAGCCAGCAACTGGTTGAACGGCAATTGCCCGCTGACTTCGGCATTCAGCACTTGCGTGTTGACGAAGAAGCCGATCAGGCCTTCGGTCTCGACCCGGTTACGGTTGGCGGTCGGCACCCCGACGCGAATCTGCGCCTGACCGCTGTAGCGATGCAGCAGCGCCTGAAACGACGCCAGCAGCAGCATGAACAGGCTCGCACCTTCGCGCTGCGCCAGCTGTTTGAGGGCGTCGCCGAGGTCTGCCGGCAGGTTCAGTTCCAGCCGCGCACCGCGCAGGCTTTGCACGGCCGGACGCGGGAAATCGATCGGCAGTTCCAGCACCGGCTGCTCGCCGCCCAGGGTCTTGACCCAGTAGGCCAACTGGCGCTCGCGCTCGCCCGCTTCCAGCCAGTGGCGCTGCCAGATCGCGTAGTCGGCGTATTGCACTTCCAGTTCCGGCAGGCTCAGCGGCTGCCCGGCGGTGTCGGCGGCGTAATGCTCGATCAGCTCGTTGACCAGGACTTTGATCGACCAGCCATCGGCGATGATGTGGTGCTGGATCAGCACCAGCACATGGTCATCTTCCGCCACTTTCAGCAGCGCCACCCGCAGCAGCGGGCCCTGCTGCAAATTGAACGGGCGTGCGGTTTCGCTCTCGACGAAGGCCTTGATCGCGGCGTCTTCCCCGGCGGCGTCGAGGCCCTCCGGCAATGCCGTCAGGCTGATGCTCAGCGGCAGCTGCAGATGAATCACCTGGCAAAAGCTTTCACCCTGCTCGGCGAAAGTGGTGCGCAGGCTTTCGTGACGCGCCGCCACCGCGTTGAAGCTGCGTTGCAGCGCTGCCACATCCAGCCGACCCTTGAGGCGCAAGGCGCTGGGGATGTGATACGCGGTGCTGTGCGGGTCCATTTGCCAGAGGAACAGTTGACGTTCCTGAGCGTACGACAGAGGAATCGCCGCAAACCCGGAACGTGTTTCCGGGATCGGCAGGTTGGCCGGAGAGACGCCCTCTTCGAGCATCTTTTCCAGGTACAGCTTACGTTTGTCCAGCGGCAGAGTGATAAAGCGCTTGGCTACCCTCAAAGCAACACTCTTGTCCATCAGACTTCCTCCATATCGTCAAGCAGGGCTTCCAGCTTGCTCAGTTTCTGTTCGTTGATTGCCCCGCCTCCTGTATCGAGTCGAGCGACAAAATCGCTCAGGACGGGGTGCTGGAATAACAGTTGCGGGGTCAGCGTCAGGCCCAGTTCCAGAGCCATGCGCGACACCACGTTGACCGCCAGCAGCGAGTGCCCGCCGAGTTCGAAGAAGTGATCGTTCAAGCCGATGCGTTGCACTTCGAGCACTTGCTGCCAGATCGCCGCGACCTGCTGCTCAAGCTCACTGTGCGGCGCGACATACGCGGCCTGCATCTGGCTGGCATCGACCGCCGGCAGGGCCTTGCGGTCGAGTTTGCCGTTGGGGGTCAGTGGCAACTGCTCAAGGAACAGCAGGTGCGCGGGAATCATGTAGTCAGGTAACGAAGACTTGAGGCCAGTCTTTAGTCCCTCGCGCAGTTGCCGCTGCGCGTCCCCGTCGTGCATCTCCAGTTGCGGAGCGACCACATACGCCACCAGTTGCGCCCCGGTGTCGCTGTCGACGGCCAGCACCGCCGCTTCGCTGACGGTCGGCTGGGCGAGCAATCGCGCCTCGATCTCCCCCAGTTCGATGCGGAATCCACGAATTTTCACCTGATGGTCGATCCGGCCCATGTACTCCAGCTCGCCCGCTTCGCGCTCTCGAATCAGGTCGCCGGTGCGGTACAGGCGCTCGCCGCTGCCGACAAAAGGATTCGGTACGAAGCGCTCGGCGGTCATCGCCGCACGCCCCAGATAACCGCGCGTGATGCCGGCGCCGGACAGGTACAGCTCGGCCGAAACGCCCTGCGGAACCGCGTGCAGATCGGCATCCAGCAGATGGCTGGCGCTGTAATCGAGCGCACGCCCGATCCGTGCCTGACCACCGGCGCTGCGGCGGGTCCAGGTCGAATAGGTGGTGTCTTCCGACGGGCCGTACAGGTCGTAGACGTGCTCGACCGTCGACTGCTGATACAACGCCTCCACCAGCGCTTGTTTCAGCGGCTCACCCGCCAGGTTGATGATGCGCACGCTTGGCGGAATCTGCCCGGCACGTTGCAGCGCGGCGATCGCCGATGGCACGGTGTTGATCAGGCGCACCTGATCGCGCGCCGGCAAGTGCGGCAGCTCCAGCGCATTGCGCGCGATGATCAGCGAGCCACCGTTGGCCAAAGTGACAAACAGCTCCCACACCGACAGGTCAAAGCACACCGACGTCGAGGCCAGTACGCCTTGGATGTCGTCGCGGCGGTAGACCTTGGCCGACCAGTCGATCAGCGCCATGACGTTGCGATGGGCAATCGCCACGCCTTTCGGCTTGCCGGTGGAACCTGAGGTGTAGATCACGTAGGCGAGGTTGTCTGGAGCGACCGATGTTTGCGGCGCGCTGCTCGGATAATCGCTCAACGAAAGCTGATCCATCAGCAGCACTTGCGTATCGCCCGGCACACTCAGGGTCGCGGCAACCGCCTGCTCGGTGAGCAACACCCGCGCGCGGCTATCCTCGAGCATGTAAGCCACGCGATCCGCCGGGTAATCCGGGTCCAGCGGCACATAGGCGCCACCGGCCTTGAGCACCGCGAGCAAGGCGACCAGCAACTGCTCGGAACGCGGCATTGCCACGCCCACGCGCACTTCCGGGCCGACACCCAGCTCAAGCAGTTTGTGCGCCAGACGGTTGGCTTGAGCGTCCAGTTCAGCGTAGCTCAGTTGCGTATGGGCGAAGGTCACCGCCAAGGCATCCGGGGTCGCCGCCACCTGACGGGCGATGGCTTGATGGATGCACTGCTCGGTGGCGAAATCGCTGTTCACCGGCGGGCGGTGTTCGATAAGGTTCAGTTCGCTGAGCGTGCGTTCGCCGCCATCCGCCATCTGGCTCAGCAGACGCTGCAGATGCGCGCCCAACTGCGCCACGCTGGCTGCCGCGAAGCTGTCGCGCTGGTAACTGAAATGCACCGACAGTTGCGCACCCATGTTCACCAGCAGGGTCAGCGGATAGTTGGTCTGCTCCTGATTGGCCACCGCACCGAAGCGCAGACCTTGCGGCGCACCGCGTTCCAGCGCCTCGCCGATCGGGTAGTTCTCGAACACCATCAGGCTGTCGAACAGCGCGTCGCCGCCCTGCCCGGCCCAGCGCTGAATGTCCGCCAGCGGCGTGTGTTCGAACTCGCGCGAGGCGAGGTTCTGCGCCTGCACCGCTTGCAGCCAGGCGATCACGCTCTGCTGCGCGGACGGCGCAGCGATCACCGGCAGCGTGTTGATGAACAGGCCGATCTGCGCTTCGGCCCCCGGTAGCTCCGCCGAACGCCCGGCGACGGTGGCGCCGAACGCCACGCAATCCTTGCCGGTGTAGCGCTGCAACAGCAGCAGCCACGCCGCTTGCACCACGGTGTTGACGGTGACTTTCGCGGCCCGGGCAAACTCGCCCAGGCGCTGGCTCAGCTCAGCGTCGAGCACCTGGTAATGATCGCCGTAACCCACGCTCGGCAAACCGGCGTGCGGCCGTGCGATGGCATTGGCCAGGCGCGTCGGTTCCTGCAGATTGCCCAGCGTCGCCCGCCAGTAGGCTTGCGCCGCCGCGCCATCCTGACGTTGCAGCCAGGCGATGTAATCGCGGTAGCGACCTGCGCCACGGGCGACCGCTTCGCCGCTGTAGTGCTGCAACACTTCGCCGAGCAACTGCGCGCTGCTCCAGCCGTCCATCAGGATGTGATGGTTGGTGTAGATCAAGTGATAACGCTCGGCTGCAGTGCGCACCAGCACCAGACGCATCAGCGGTGCGCAACTCAGATCCAGACCCAGGGCGCGCTCCTCATCGGCGAGGGTTTGCAGCGCTGCCTCCAGATCAGTTCTGTCGTGCCAGTCGAGCACGCTGAACGGCACCTCGACCTGACGCTGCACCACTTGCACCGGTTGCGGCAGATCGCCTTGCCAGAAGAAACCGCTGCGCAAGATGTCATGCGCATCCACCGCCGACTGCCACGCTGCGCGGAAGCGTTGCGGATCGACGCCGTCGACGTCCAGGCGCATCTGGTTGATGTAGTCGCCATTGCCGTGTTCGAGCAAGGTGTGGAACAGCATGCCCTGCTGCATCGGCGACAGCGGATAGATGTCGTCGATGCCTTGCGGCTCCAGCACCAGCGCATCCAGTTGCGCTTGCGACAGTTGCGCCAGCGGGAAGTCCGACGGCGTCACGCCACGGTTGGCACTGTCGCAGCAGTGGCCGATCAGCGCGGTCAGTTCCTGCACATAATCGTCGGCCAGACGCTGGATGGTGGCGGTGTCGAACATCGCACCGCTGTAGGTCCAGCTCAGGTCCAGCTCGCCGCCGAACACCTTGCTGTTGAGCGCCAGCGGATTGCCCAGTGGCCCTTGCAGGTTGACCTCTGCGCCGCCGGACTCGCTGGTCGGCACGAACAGGGCATCGCTGGCAGCGTCGAAGCTGCCGTCGAACTGGCCAAGATAGTTGAAGGTCAGGCGCGGCGCCGGCAAGGCTTGCAGGGCGGTACGTGTCGGCTCATCACCGAGGTGTGCGAGTGCGCCGAAGCCAATGCCCTTGTAGGGGATCGCCCGCAGTTGTTCCTTGATCTGCTTGAGCGACGCGCCGAGCTCGGCGGCCGGTGCCAGGCGTGCCGGGAATACGCTGGTGAACCAGCCCACGGTGCGGGTCAGATCGATGTGTTCGAACAGGTCTTCGCGACCATGACCCTCAAGCAATACCAGGGCATTGTCGTCCCCGGTCCAGCGCACCAGCACCCGCGCCAACGCGGTCAGCAACAGGTCGTTGACCTGGGTGCGATAGGCCGCCGGGGCTTCCTGCAACAACTGACGGGTCAGGGTCTGATCGAGTTTGCGGCGCAGGGTCAGCGCCTGATCGTGTTGCTGACCACCCTGCGGACGGTCGTAAGGCAAAGCCGCCGAAGCGCCCTGCAACTGCTGCTGCCAGAAGCCCAGTTCGGCCTGCAACGCAGGCGTTGTGGCGTAGTCCTGCAACGCTGCCGCCCAGGCTTTGACTGCACTGGTCTTGGCCGGCAATTGCACAGGCTTACCTGCGAGGAGCTGGCGATAAGCGTTTTGCAGGTCTTCAAACAGAATCCGCCACGACACGCCATCGACCACCAGGTGATGGACGATCAGCAGCAGGCGCTGACTGCCATCAGCCAGGTTCGCCAGCACCGCGCGGATCAGCGAACCGCCGCTCAGTTGCAGACTGCGCTGGGCCTTGTTGCCCAGTGCCTCAAGGGCGGCGAGATCAGCGACCTCAACCTGCCAGAGGATGGTTTCCCCCGCTTGCGTGGCAACGTCACGGTAATGCGCCGACCAGCCCGCGGCCTGCTCGACAAAGTCCAGACGCAAACTGTCGTGCTGAACGACCAACGCATCCAGCGCCTGCTCCAGTACCTGAGCATCCAACGCCTGCGTCGGCTTGAGCATCACCGACTGGTTCCAGTGGTGACGGTCGGGAATCGCTTCGGCGAAGAATGCCTGATGAATCGGCAGCAGCGCGGTTTCGCCGGTTTGCGCGTGCTGATCGATGGGCTGCACCGCCTCGCCGGTCTGCGCGACCGTGGCCAGGGCCTGAATGGTCTGGTGCTGGAACAGGTCTTTGGGGCTGAAGCGAATCCCGGCCTGCCGCGCCCGGCTAACCACCTGAATCGAGATGATCGAGTCGCCACCCAGTTCGAAAAAGTTGTCGCTGACGCCGACCTGCTCAAGCTTGAGCACGTCTTGCCAGATCGCCGCCAGTTGCTGCTCCAGCGCGCTCTGTGGGGCGACATAGGTTTGTTGCAGTTGGCTGACATCCGGTTTCGGCAGGTTCTTGCGATCGAGCTTGCCGTTCGGCGTCAGCGGCATGCGCTCAAGACGCAGGACATACGCCGGCACCATGTGCGCCGGCAGGCTGGCCTTGAGCTGCGCGCGCAGGTCTTCGGTGAACTCGGCACGGGCCGAATCGCCGACCACGTAGGCCACCAGGCGCTTGCCACTGCCGGCGCTGCCTTCCTGCGCCACGACCACCGCTTCACGCACGCCGTCGAGGGCTTGCAGCGCCGCTTCGACTTCGCCCAGCTCGATACGGAACCCGCGAATCTTCACCTGATTGTCGATGCGATCCAGATAGTCAAAGGTGCCGTCGACGCGCTGGCGCACCAGGTCACCGGTGCGATACAGCAAGCCGCCATTTGCGCTGAACGAGTCGGCGACAAAACGCTCAGCAGTCAGCCCCGGACGGTTCAGATAACCCCGCGCCAACCCGGTACCACCGAGGTACAGCTCACCGGCCATGCCTTGTGGCAGCAGGTTCAGATCGGCGTCGAGCACGTAGGCGCTGCGGTCGCCGATCCGGCTGCCGATCGGCGCGTAAGCGGCACCGCATGGCTCTTCACGGCCAGCCTTCCAGATCAATGGCGTGACCACGGTTTCCGTCGGGCCGTAGCCGTTGATGATGTAGTCCGGATCGAGCGCGCGTTTGACCCGTTCGAAACTGGCGTTTGGCACCGCATCGCCGCCGAAGCAATAGATCCGCACCTTCGGCGGATTGCCGACACGCTCGGCGTGTTCGGCCAGTTGTTGCAGGTACACCGGCGGGAACGCAACCACGCTCACGCCGTGTTCGATCATCGCGTTGTAGGTCTGCTCCGGCGTCCACAGCGTGTCGTCGCGAATCAGCAGCGAAGCCCCGTGGGTCAGGCTGGTCAGCCAGCGTTCGTGGGCGCCGTCGAAGGCGAACGACATGAAGTGGAATTCGCAGTCGCTGTCGCGCATTTCGTAGCGCTGACCGATGGCCTGGCAATGCATCGCCAGTGGGCCGTGGGCAACGCTGACGCCTTTCGGATTGCCGGTGGAACCGGAGGTGTAGATCACGTACGCGAGGTTATGCGGATCGACTGCCACCTGAGGCGCCGTGCTCGGCAACTCGCGCAGGTCGAGACGATCCAGCTCCAGCAACGGCACCGATTCGCCGACCGGCAATTGCGCCGACACCGATGAATCGCTGAGCAACAGTGCCAGCCCTGAATCCTCGATCAGATAGGCCAGGCGTTCACGCGGATAACTGGTGTCCAGCGGCACATAGGCACCGCCGGCCTTGAGCACCGCCAGCAGCGCGACGATCACCGCCTCGCTGCGTGGCAGGGCCACTCCGACCCGAGTCTCGGCGCCGACACCGCGGGCGATCAGCGCGTGAGCCAGTTGATTGGCACGCTGCTCGATCTCGCCATAACTGAAGTGCTGACCGTTGAAGATCACTGCAGTGCGCTGCGGGCGCTCGGCCGCCAGCGCAGCAATGCGCTGATGCACAGCGATCTCCACCGGGTAAGGCTGCGGCTGGTTCTCGGCTTGCTGGCGGGCATGCTCGTCAGCGCTGGCCAGAGCGATTTCGCCAAGGTTGCGCTCGGCCGACAGCGCAAACTGCTCAAGCAATTGCAACAGATGGGCACTGATGCCTTCGATCACTTCACCGGCAAACTGGCTGCGGTCGAAGCTGTAGTGCAGCGCCAGTTGCTGACCGAGGGTGACCGCCACGCTAAGGGCATAGTGGGTCTGCTCCAGGTTGCCGACATCACCGAACTGCAGGCCTTGCCCGGCCTGGCTCAGCGCCTGGGCGACCGGGTAGTTTTCGAACACCAGAATATTGTCGAACAGCGCTTCCCCGCCCTGCCCGGCCCAGCGCTGGATGTCCGCCAGCGGCGTGTGTTCGAAGTCGCGCAGGCTGAGGTTTTGCGCCTGCACCGCTTGCAGCCATTGGTCAACGCTTTGATCCGGACGCGGCGCGCCGATCACCGGCAGGGTGTTGATGAACAGGCCGACCTGTTGCTCGATGCCCGGCAAATCCGCCGGACGCCCGGCCACCGTCGCACCGAACACCACCGTTTCGTGACCGGTGTAGCGTTGCAGCAACAGCAGCCACGCGGCTTGCACGAGGGTGTTGACGGTGACTTTCTGCTGCCGGGCGAACGCTTCCAGCGCCTGGGTGCGCGGCACGTCCAGCGTCAGGTAATGGTCGCCGTGGCCGCTGTCGCCTTCGCCGCCGGTAGTGGCGCGAGCCAGTCGGGTCGGCTCTTGCAGCGCGGCCAACTGAGCGCCCCAGAAGTCCTGACTGAGTTGCGCGTCCTGACGTTGCAGCCAGGCGATGTAATCGCGATACCGTCCGCCGCCATGGGCCGGGGTGCGACCGCTGTAGCGCTGCAACACTTCGCCGAGCAACTGCGAGTTGCTCCAGCCGTCCATCAGGATGTGGTGATGGGTGTAGATCAGGTGCCATTGCTCGGCAGCGGTCTGCACCAGCACCAGACGCAGCAACGGTGCATGGCTCAAATCGAACCCTTGCTGACGTTCACCATCGGCCAGCGCCGCGAGGGCTGCCGGCTGATCGTCGCGCTCGCGCCAGTCGAAGATGCTGAATGGCAACTGCACCTGCTTATGGACGATCTGCAGCGGTTGCGCCAGTTCGCCCTGCCAGACGAAACCGCTGCGCAGAATGTCCTGCGCAGCGACGGTGGCCTGCCACGCGGCGCGGAAACGCTCAGGGTCAAGGCCCTGCACGTCAACGCGCAATTGGTTGATGTACTCACCCGCCGCTTGCTCGTAAAGGGTATGGAACAGCAAACCCTGCTGCATCGGCGACAGCGGATAGACATCATCGAGCTGACCGGCCGGCACCGGCAGCGCATCCAGTTGCGTCTGGGTTACCCGAGCCAGCGGGAAGTCCGACGGCGTCGCTTGCGCAATGGGTAGCGTGCAGCAGTGTTCGATCAGCGCCTGCAATTCGCTGGCGTATTGATCGACCAGGTGCTGCACCGTGGCGCTGTCGAACATCTCGCGGCTGAAGCCCCAGCTCATCGACAGTTCGCCGCCATACACCTGACCTTCCACGGTCAGCCAGTTGCCCAGCGGCGCCGACGGATCCTGCGCCACACCGCTGGTTTCAACAGCCGGCACGAACAGCGCCGCCTCGTCGAACTGGCGGTCAAACTGGCCGAGGTAGTTGAAGGTGATGCGCGGTTGCGGCAACCCGGCCAATTCAGCACGCACCGACGGCGCGGCCAGATGCCGTAGCACGCCGTAACCCAGACCTTTGTCCGGCACCGCGCGCAGTTGCTCCTTGATCGCCTTGATCGAACCGTCGAGATCCTCGCTCGCAGTCAGGTTGACCGCGAACAGGCTGGTGAACCAGCCCACGGTGCGGGTCAGGTCAATGTCATCGAACAGGTCTTCGCGGCCATGCCCTTCCAGTTCGATCAACGTGCCCGGCTGCTGGCTCCAGCGGCTGATGGTGCGCGCCAGTGCGGTGAGCAACAGATCGTTGACCTGGGTGCGATAGGCGGCGGGCGCCTGTTGCAGCAACTGGCGGGTGCGCTCGGCGTCGAGGCGCCATTCGATTTTCTCGCCATGCAAATTGTGCAGGCTGCCATCCGGGCGGTCGCACGGCAGATCCTCGGCGCCCTGATGCTGGGCTTTCCAATAGCTCAATTGGTCATCGAAGCGCGATGCGTCCTGCGCCAGACGCGCGGTCCAACTCTGGAATGCGCTGGTCTTCGCCGGCAGCTGAATGCCGCCGCCCGCCGCGAGCTGCTCGTAAGCCTGCTGCAGATCTTCCAGCAGCACCCGCCAGGAAACGCCATCGACTGCGAGGTGATGAATGATCAGTGCCAGTCGTTGCGAGCCGTCGGCCATCGTCACCAGCAACGCGCGCAGCAACGGGCCGTTTTGCAGGTCGAGGCTGCGCTGAGCTTCGTTGCACAGCGCCTGCAACTGTTCGGCAGATTCGGCATCGCGTTGCCACAGCTCAGCGCCCGTCAGCAGCGGGCCGTGGCTTTGCTGCCAGCCTTCGCTGCCTTCGACAAAACGCAGGCGCAAGGCGTCGTGGTGATTGATCAGGTGGGTCAGCGCGGCATCGAACCATTGCGCGTTCAATGCCTCACGCGGGGTCAGCAGCAACGACTGGTTCCAGTGCTCGCGCACCGGCATCGCCCGGCTGAAGAAATCCTGCTGGATCGGCCCGAGCACAGCGTCGCCCGTCACCGGCCCCTGATCCACCGAAGACAGATGATCGTGGCTCGCGACCAGCGCCAGACTGCGCACCGTCTGGTACTGGAACAGGTCACGCGGGCTGATGCGGATCCCGGCCTGCCGCGCACGGCTGACCACTTGAATCGAGATGATCGAATCGCCGCCCAGCTCGAAGAAGTTGTCGTCGAGGCCAACGCGGTGGAGGCCGAGCACAGCTTCCCAGATCGCCGCGAGGGCTTTCTGCATGGCGTCCTGTGGCGCCACGAACGCCTGTTGCGGCGCGGCATCCGGTTGCGGCAAGGCCTTGCGGTCGAGCTTGCCGTTGGCGGTGACCGGCAATTTGTCGAGGGTGATCAGGTAGGTCGGCACCATGAACTCCGGCAGACTGCCGAGCAGCCACGCCTTGACCTCTTGCTGCCACTGTTCGTTCGCTTGCGCCTGTTCCAGCACCAGATAAGCCACCAGATGCTTGCCGCCCTGCACCAGCACCACCGCCTCACGCACCAGCGAGTGCTGCATCAGGCGGGTCTCGATTTCACCCAACTCAATGCGCAATCCGCGCAACTTAACCTGATGGTCGAGACGCCCGAGGTATTCGATCACGCCGTCGGCACGCTGCCGCACACGGTCACCGGTGCGGTACAGGCGCGCGCCGTCATGGAACGGGCACGGCACAAAACGTTCGGCCGTCAGCGCCGGACGCTGGTGATAACTGCGCGCCAGCCCGGCGCCGCCCAGATACAGTTCACCGGCGACACCGCTCGGCACCGGCAGCAATTCGGCATCGAGGACATGGGTGCGCAGGTTGGCGATCGGCCGGCCGATCGGCACACTGTCGGCGCCTTCATCGACACAGGTCCAGTGAGTGACGTCGATGGCCGCTTCGGTCGGGCCATACAAGTTGTAGAGGCTGGCGTTCGGCAGCTTGGCGAAAACCTGCAGCTGCGCATCCAGCGGCAACGCTTCACCGCTGCAGACAATCCGCTTGAGTCCGCTGCAGCTCTCCACGCCGGCCTCGTGAATGAACGCCTGCAACATCGATGGCACAAAGTGCAACGTGCTGATGCCGTGGCGGTTGATGCTATCGATCAGTTGCAGCGGATCACGGTGCGCACCCGGCGCGGCCACCACCAGCCGCGCGCCGGTCAGCAGCGGCCAGAAGAACTCCCACACCGACACGTCGAAACTGAACGGGGTTTTCTGCAGCACCGAATCACTGGCGTCCAGCGCATAGGCCTCCTGCATCCAGCACAAACGGTTGACCAGCGCCGCGTGGCTGTTGCCGGCGCCCTTCGGCTTGCCGGTGGAACCCGAGGTGTAAATCACATACGCCAGGTTCAGCGGATCGACACTGACGTCGGGACGGCTATCGCTGTAGCGGTCGAGCAGTCCTGGCTGATCCAGAGTGATGACGTTTACGCCGTCAGTCGACAGCGTTGCCAGCAGCGCCTGTTGCGTCAACAGCAAGCTGATGCCGCTGTCCTCGATCATGTAGGCCAGACGCTCCTGCGGGTACTCCGGATCGAGCGGCACGTAAGCGCCGCCAGCCTTGAGAATCGCCAGCAGCGCGACGACCATTTCCACCGAACGCAGGGCGCAGATGCCAACCAGACTGTCCGCTTGCACGCCCTGTTCGCGCAGCAGATGCGCCAGGCGATTGGCCCGGGCATCCAGTTCGGCGTAACTCAGGGTCTGTTCGCCGAACAGCAGTGCCGGTGCCTGCGGCGTACGCGCGACCTGCGCTTCGATCAACTGGTGAATCGGCGTGTCGCTCGGGTACTGCGCGTGGACGTTGTTCCAGTCATGCACCAGCGTGCGCTGCTCGTCAGCTTCCAGCAGCGGCAATTCACCGATGCGCTGCGATGGATCGGCGACCATCGCCGTCAACAAGCGCAGCCAGTGCCGCGCCATGCGTTCGATGGTCGGTGCAGCGAACAGGTCGCTGGCGTAGGTCAGCGCGGCGTGCAGCTTGCCGCCCTGCTCCCAGGTGTCCAGCGTCAGGTCGAACTGGGTGGTGCGGCTCTGCCAGTCGAGGCTGTCGAGTTGCAGGCCGGATGCGGTGCGGAGGGTGGCGATATCGGCCACGTGCGGCTGGTGGTTGTACATCACCTGGAACAGCGGCGTGTGGCTGAGGCTGCGTTCCAGCTTCAGCGCTTCGACCAGTTGCTCGAACGGCAGATCCTGATGCGCCTGGGCACCCAGCGCGGTTTCCTTGATTGCCCGCAACAGTTCATCGACCCGGGTCTGGCCGTGCAGCTGCGTGCGCAGCACCTGAGTGTTGACGAAGAAGCCGATCAGGCCTTCGATCTCGCCACGATTGCGGTTGGCAATCGGCACACCGACACGCAGGTCGGTCTGCCCGGTGTAACGGTGCAGCAGCGCATTGAAGGCGCCGAGCAGGAACATGAATAAAGTGACTTGATGCTGTTGCGCCGTGCTGCGCAGCTGCTCGGCGAGTTGGCCGTCGACCGCGAATTCGTAACGGGTGCCGCGATAGCTCGGCATCGCCGGGCGCGAATGATCCAGCGGCAATTCCAGCACCGGGTGTTCGTCGCCCAGTTGCGCCTGCCAATAGTCGAGTTGGCGCGCCTGCTCACCGGCCTCCAGCCAGCGGCGTTGCCACAGCGCATAGTCGCTGTACTGGATCGGCAGTGGCGGCAATTGCGGCGCCTGACCCGCGTCGAACGCGTCGTAGCAACGGATGAACTCGTCGATCAACACGTTCATCGACCAGCCATCGGACACGATGTGGTGCAGGGTCAGCAGCAGCACGTGTTCCTGCTCGGCCAGCTTGAGCAAGGTCACGCGCAGCAACGGGCCGACCGCCAGATCGAATGGCAGCAGCGACTGCTGTTCGGCGGCATCGATCACCGCCTGTTCACGCCCACTGGCCGACAGAGCGCTGAAGTCTTCCCGGTTAATCAGCAGCGGCGCGGTGGCCGGCACTTGCAGCAGGCTGTCATCGGCCTGGCGCTGGAACACTGTGCGCAGGGTTTCGTGACGCTCCACGAGGCTGGCGAAGGCTTGCTCCAGCGCTGTCAGGCTCAGCCGCCCGTTGAGCCGCACCGCACCGGGCAAGTTGTAGGCGCCGCTCTGCGGATCGAGTTGCCACAGGAACCACATGCGGCGCTGCGCGTAGGACAGCGCCTGACGATCCTCGGCTTCTATGCCGGCGGGTATCGGGAACCGCGCGAAATCCACGCCCTCCTTGTGCAGGGCCGCGAGGAACATCTGGCGCTTTTCCAGGGGCAACCCGATAAACCGGCGAGCAAGTTTCAAGGAGTCTTCAGCATTCATTTCTCAGCATCCGGATCAGTAGGCAGGAAGCACAAAGGCACGTCGTCCCTATAAAACGAATGCAGACCGGAAAAATTAGCGAATGAGAACAACTGTCAGGCGGGAGGCAGAGCAGGGAATTTCAGTCGTATCGCACAATCCTGTAGGAGCTGCGGCACGCTGCGATCTTTTGATTTTAAAGATCAGGATCAAAAGATCGCAGCGTGCCGCAGCTCCTACAGGGAGCGGATCAGGCGGTGATGGCCAGGTTGTGCCGACGATGATGCCCTTCCAGTTGATCCTTGATCACCTTGAGCACTTTGGCTTCATGCTCATGAATGAAAAAGTGCCCGCCGGCGAGCATGTCCACCGAAAAGCTGCCGCGGGTTTCCTTGCTCCAGCCGATCAGTTGTTCGGTGGTCGCGCGATCCGCCTTGCCGCCCAGCACGTGCACCGGGCAGTTGAGTAGCGGCCGCTGCAACGGCTCGAATTTGCCGCAAAGCAGAAAGTCCGCGCGCAGGATCGGCAGCGTCAGGCTCATCAGTTCGGCATTGGCCAGCACTTCTTCGCTGGTGCCGTTGAGTGTGCGTAGTTGATCGATCAGTTCGGCGTCGGTTTTCGGCTCGGCAAAACCGCGATCGTAATCGGCGCGCATCGTCGGCGCCGCCGTGCCCGAGGCAAACAGCGCCACCGGTTCCGGACAGCCCAATGCGCGCAGCGCGTGAGCGATTTCGCAGGCCAGCAGCGCGCCCAGGCTATGGCCGAACACCGCATACGGCGCTTTGAGATTGGGCCGCAATTCCTTGGCCAGTTGCATCGCCAGCGCCCGCATATCCGTGTGCAGCGGCTCGTCGAAACGTGCACCGCGCCCCGGCAGTTCCACCGGTTGCAGTTGCAGCCATTGCGGCAGTTTTGGCCGCCAGCGGCTATAGACCATGGCGCTGGCGCCGGAGTACGGCAGGCACAGCAGGGTCAGCTTGTTCACCCGGCTTTCCTCGAAAAATGTGTCTGTAGAGATAAACGGATTACGCCCCCGGCAAATTAGTCGCGCACCGGTAAATTGCGCCAACAGGCGCTCGTTAACTGTTCAGGCCAAAACCAATAACGAGGATTCACCGTGGACCTGCAGAGCATACTGGGCAAGTTGTTCGCCAACGCCGGTGCCGTCGGCATCGAAGGCGTTTTCCAATTCGTGTTTGGCCCGCAGCAGGCCTACTGGTCGGAGGTCAAGGCCAGCAGTCGCACCGCGCCCGGACGCCATCCCAGCCCCGACGTGACCATTGAAGTCGCCGAGAGTGATTTTCTCGGGATCATGGGCGGCCGGGTCAATGTCGAAGAACTGTTCGCCAGCGGACGCCTGAAAATCGGCGGCAACATGGGCCTGGCGACGCTGCTGCCGCAGATCATCGAGCATGCGATGCACGGTGGAGCCGTGGCGCAAAAGGTCGACATGAACAAGCGCTACCCGACCCCGCCACGCTTCAGCGAACAACTCACCGCCGGGCTGCCGGTGCAGACCCGCATCGAGCGCCATGCGCGCGATGAATTGTCGGTCAGCGAATTCAAAAGCAGATACTTGCCCAACGGCATCCCGGTGGTGATCAGCAATGCCTTGCAGGACTGGCCGCTGTTCAAGCTCAGTCGCGAGGAATCACTGGTGCATTTCGCTGAACTGCAGGGAATCACCCGCCACGGCGATTACGTGAAGAAGACCTTTTCCACCGAACGTGATTTCCGCTCGACGTCCATGGCCGAGTTCATTGCCTCACTCGACCAACCGGCAGTCAAAAGGGCTGACGGCGAACCACCGGCCTACATGGGCAACAACATCCTGCCGGCGCAATTGCTGCAGCAGATCAAGTACCCGCCCTACTTCGATGCCTCGCTGTTCATCCCGCCACGCATCTGGATCGGCCCCAAAGGCACGCTGACGCCGCTGCACCGCGACGACACCGATAATTTGTTCGCGCAGGTCTGGGGCCAGAAGCAGTTCACCCTCGCCGCCCCACATCACCGCGAGGCGCTGGGCACCTGGTCGACCGCGCCAAAAGGTGGCCTGGACGGTTGCGACTTCAACCCCGACGCGCCGGACTACGAGCGCTTTCCTGCGGCACGCGATGTGACGTTCCTGCGCGTGACGCTGGAAGCCGGGGATCTGCTGTTTTTGCCGGAGGGCTGGTTCCATCAGGTGGAATCAGTGTCGACGTCACTGTCGGTGAATTTCTGGGTGAATTCGGGACGGGGTTGGTGACCCATCCGCTGTCGGTGTGGATAACTCTGTGGTGAGGGGATTTATCCCCGATCGACTGCGCAGCAGTCGCAAACTGACCCGGCACGCTTCTTCTGAAGGAAAGAGCTGGCTGGATTTGGGGCTGCTTCGCGGCCCATCGGGGATAAATCCCCTCACCACAACAGCTCATCAATGCAGGGTTATTTCAGGTGCCGATAACTCTGAAACGCCGACGCCAACACCACCGCCCCCGCCGCAATCGCCAGCCAGAATCCGCTGCGTGCGCCAAACGCATCCACCAGCGCGCCGGAGCCGGCGGCGCCAATCGCCACGCCGATACTCAACCCCGTCACCAGCCAGGTCAGGCCTTCAGTCAGTTTGGCCGGCGGCACGATACGCTCGATCAGCGCCATCGCCACGATCAGCGTCGGCGAAAAGAACAATCCCGCGACAAACACCGCCAGCGACAAGCTGACAATATTGCTCGCCAGCAACAACGGCAGCGTGGTCACCGCCGTCGCCACGCCGCCATACAGGAACAGACGCGGCAACGGCAGTTTCGAACGCATCGCGCCAAACGCGATCCCGGCGAGACACGAACCGATGGCGTACACCGACAACACGATGCTCGCCGCCGCGGGCTGACCCTGCTGCTGGGCGAAGGCGACGCTGACCACATCGACCACACCGACGATGACGCCCATGGCGAGCATCAACGCCAGCAGCCATTGCACGTCGGTCGAGCGAATGATCGAACCCTGATGCTGCGACTCCTGCGGGTGCACCGCCGGTTCGGTGCTGCGCTGGGCGACAAACGCCGTCACCCCGATCGCCAGCGCCAACAGCGCGGCCAACGGCCCGGCCTCGGGAAACGCCACCACGCATAAACCCACCGACAGCGGCGGGCCGACGATGAAACAGACTTCATCGAGCACCGACTCCAGCGCATAGGCGGTCTGCAATTGCGGCTGGCCGCGATAGATCTCGGTCCAGCGCGCGCGCACCATCGCCGACATGCTCGGCATGCAGCCGGCCAGCGCGGCGAAGATGAACAGCGTCCAGGTCGGCGCCTGCAAACGCGTGCACAGCAGCAACATCAGCAGCGCCCCACCACCGATCAACGCCGACAGCGGCAGCACGTTGCCCTGGCCGTAACGATCCACCAGCCGCGACACCTGCGGCGCGCAAAACGCCGTGGCCAGAGCAAACGTTGCCGCCACCGCACCGGCCAGCGCGTACCCGCCCTTGAGCTGCGAAAGCATGGTGATCACGCCGATGCCGGTCATGGAAATCGGCATGCGCGCGATCATTCCGGCCAGAACAAAAGCCCGGGCGCCGGGAGCGGTGAATAATTCGCGGTAGGGATTTGCCATGGGTTGCAGCCTCATCAAGGGCCGCCAAGTTGCCATAAAGGTTGATGAGCGTGGAAGCGGGGAATTGTTGGTGGAATGTGAAGGCGCGAAACTCAACACCTTGCGATTCCAGGCACTCTCCGAGGATCTCTTCCCAAGACCAATGGCATTGCCGCCGACGTCAGGAATCACATAACCAATAGTCGAAAATCGCGCACACCTGTCAGGTTTTACAGGTGCTTTTTCATGCGATTGCAGTTCTCATGAGGCTTTGACTCAATGGCGTACCGCTCCCGAATGAACGGGCAACTGCTCTTGAGCACTATCCCATAGCGCACGCGCCAAGGAGCCTTGTCATGGAAGAACAGCTTATTCTGGTATCGCCCAAGGATCGCCAGACCGGTGTAGCCTCAAAGATGGAAGTCCATCACCAGGGACTGCGCCATCGCGCATTTTCGATTCTGCTCTTTGACTCACAAGGTCGGATGCTGATGCAGCAACGCGCGTTGGGCAAATATCATTCTGGCGGATTATGGACCAACACCTGCTGCGGGCATCCTCGCCCTGGCGAACGCACGGCCGCCGCAGCCCTGCGTCGACTGCAGGAGGAAATGGGCACGACGTGCAAACTGCAGAAAGTCGCCTCGATGCTCTATTACGAGCAAGTTTCCAATCAACTGATCGAGCATGAATTTGACCACGTGTTTGCCGGCCTCAGCCAGCTCGATCCGGTAGCCAACCCCGAGGAAGTCGAAAGTTGGGAGTGGCTGTCGCTGGAGGAGATCACCGAACGGATCGAACAGGCACCCGAGCAGTTCACAATCTGGTTTCGCCGGGTGTTCGAGCAGTTCGGGACTGGGGGTGTAAGGCAATGGTTCGAGGCCGCCCGCGATGCGTCAGCGGCACGATCAATGCCTGATGCTTTTGGGAAAAACGCAAGATCACACTGGGCCGTCCCGCCGTTGTATTGTCCGGCGCCGTTTCGGATTGATACGGCACTGGCCGAAGCTGTCGAAGATCGCCTTATGCCATGGATCAAGGAGGTCGGCATATTTGCGGGACAACTCGAAAAGGTCCGCGCCATGGGGTTCGGTCGCTTCGCCATGCTTTGCCATACCGACACTCACGATCCCGATCGCCTGCTGCTTTCGGCACAGTGCATCGCCGCCCTGTTTGCCGTGGATGATTACTACTGCGATGACGAGCGAACCGGCTCCGAACCGCGTCTGGTAGGGCCCCGACTTTCGCTGGCGCTGGCCGCACTGGAGCCGGCGCACCTGCCCTTTCGCTTTCGTTGCGGTCTTGATCAGGCACTGAACAGTGACCCGGTACTGGTTGCGCTTCGCGCCTATATGGACCGCGTTCAGGCATTCGCATCTTCCGTACAAGTGGCCAGGGTACGCCACGAAATCATCGCCATGTTTGTCACCATGACTGCCGAAGCGGCCTGGCGTCTGGAAGGATTGACCCCACCCATCTGGGAATATCTCGCTCAACGCCAGACCAACAGCTTTTTACCCTGCATGTCATTGATCGACGTGATCGGCGGATACGAACTGCCAGCACACATCTACAGCGCCCCTGCCGTGCGGCGCGTGACCACGCTGGCCGCCAGCGCCACGATCGTCGCCAACGATCTGTATTCCGCACACAAGGAAAATCAGGCCGCAATCGGCGATTTCAATCTGCCGCTGTTACTGGCTCGCGAACACAATTGCACGCCCCGACAAGCGATGATCAAGTGCGCGCACGTTCATGACGAAATCGTGCACCTGTATGAAGCGGCGGAACAAGCCGTGCTGCCGGATGCATCGCCGCTGCTGCAGCGTTTTCTGACCGGCATAAAAAGCTGGGTCTCCGGCAGTCTTGAATGGCACCGGCACAGTGGCCGCTATCACGTCTGAACGTGTCGATCTTTTCATGCATGCGGATGAACTCTCGCAGCTCGCCATGGGTCAGCTGACTGAGCCCTTAACCCAGGCATTTCGAGCATGCAGATTTCCCTCGCCCGCCAAGTGGCACTGGTCACCGGCGCCAGTTCCGGCATCGGCCATGCCGCCGCCAAAGCGCTGGCCGCTGCCGGCGCCGCCGTCGTCATTAATTACCACCGTCAGGCCGAACCTGCTCAAGCGCTGGCGCAGCAAATCATCGCCGACGGCGGTCAGGCACTGGCCATCGGCGCCGATATTTCCAAGGAAGATGAAGTCGAACGGCTGTTCGCCGAGACCCTCGAGGCCTTTGGTGCGTTGGACATTCTGGTGGCCAATTCCGGCCTGCAAAAGGACGCCGCGGCGGTGGACATGACCCTGGAAGACTGGAACACGGTGATCGGCGTCAACCTCACCGGCCAGTTCCTCTGCGCTCGCGCCGCGTTGCGGATTTTCAACCGTCAGGGCGTGCGTGAAGGCGTGTCCCGCGCCGCCGGCAAGATCATTCACATGAGTTCGGTGCATCAGCGCATCCCGTGGGCCGGGCACGTCAACTATGCGGCGTCCAAGGGCGGCGTCGATCAGTTGATGCAAACCCTCGCCCAGGAAGTCAGCCCGCAGCGCATTCGCATCAACGGCATCGCGCCGGGAGCGATTCGCACGGCGATCAACCAGGACGCCACCGAAGGCGCTGCCGGTGAAAAACTGCTGGAGCTGATTCCGTACGGGCGCATCGGCGATGTCGAGGACATCGCCAACGCGGTGGTGTTTCTCGCTTCCGACGCCGCCGATTACATCGTCGGCACCACCCTGTTCATCGACGGCGGCATGAGTCTTTATCCGGAGTTTCGCGGCAATGGCTGAGCATCATCCTGAACGACAAAGCCCGATCGACGCCCACGGCATCATCGGCGACCTGCGCAGTGCCGCGCTGGTCAACGACAGGGGCAGCGTGGATTTTTTCTGCTGGCCGGAATTCGACAGCCCGTCGATCTTCTGTTCGCTGCTCGACACGCCCGAGGCAGGGATTTTCCAGCTCGCCCCGGACTTGCCCGATGCCCGGCGCGAGCAAATCTATCTGCCGGACACCAACGTGCTGCAGACGCGCTGGCTCAGCGAACAGGCCGTGGTGGAAATCACTGACTTGCTGCCGATCGGCGACAGTGTCGATGACCTGCCGCTGCTGATGCGCCGGGTGCGGGTGGTCAGCGGTGAAGCGACCTTTCACATGCGCTGCGCGGTGCGCCATGACTACGCGCGTGCCAACACCCGCGCGCAGATGGATCAACAATCGGTGATTTTCAGCGCCGAGGGTCAGCCCTCACTGCGGCTGGTGGCGGATCAGGCGTTGCACATCGATGGCGAGTCGGCCGTTGCCTCCTTCAGTTTGAAACAGGATCAGCACGCCGAATTTGTTCTCGGTGGCGCCGACGATCCGCGTTTCAAGGATGACGGCGCGAAAATGTGCCTGGAGCGCACGTTGAAGTTCTGGCGTGACTGGATCGGCCAGTCCAACTACCGCGGGCGTTGGCGGGAGATGGTCAATCGTTCGGCACTGGCGCTGAAGTTGCTGACCTCGCGCAAGCACGGCGCGATCCTCGCCGCCGCCACCTTTGGCCTGCCGGAAACCCCCGGCGGCGAGCGCAACTGGGATTATCGCTACACCTGGATCCGCGACGCCTCCTTCACCGTCTACGCGTTCATGCGCCTGGGCTTTGTCGACGAGGCCAACGCCTACATGGGCTGGCTGCGCGGGCGGGTCAGCGATTGCCAAGGGCATTCAACCAAACTCAACATCCTCTATGCCATCGACGGTCGTCAGCAACTGCCGGAAACCGAACTCTCGCATCTCTGCGGCCATGGCGGCGCGCAACCGGTGCGCATCGGCAATGGCGCGTATGACCAGATTCAACTCGACATCTTTGGCGAGTTGATGGACGCGGTTTATCTGGTCAACAAGTACGGCGACGCGATTTCCCACCAAGGCTGGAACCATGTGCGCGAAGTGGTCGATCAGGTGTGTGAGACCTGGCAGACCACGGATGTAGGCATTTGGGAAATGCGCGGTGAGCAGCATCACTTCTTGCACTCGCGACTGATGTGCTGGGTGGCCCTGGACCGGGCGATACGACTCGCTTCGAAACGCTCGCTGCCGGCGCCGTTCGTCCAGTGGGATCAGACCCGGCAGGCGATCTACGCCGACATCTGGGACAACTTCTGGAATGAGGAGCGCGGGCATTTCGTCCAGTACAAGGGCGGCACCGCGCTCGATGGTTCGATGCTGCTGATGCCGCTGGTGCGCTTCGTCAGCGCCAAGGACCCGCGCTGGCTGTCGACCCTTGAAGCGATCGAAAAGACGCTGGTGCGCGACGGCATGGTTTATCGCTATCGCAACGATGACGCCAACATTGACGGTTTGACCGGCACCGAAGGCGCCTTTGCCGCCTGCTCGTTCTGGTACGTCGAATGCCTGGCCCGGGCCGGTCAGGTGGAAAAGGCCCATCTGGAATTCGAGCAATTGCTGCGTTATGCGAACCCGCTAGGGTTATACGCCGAAGAGTTCGACAGCCATGGCCGGCACCTGGGCAACACCCCGCAGGCGCTGACGCATCTGGCATTGATCAGTGCGGCGAGTTTTCTCGATCGGCGTTTGAGTGGGGAGAAGGGTGAGTGGCAGCCGTAATTTCGCCAGTATCTGTAGGAAATATGCCGCATCAGCACGCTTCGCTGGGCTAACCCCTACACAGAAATAAACAGAATCAGATCTCCTGGGGTGAGGGGATTTATCCCCGATGGGCTGCGCAGCGGCCCCGCTCTTTGCCTGCTTATTTGTTCAACAGTGCCGCATTGCATGGCTTTGCGACTGCTGCGCAGTCGATCGGGGATAAATCCCCTCGCCACAGTTTGGGTGGTTTGTTCCTGCTTCTTCTAAACAAAACCCAGGCAAATCCCTCCCCCGCAACCTGCACTTACACCCTGAAATACCCTGTTGCCAGCTGTTACATCCACCCCTACCATCCACCGCAACGGGCACAGCGGAGCTGTCCAATAAAACCCGAATTCAAGGAACCAGAATGACCCAGCACGTCCACCGTCCCATCGCCACGCCCCTGCGCACCGGCCTGACCCGCACCCAACTGTGGGAAGCCGCCGACAAAGGCCTGATCAAATGCTGGGAAATCGGCCGCCAGCGCGCCAGCCGCTTCCCCGACCTCGCGCAACAATGCCTCGCCGGTGAACTGCCGGTCCTCGGCTGGAAAGGGGGCGTCAGCCGCAGCCTGAAGAAAAACGAGAAATACGGTTCGCTGAAATACCTGGCGCAGTGGCAAGGATTGCGTGGCGAAGACCTGGATATTGATCTGAGTGAAGAACGCTCGATGACCTGTTCGCGGACGAAGATGCGGGTGACGTTTACCCCGGATCGGACGAAGTATTTCAATCAGGTGGCGGAAGCCGAGGCTTAAGGAGAAGCAACGATGGTCGATTTGCATCAGGAATTTAAGAGCAGCGTGTTCTTTCACCAGGCAAGAATCGAGCGGCGCTCGGTGGATGCTCTCATCGGCATCGCCGCCGGGCTTGCCGCAGACTGCACGATCAACCAGCAAGAAGCCGAGTTTCTCAGAACCTGGATTGAAACCCATTTGGTGCACCTGGACGATCCGGTTGTGAACATCCTTTACAGACGTCTTGCCGACATGCTCAGCGACGGAGTTCTGGACGCCGACGAGTCTGCGGAGCTGCTGGAAATGCTGCATCAGTTCACCGGTCTGCCAACCGCACCAACACAAACAACAAAGTTTGCCGCTCCGACCAGCCTTCCTCTCGACAACCCTGCCCCACAGTTATGCCTGGTTGATCGGGTCTTCCTGTTTACAGGCGTCATGGCCTATGGGCCACGTAAAGAATGTGAGTCGCAGATCCTCGAACGCGGCGGCCTTATTGGTGGTTCCGTCAGCAAAAAGATTCACTATTTGGTAGTGGGCAGCATTGGCAATGATCAGTGGCTTCACAGCTCTTACGGCACCAAGATCAAGAAGGCCGTTGAACTGAGAGACAGCGGCGTGCCGATTGCGATCATCAGCGAAGATCATTGGCAGAAGGTTCTGTTCGGGTAATTGCCCCCAAGGGCATCGCTGAATCTGCTTCGCCAGCACTGACCGAAAACCGCTCCCGGTACGCCTGCGGCGTCACCCCGATCGCGCGCAGAAAACTGCGGCGCAACGTTTCTTCACTGCCAAACCCGCAGTTGGCCGCAATCCGTTTCACCGGCAGCCCGGTGTCGCTGAGCAGACGGCGCGCGGTTTCGACGCGGATCAGTTCGATGGCGCGGGCCGGGGTCTGGCCGGTGTCGGCGCGGTAGTGGCGGACGAAGCTGCGTTCGCTCATGCCGGCCTGTTCGGCCAGGGTCGGGACGCCGAGGTCGCAGGTGAGGTTTTCGGCGATCCAGGCGTGCAGCTCATCAAAGCGATTGCCCTGATTCTGCAGGGCCAGGGTCACGCTGAATTGCGATTGCCCGCCCGGGCGTTTGAGGAACACCACTAAATGTCGGGCGACGTCGAGGGCGATGTCGCGGCCCAGATCTTCCTCGACCATCGCCAACGCCAGATCGATGCCGGCGGTAACGCCGGCCGAGGTCCAGACCGGGCCGTCGTTGATGAAGATCGGGTTGGCTTCGACCTGCAGCTTCGGGTGCTGCTGGGCCAGTTGTTCGCAACGGGTCCAGTGGGTGACCACGCGACGTCCGTCGAGCCAGCCGCTGGCCGCCAGTAGAAATGCCCCCGTACACACCGAGGCCACGCGTCGACATTTCGCTGCGTGCTCGCGTACCCAATCCACCAGCGACTCATCTTCGGATGCCGGATAGATCCCCCAACCACCCGCGATAATCAGCGTGTCGCTGGCGTCTTGCGGCAACGGTTCGGCGAGCACCGCCAGCCCCGCCGAGGACACCACCGCCCCGCCCTCGCGAGCAATCACCGACGGCGCATACGGCACCGGCAAGCCGCGTTGGCGGGCGATGTCGTTGGCCGAGGCGAATACTTGCAGAGGGCCGGTGACGTCGAGGATCTGCATGTTGGCGAACGCGAGTACGTGAATGGCTTTGGGCATATGGCGTAATTCGTGGGGTTATTGGCGTATACGCCAGAACCTACGCGCCTACAGTGAAGCCGTCCACCCCTCAAATGGAGAAAAACCCCATGACGTTGCAGATCGGTTTTCTGTTGTTTCCGCAGGTGCAGCAACTCGACCTGACCGGTCCCTATGACGTACTGGCCTCACTGCCGGACGTGCAGGTGCATCTGATCTGGAAAGATCTGGTGCCGATCACTGCGAGCACCGGCCTGCTGTTGAAACCGACCACCACCTTCGAGGACTGCCCGGATCTGGATGTGATCTGCATTCCCGGCGGCGCCGGGGTCGGGCCGTTGATGGAAGATGAGCAGACGCTGGGGTTCATCAAGCGTCAGGCGGCGCAGGCCAGGTATGTAACGTCGGTGTGCACCGGTTCGCTGGTGCTGGGCGCGGCGGGTCTGCTGCAAGGCAAACGCGCAACCACCCACTGGGCCTATCACGAACTGCTGCCGAAACTCGGCGCGATTGCGGTGCAGGACCGGGTGGTGCGCGACGGCAATCTGTTTACCGGTGGCGGGATTACCGCAGGCATCGACTTTGCGTTGGTGCTGGCGGCTGAACTGGTGGGGGCCGAGGCGGCGCAGTTGATTCAGTTGCAACTGGAATATGCGCCGGCGCCGCCGTTCAATTCGGGCAGTCCGGATAGCGCGCCGAGCGCGATTGTCGACGAGGCCCGCCTGCGTGCTGCGCCGTCGCTGAAATTGCGCTCGGAGATCACCGAACGCGCCGCCGCGAAACTCAACCTGCGCTGATCCTCAGCCACACACAAAACCCTGTAGGAGCTGCCGCAGGCTGCGATCTTTTGACTTTGGCTTTTCAAGATCAAAAGATCGCAGCCTGCGGCAGCTCCTACAGGGAGGATTGCGGCGTGTCATAGTTTCCCGCCACAGCTTTACTTGTCCCCACGCCCTCACCCGTGTAGAAAGCCCTTCCACAAAATTCTGCACAAGGACTTTCGATGAAGGCGTTGCCATGGCCCTATCTGGCACTTCTCAGCCTCGGTTACGGATTGGCGTTGAGTTTCGGCCAACTCGGCTGGCTGGCGCTGATCTCCTTCGGACTGTTGCTGGTGGCCGGTTTCGCCGTGCGCCAACAGCTGGTGCCGGTGGCGCGGTTGCTCGGCCACGCTGTGTTTGTTTTCCTCGCCCTGTCGCTGGCGCTGCACTGGTTGCCGGGGTTCGATAATGGCCGGGCCATCGCGAAGATGCGTTTCACCGATGACGCCGTGCCGTTCGCGATGTACCTGAATCTGGACAAACCGCTGATCGGCTTCTGGCTGCTTTTGGCCTGTCCGTGGATCGTCGCCGCCCGCTCGCTGCGTCTGACGGTATACGCCAGCGTCCTCGGCCTGATGTTGAGCGCAACCCTGGCCCTGGGTGGCGCACTGTTATTCGGGATGATTGCCTGGGCGCCGAAGTGGCCTGATCAGGCGTGGGTGTGGCTGCTGAACAATCTGCTGTTGGTGACGCTGGTCGAGGAAGCACTGTTTCGTGGCTATATACAGGGCGGTTTGAGTCGACTGTTCAAGCACCTGCCCCATGGCGACAACCTCGCTCTGCTGCTGGCGTCGCTGTTCTTTGCCCTGGCGCATGTGGGTGCCGGCTGGCACTGGGTGCTGCTGGCGGGTCTGGCGGGTGTCGGCTATGGTCTGGCCTACCGCTTTGGTGGGCTTGCGGCGGCGATCGCCACGCACTTCGGGCTGAACCTGCTGCATTTTTCGCTGTTCACCTATCCGATGCTCGCCGGTTGAAGCAAGCGCGGTTTTGCGACGCCGTGCTGATATCTGAAAAAAAACTTCAATAATTTCCTGACAGCGCCGACAACCTTTCAAAGCCTTGCGGATTGAAAAACCATGCGTAACAACCAGCCCATTACACAACGCGAACGGACTTTCCCGGCTCAGCAGCGGTTGATTTCCACAACCGACGCCAAGGGCGTGATCACCTACTGCAACGACGCTTTCGTCGAAATCAGCGGGTTTTCGCGTGAAGAACTGATCCGTGCGCCGCACAACCTGGTCCGTCATCCTGACGTGCCGGCGGCGGTGTTTTCGCACATGTGGGGCACACTGAAACAAGGCTTGCCATGGATGGGCATTGTCAAGAACCGCTGCAAATCCGGTGACCACTACTGGGTGAACGCCTACGTGACACCGGTGTTCGACGGCAATCAGGTGGTCGGTTACGAGTCGGTGCGGATCAAACCCACCGCCGAACAGATCCGCCGTGCTGAAGCGCTCTACCAACGCATCAACCAGGGCAAGTCGGCGATCCCTTCCAGCGACAAATGGCTGCCGGTGCTGCAGGACTGGTTGCCGTTCATTCTGGTCAGCCAGCTGAGCTTCGTGATCGGTGCGACGCTGAACTCGCACTGGGGCTTTGCCCTCGCGGCCGGTTTGTCGGTACCACTGGGCCTGATGGGCCTGCAATGGCAGCAACGCGGACTCAAGCGCCTGCTGCGCCTGGCCGAACAGACCACCTCCGACCCGCTGATCGCGCAGATGTACACCGACAGCCGTGGCGCCCAGGCGCGTCTGGAAATGTCGATCCTCAGCCAGGAAGCGCGCCTGAAAACCTGCCTGACCCGTCTGCAGGACACCGCCGAGCACCTGACCGATCAGGCCAAACAGTCCGACGCCTTGGCGCACAACAGCTCCAGCGGTCTGGAACGTCAGCGCGTGGAAACCGAACAGGTCGCCACCGCCGTCAACCAGATGGCCGCCACCACCCAGGAAGTGGCCAGCCACGTACAGCGCACTGCTGACGCGACACAAGAAGCCAACCGCCTGACCGGTCGCGGTCGCGACATCGCCGGGGAAACCCGCGAAGCCATCCAGCGCTTGTCCGTTGTGGTCGGCGAAACCGGCCTGACCGTCACCCAGCTGGCTAAAGACAGCGACGAAATCGGCGGCGTGGTCGACGTGATCAAAGGCATCGCCGACCAGACCAACCTGCTCGCGCTCAACGCTGCGATTGAAGCCGCACGTGCCGGCGAGATGGGCCGTGGTTTTGCCGTGGTCGCCGACGAAGTCCGCCAACTGGCACAACGCACCAGCGAATCCACCGGCCAGATCCACGCCCTGATCGCCAAGCTGCAACAAACTGCATCCAGCGCCGTACAAACCATGGAGGCCGGGCATCGCCAGGCGGAAGAAGGTGTGGCGCGGGTACTGGAAGCGGATCAGGCCCTGGTCGGCATCAGCGAAGCAGTGGCCAACATCACCGACATGACCACCCAGATCGCCGCCGCGACCGAAGAGCAAAGTGCCGTGGCCGAAGAAATCAGCCGCAACATCAGTAACATTTCGGAACTGGCGGACCAGACCTCGGAACAGGCGCATAACTCGGCGTTGTTGAGTGAAGAGCTGACCAAGACTGCCAACACGCAGTATTCGTTGGTGGAGCGGTTTAACCGCTAAAAGCAAGATCGCCGCTTCATCTGAAAACCCGGACAGCGAAAGCTTCCGGGTTTTTTATTGCTGTGCTACCTGTCAGATCTGACAGTAGACGCCCAGCTGTTCGAGCGGGTATCAAGAGAAACCGTAATTGCAGTCGGTTGTAACACCTCCCCTTACTCGAAAAGGCAGGTTTAACAATGACCACTCACACTATTTTTCTTCCGAAAATGCCACTGGTGCGCGCTGAACAATTTGAATGGAGATTGGGCGGCAAACGGAAAACAGCGGAATTCAGCTACTTCTATCAAGACGAGTTTTTGGGCAAGTTGTATTGGGCCATAAGTGGTGGAACAGGGAATTTCGACGATGAAAACTATTTTGCTTTCTCGATGACTCTGCCCTACCGATCTGATGAGACTCTCACAGGTGTTTATGACCTCAAAAAAGGGCTGACATGTGTACACAGCCATTGGATCCCTGCGCCACCGGGGTTCATCGGAATGGCTACGGTAGACGCCGACTCGGCGACCCTTAGCATCAAATATGACCCTGAAACAGACATCGCGACGGGATCATTCGAGGCCTTGTTCAAAAGTAATCGCTATCGTCTGATGCCCAAGGGGACTTTCACCATGACCCGGGTGAGACCGACTGAAGCTGGCTCACTGCAATTCCGGGCAAGCCCACCTCAACGTCCATTGAAAGAATGACTTCGTGCAAGCGCTGCCGCAGGCTGCGATCTTTTTGGCTCAAAGCCCGGACGGCGAAAGCGTCCGGGCTTTTTATTGCCAGCCTGAAACTCATGGTGCCTGGCAGACCGCTTTCGCGAGCAAGCATGCTCCCACAGTGGGATCGGGTGTCATCAGTTAGAAATTGGTCGGCTGGCAGACCGCCATCGCTGGCAGGCTGGCTCCCACACAAGAGCAAGAGCAGAACCCGCACCGCTCTTGCTCCTCACCACTCAACACGATGAGCGTTAGCTCAAGTACCGCTTTTGATCTTGATCCACGGGGCGACGTCGGAAGGCTGAGTGGAGGGATTGATCCGGGGGTGGGAGCGCAGCGACCGTTTGGCGCAGCCAAACACAGCGAGAGGAGGTGCAGCGAAGCAAACCGTAGGCGCTGCCCCCCGGATCGATCCCGCAGCGAAGGAACCCCGAGCCCCAGCGAGCGGGCCGAACGCAGGAGCAAGCCTTTTGGGTTACCTTTTCGGCGTTTGGAAAAGGTGACCCGCCGTAAGGGCGGAACCCTAAGCCGCCGTTACCGCAGCAACGGATATACACCCCCAACCAAACCTCAACGAAGAAACCCGGCGACCTTCTCCACCGCCGAAGCCAAATGGTCCGAATGCGTAAACCCCGAAACCTTCAGCGGCTTCAAATCATGATCCCCAGAGGCCAACCAAAACACCTCAATACTCGGCGATAGATCGTAAGCCTCGACAGCATCCCGATTTCCGAGAGCATCCCGCTCCCCCTGAACAATCAACGTCCGAGTCCGCAAAGCAGCCAAATGCTCAACCCGAGGTTTCTCAGGTTTCCCAACCGCATAAAACGGATATCCAAGACAGACAAGCGCATCAGCCCCCAACTCATCGGCCAAAAGACTGGCCATCCGCCCCCCCATGGACTTCCCGCCAACCGCCAAAACCCCAGCGACATGACGTCGCACTTCAGCGAACACTTCGCGCCAGCACTCAAGCAGTTTCGGCGCCGGATTCGGCGGGCGTTTACTGCCATCAACCCGACGCTGCGCCATATAAGGAAACTCAAACCGCAACACGTTCACGCCCAATCCAGCAAGGCGCCCAGCCATATCCGTCATCCAGTCACTGTCCATCGGCGCACCCGCCCCATGGGCCAGGATCAATGTCGCCGAAGCCTTGCCCGACGCAGCATCCCAAAGCCACCCATGATCCCGCACGCACTGCGCCCATTGATCCCCGTCAATACTGGCCTTGTGCTGTTTGTCCATGCTTGCCTCGCTTTTAGTCTGCCTATAACTCCAGGCGAAGGATTCGCGGCGTTTTCTGCGCGCGCTCACTTCGGCTGAACCGTGGATGGGGAACCATGAACACTTCTATCAGTACCGCCTACAACTACAAGGTGGTCCGCCAATTCGCCATTATGACGGTGGTGTGGGGCATCGTCGGCATGGGGCTCGGGGTTTTTCTCGCGGCCCAATTGGTCTGGCCTGAACTCAACTTCAATTTGCCCTGGACCAGTTTCGGCCGTCTGCGCCCGCTGCACACCAACGCGGTGATCTTCGCCTTCGGTGGTTGTGCGCTGTTCGCCAGTTCGTTCTATTCGGTGCAGCGCACCTGCCAGACGCAATTGTTCGCGCCGAAAATCGCCGCGTTCTGCTTCTGGGGCTGGCAACTGGTGATCCTGCTGGCAGCCATCAGCCTGCCGCTGGGTTACACCAGTTCCAAGGAATACGCCGAGCTGGAATGGCCGATCGACATCCTGATCACCATCGTCTGGGTCGCCTACGCCATCGTGTTCTTCGGCACGATCATGCAGCGCAAGACCAAGCACATCTATGTCGGCAACTGGTTCTTCGGCGCGTTCATCATCACCGTGGCGATCCTGCACATCGTCAACAACCTTGAGTTGCCGGTGAGCCTGACCAAGTCGTACTCGGTGTACGCCGGTGCGACCGACGCGATGGTGCAATGGTGGTACGGCCACAACGCCGTAGGCTTTTTCCTCACCGCCGGTTTCCTCGGGATGATGTACTACTTCGTGCCGAAACAGGCCGAACGTCCGGTGTATTCGTATCGCCTGTCGATCGTGCACTTCTGGGCGCTGATCACCCTGTACATCTGGGCCGGCCCGCACCACCTGCACTACACCGCGCTGCCGGACTGGGCGCAATCGCTGGGCATGGTGATGTCGCTGATTCTGCTGGCGCCGAGCTGGGGCGGCATGATCAACGGCATGATGACCCTCTCGGGCGCCTGGCATAAGCTGCGCAGCGACCCGATCCTGCGCTTCCTCGTGGTGTCGCTGGCGTTCTACGGCATGTCGACCTTCGAAGGTCCGATGATGGCGATCAAGACCGTCAACGCCCTCTCCCACTACACCGACTGGACCATCGGCCACGTTCACGCCGGCGCGCTCGGCTGGGTAGCGATGATTTCCATCGGCGCGCTGTACCACATGATCCCGAAAGTCTTCGGCAAAGAGCAGATGCACAGCATCGGCCTGATCAACGCGCACTTCTGGCTCGCGACCATCGGCACCGTGCTCTACATCGCCTCGATGTGGGTCAACGGTATCGCCCAGGGCCTGATGTGGCGCGCAGTCAACGAGGACGGCACGCTGACCTATTCCTTCGTCGAAACCCTGGTGGCCAGCCACCCAGGCTTCATCGTGCGTCTGGTGGGTGGGGCGATCTTCCTCAGCGGCATGTTCCTGATGGCTTACAACACCTGGCGCACCGTGCGGGCCTCGCAGCCTGCTGACGTCGTTGCTGCCGCGCAGATGGCCTGAGGAGTCCGCCATGAAACACGAAACGATTGAAAAGAACGTCGGCCTGCTGATGCTGCTGATGGTATTCGCCGTGAGCATCGGCGGCCTGACCCAGATCGTCCCGCTGTTCTTCCAGGACGTCACCAACAAACCGGTGGAAGGCATGAAGCCCTACACCGCGCTGCAACTGGAAGGCCGCGACATCTACATCCGCGAAGGCTGCGTCGGTTGCCACTCGCAGATGATCCGCCCGTTCCGCGCTGAAACCGAACGCTACGGGCACTACTCGGTGGCCGGCGAAAGCGTGTGGGATCACCCGTTCCTCTGGGGTTCCAAGCGTACCGGGCCGGACCTGGCCCGCGTCGGCGCGCGTTACTCGGATGACTGGCACCGCGCGCACTTGTACAACCCGCGCAACGTGGTACCCGAGTCGAAAATGCCGGCCTACCCGTGGCTGGTCACGCAAGCGGTCGACAGCAGCCACACCGAAACCAAGCTCAAGACCATGCGCACCCTCGGCGTGCCGTACACCGACGATGACATCAGCGGCGCGGTCGCCAGCCTCAAGGGCAAGACCGAGATGGACGCCCTCGTCTCCTACCTGCAAGTGCTTGGCACTGCGATCAAGAGCAAGAGGTGAGCCATGGTCATTGAAATGAGCACAGGCCTCATACGTGGCCTCGGCACGGTCGTGGTGTTCGTCGCCTTCGTCGGTCTGACCTTGTGGGTATTCAATCGCAAGCGCACCCCGGAGTTTGCCGAAGCACGTCTGCTGCCGTTCGCCGACGAGCCGCAACCCGACACTACCCCCGCATCTGAAACAAGGAGTACCCGGCCATGACCACCTTCTGGAGTACGTGGATCTGCGTACTGACCATCGGCAGCCTGATCGGCCTGACCTGGCTGCTGATCGGCACCCGCCGGGGCGAGACCAAGGGCAGCGTCGACCAGACCATGGGCCACAGCTTCGACGGCATCGAGGAGTACGACAACCCGCTGCCGCAGTGGTGGTTCATGCTGTTCGCCGGCACGCTGGTGTTTTCCGTGGGCTATCTGATCCTGTATCCGGGCCTGGGCAACTGGAAAGGCATTCTGCCCGGCTACGAGGACGGCTGGACCGGCGTCCACGAATGGGAAAAGGAAATGAGCAAGGCCGACGCCAAATTCGGGCCGATCTTCGCCAAGTTCGCCGCCATGCCGGTGGAAGAAGTGGCGAAGGATCCGCAGGCGCTGAAAATGGGTGGCCGACTGTTCGCCTCCAACTGCTCGGTGTGCCACGGTTCCGACGCCAAGGGCGCGTTCGGTTTCCCCAACCTGGCGGACAAGGACTGGCGCTGGGGCGGCAGTGCCGAGACCATCAAGACCACCATCATGGGTGGGCGGATGGCGGCGATGCCGGCCTGGGGCGAAGTGCTCGGCGAGACAGGTGTAAAGAACGTCGCGGCGTATGTGCGTCACGAACTGGCCGGCCTGCCGCTGCCGGCCGACAGCAAGGCTGACCTGCAGGCCGGACAGCAAGCGTTCAGCACCACCTGCGTAGCCTGTCATGGGGCAACCGGCCAAGGCACTGAAGCCATGGGTGCGCCGAACCTGACGCACCCGGCCGGATTTATCTATGGCACCAGCCTGACGCAGCTTGAGCAGACCATTCGCCATGGTCGCCAAGGCCATATGCCAGCGCAAAACGAATTGCTGGGCAACGATAAAGTGCAATTGCTGGCCGCTTATGTGTACAGCCTGTCACACGGATTGAATACAGAAAAACTGATTACCGAAGACAACAAGCAATAAGTATTGCGCACACCTCTGCCGCATCGTTCTCGGTGCGGCAGCACCCCGCCCCTTTGCGACGCATTGTCGCACCCCGTCACACCCTCTCCTTTCGAATCCTCCAATTCGGGTCTACGCTTGCTCGATGCGGACTGGCCCGTGCCGGTTCCAGGTCGACCTTGAGCGATGTGTTCGACAAATCGCCTGACTGACAGGGCGCAAAGCCCGGTAGATACCGGCTGTCGCGTCGATGACCGTCCGTCACCCGATCACTGCGTTGGAACACACCTCGTTACATCTGACCTGAACCCCTCGCTTTTTTCGTCCGCTGCGACATTTTGTCCGAGGCCGATTTTGTCCTTACGCGGCGTATGGAAAGGCCGCAGAATCAGCGTTGGAAAGCATTGACCCAGGTCATGGCGCGTTGCAATGACCCCCTGCTCTCTGCATACTTGCGGCCGATTTTAATCCTAATAAAACACCCAAACCGTGGAACCTTAGAATGAGCACAGCAATCAGTCCGACTGCTTATAACTATAAGGTAGTCCGCCAGTTCGCCATCATGACGGTGGTCTGGGGGATCCTTGGCATGGGGCTTGGTGTCTTCATCGCCTCGCAACTGGTCTGGCCGGAGTTGAACTTCGGTCTGCCGTGGACGAGCTTTGGACGCCTGCGCCCGTTGCACACAAACCTGGTGATTTTCGCCTTCGGTGGTTGTGCACTGTTTGCCACTTCCTACTATGTCGTGCAGCGAACCTGCCAGACGCGACTGATCTCCGACAGCCTCGCCGCTTTCACCTTCTGGGGCTGGCAGGCGGTTATCGTCGGCGCAATCATTACCTTGCCGCTGGGTTACACCACCACCAAGGAATACGCCGAACTGGAATGGCCGCTCGCCATTCTGCTGGCCATTGTCTGGGTCTCCTACGGGCTGGTGTTCTTCGGCACCATCACCAAGCGCAAGACCAAGCACATCTATGTCGGTAACTGGTTCTACGGCGCGTTCATCGTCGTGACCGCAATGCTGCACATCGTCAACCACGCCTCCCTGCCGGTCAGCTTCTTCAAGTCCTACTCCGCCTATTCGGGCGCGACCGATGCGATGATCCAGTGGTGGTACGGTCACAACGCCGTGGGCTTCTTCCTGACCACCGGCTTCCTCGGGATGATGTACTACTTCGTGCCGAAACAGGCCGAACGTCCGATCTACTCCTATCGCCTGTCGATCGTGCACTTCTGGGCGCTGATCACCCTGTATATCTGGGCCGGCCCGCACCACCTGCACTACACCGCACTGCCGGACTGGGCACAATCGCTGGGCATGGCGATGTCGATCATCCTGCTGGCACCAAGCTGGGGCGGCATGATCAACGGCATGATGACCCTGTCGGGTGCCTGGCATAAGCTGCGCACCGACCCGATCCTGCGCTTCCTTGTGGTGTCGCTGGCGTTCTACGGCATGTCGACCTTCGAAGGTCCGATGATGGCGATCAAGACCGTCAACTCGCTCTCGCACTACACCGACTGGACCATCGGCCACGTACACGCCGGCGCGCTCGGCTGGGTAGCGATGATCTCGATCGGCGCGATCTACCACATGATCCCGAAACTGTTCGGTCGTGCGCAAATGCACAGCGTCGGCCTGATCAACGCGCACTTCTGGCTCGCGACCATCGGCACCGTGCTCTACATCGCCTCGATGTGGGTCAACGGCATCACTCAGGGTCTGATGTGGCGTGCAATCAACGATGACGGCACCCTCACCTACTCGTTCGTCGAGGCGCTGCAGGCCAGCCACCCGGGCTACATCGTCCGTGCCCTGGGCGGTGCATTCTTCGCCAGCGGCATGTTCCTGATGGCTTACAACGTCTGGCGCACCGTGCGCGCCTCGAACCCGGTTGAAGCCGAAGCCGCCGCCCAGATCGCTGTCGTTGGAGCTCACTGATGAAGCATGAAGCTGTCGAGAAGAATATTGGCCTGCTGGCCTTCTTCATGGTTATCGCCGTCAGCATTGGCGGCCTGACCCAGATCGTTCCGCTGTTCTTCCAGGACGTCACCAACAAGCCGGTCGAAGGCATGAAGCCGCGCTCGGCACTGGAACTGGAAGGCCGCGACGTCTATATCGCCAACGGTTGTGTCGGCTGCCACTCGCAGATGATCCGTCCGTTCCGCGCCGAAACCGAACGCTACGGCCACTACTCGGTCGCCGGTGAAAGCGTGTGGGACCACCCGTTCCTGTGGGGTTCCAAACGTACCGGTCCGGACCTGGCTCGCGTGGGCGGTCGTTACTCCGATGACTGGCAGCGTGCGCACCTGTACAACCCGCGCAACGTGGTGCCTGAGTCGAAAATGCCGGCTTACCCGTTCCTCGTGGAAAACAAGCTCGACGGCAAAGACACGGCCAGGAAAATGGAAGTGTTGCGCACGCTCGGCGTCCCTTACACCGACGAAGACATCGCCGGTGCAAAAGAGGCCGTGAAGGGCAAAACCGAAATGGACGCGCTGGTGGCCTACCTTCAGGGCCTGGGCACCATCATCAAAAGCAAACGGTGATTCTTCATGGATATCGGGATGATTCGCGGCCTGGGCACCGTTGTCGTGATGGTGGCCTTCATCGGTTTGGCGTTGTGGGTGTTCAGCCCCAAGCGCAAGTCGGAGTTTGAAGACGCAACCTTGCTGCCTTTTGCGGATGATCCCGAAGCCATCAAGCACGTCGAGCAAGCTTCTAGGAGTAACAAAGAATGACTACATTCTGGAGTCTGTACGTCACAGTCCTCAGTCTCGGTACGATCTTTTCCCTGACCTGGCTGCTGCTGTCGACCCGCAAGGGCCAGCGCAGCGAGCAGACGGAAGAGACCGTGGGCCACTCCTTCGACGGGATCGAGGAGTACGACAACCCGCTGCCGAAATGGTGGTTCATGCTGTTCGTGGGCACCATCGTGTTCGCTCTCGGTTATCTGGTGCTGTACCCGGGTCTGGGCAACTGGAAAGGCCTGCTGCCGGGCTACAACTACCTCGATAACGACAAGCAGACCGCGTTCGCCAACGGCCAGACCGGCTGGACCGGCGTGCACGAGTGGGAAAAGGAAATGGCCCGCTCGGACGCCAAGTTCGGTCCGATCTTCGCCAAGTTCGCGGCAATGCCAATCGAGGAAGTCGCCAAGGATCCACAAGCACTGAAGATGGGCGGTCGCCTGTTCGCCTCCAACTGCTCGGTGTGCCACGGCTCCGACGCCAAAGGCGCCTATGGCTTCCCGAACCTGACCGACGCCGACTGGCGCTGGGGCGGCGAGCCGGAAACCATCAAGACCACCATCATGGGCGGTCGACACGCGGTGATGCCGGCCTGGGCCGACGTCATTGGCGAGCAAGGCGTCGCCGATGTCGCCGCCTTCGTGGTGACCCAGCTTGATGGCCGCAAACTGCCGGAAGGCACCAAGGCTGACCCGGCCAACGGCCAGAAACTGTTCGCCGCCAACTGCGTGGCCTGCCACGGACCGGAAGGCAAAGGCACCCCGGCGATGGGCGCACCGAACCTGACCCACCCGGCCGCGTTCATCTACGGTTCGAGCTTCGCCCAACTGCAGCAGACCATCCGTTACGGCCGTCAGGGCCAGATGCCTGCGCAGGAACAACTGCAAGGCAACGATAAGGTGCACTTGCTGGCGGCGTATGTTTACAGCCTGTCTCACGGTGACAAACCCGCTGAAGCCGAGGCCCAATAAGGCCTAACGCCTGACGCAAAATAAAGCCCCCACCAGTGTTCTGGCGGGGGCTTTTTTATGGGCGACTGGCCCAGATCGATTTCACCGGTACTGTGGCCACCGGTTGACGATGGCGCCACTGATTACCCTCGACCAGACTCACCTCAAGTTGTTTGCGGTCTTTGGAAAAGCTGGCCGTCAGGTACGTCTGTTGAGAGGCCGCACCGCTGAGGAACATCGGCACACTGCCCATGTAGGTCTGGCTGCCACCCTCGCCATGGTAATGACCAGCAAATATCGCCGTCACCTGATACTTTTCAAGCATTTCGCGAAAGCGCTTCTGTTGCTCCCAACTGCCTGCCCAGTCATAGGGTTTGTGCATATTGATAATGATCGCGTAGCCCTGCGCTCGCGCTATTCGCAAATCATTTTCCAGCCAGTCCAGTGACTGTTTGATGTCGAACGAGGTCGGATTCAGCGCATGGGAAATCTTCACCTGGTAAGTCGGCTCATTGTTCAACTGCACCAGATGTACTTCACCAATATTCTTTGAATACGCCAGACTGCCGAGATAGTGCTTATTCAAAAAGCTGCCACTCACTTCAAGATCAAACTTATCGACTTTACCCTCGTGATGATCACGATAATCGACAATACTGCCCGCCGCGCAACTCTCACTGAAACAGTCATTCACGTTGTTCTGGTAATCATGATTACCCAGCCCATAGAGAAATTGATCGCCAAAGTGTTTGTTCAGCATCGTCTTCATGAAGGAGCGCTGCCAGCCATGGCCGAACGCAGTGATGTCGCCGTTGATCATCAACGGCACGGCGGCCTGGCCGCCCATTTCGTTGCGAAACTGCGCAATACTCGCAAACTGGCTCTCGACCAGCCATTTCGAGCGTTTTTCAAAGTCCGCGCTCGGCTCATCTTCACCACTGTCCGATTTTTCCGTCCACGGGTATTGCGGGTCCGAGGCAAATACCATGTGCAGCGGAACACCTTCATTGGCACTGGCGAAATAACTCAGCGATAACAGGCACAGACAAGCGAAAAGCTCTTTAACTTCCTTGATTTTCATAACACTCCATTATTCCGTTAACTTTCAAAACACGAACATGCAACTAGCATGATGCAGAACAGACACCAAACTATTCGAAATCAATAAAAAATTAAAAGCTTTCAATTAACTAATGATATTTCTACGGCATGGACATAGCCGTTGAAATTAATACTTTGAGACACATGCCTGATGGACTCGTTTCAGCTTGCTCTGTAGGGTCTGCCAAAGGCCCGGTGACCCGCATCGGAGCCACTTCAAGGATGAAGCCGCTATGTTGAATGACGACAAAACCTGTCTCCTGGTTGATCAGCCTCTTACTGAATCTGATCTTCCAACCGAATCATCGGAAAAAACCGTGGAAACCATTACCGCGACATTCGACAGTCCGTCACAACCCGATTCCAAAAGCACCACAAAACGCCATCGAAATACCGGCAGTCTCGATAGCCTGGGCGGCGGCAGGCTGCCCTGAGTCTTGAAGCCACGTCAGTATCAACCTGAGCCGGCCTGCGCCTTGTGCGAGGTTGGCTCGACTAATGCCAGCCACGGACCGACCAACGGACCGCTGAGTCCTGTCTTCCTCGATTGCCGCCCCCAAGGCGAAGTAGTAACGTTGCTACATCTGTATTGCGAGAGGTCAACCATGATGGCAATCACCACCATCTCCAGTCGTGAATTCAACCAGGACACCAGCAGCGCCAAAAAGGCTGCGCGTCTGGGTCCAGTGATCATCACCGACCGTGGCAAGGCCTCTCATGTCCTTTTGAGCATTGAGGAATATCAGAAACTGAGCGGCGCAAACACAAGCATTGTCGATTGGTTGGTCATGCCGGAGGCTGCCGACATCGATTTCGAAACCGAGCGCGCAGTCATCATTCATCGTCCCGTGGACCTGTCCTGATGTATTTACTCGACACCAATGTGATTTCCGAACTTCGCAAGCCGCAAGCCGATGCCAATGTGGTCAGTTGGGCCAAAGGCGTCATCGCCCCGCGTCTGTACATTTCCGCCATTACTCTGAAAGAACTGGAAACCGGAGTCCTGCGAATGGAACGGCGCGATCCTGCTCAAGGAAAGCTGTTGCGCAGTTGGCTGACGCGTCACGTCATGCCCGCATTCGAAGCCCGAATCCTGCCGGTTGATGCTGCAGTAGCGCTGCGTTGTGCCAGCCTGCATGTGCCCGACCAGGCCAATGAAAGCGATGCATTGATCGCTGCCACGGCCCTGGTGCATGGACTCACGGTGGTCACGCGCAATGTCGATGATTTCCGCTCGAGCGGCGTCGCCCTGATCAATCCGTGGGAACAATGAATTAGCCGCCACTGCAAAACCGTCCATACTCAACAAGTCAATTGATCTGCATCAGGCTTTGCTGCATTCGCTACACCAATAATGCTTTTTTCCCAACGCGACCAAAGGTCGCACCATTGAGTTAGAGCGACAGGCGTATCATTGCGCCACTGCAACACCCCTTTCTGACCGCGGTCGGCACGTATCGACCGAGGCATTTGTCCACTGCCGTGGGATGCAATGATGAGCAACCAGATTCCGGTACACGACGTCACACCGCCGAGCAAAAACGCGAACAACAGCGTCGACCTTTACGCCTCTCGAGAAAAAATCTACACCCGTGCTTTCACTGGCCTGTTCCGCAATCTGCGGATGATGGGCGGCGCTGCGCTGTTCCTGTTGTATTTCGGTACGGTGTGGCTGAACTGGGGCGGGCATCAGGCGGTGTGGTGGAACCTGCCGGAACGCAAGTTTTTCATCTTCGGCGCCACGTTCTGGCCGCAGGACTTCATCCTGCTGTCTGGCCTGCTGATCATTGCCGCGTTCGGCCTGTTCTTCATCACCGTTTACGCCGGCCGGGTCTGGTGCGGCTACACCTGCCCGCAAAGCGTGTGGACGTGGATTTTCATGTGGTGCGAGAAAGTCACCGAAGGCGACCGCAACCAGCGTATCAAGCTCGATAAAGCGCCAATGAGCGGCAACAAGTTCCTGCGCAAGCTCGCCAAACATTCGCTGTGGCTACTGATCGGTTTCGTCACTGGCATGACCTTCGTCGGCTACTTCTCGCCGATCCGCGAACTGGTGTTCGTTTTCTTCACTGGCCAGGCCGATGGCTGGTCGTATTTCTGGGTCGGTTTCTTCACCCTCGCCACCTACGGCAACGCCGGCTGGCTGCGCGAACAGGTGTGCATCTACATGTGCCCCTATGCGCGCTTCCAGAGCGTGATGTTCGACAAGGACACCCTGATCGTGTCCTACGATCCGCGTCGCGGCGAAAGCCGCGGCCCGCGCAAGAAAGGTGTCGATTACAAGGCCATGGGCCTGGGCGATTGCATTGACTGCACCATGTGCGTCCAGGTGTGTCCGACCGGTATCGACATCCGTGACGGCTTGCAGATCGAATGCATCGGTTGCGCCGCGTGCATCGACGCCTGCGACGCGATCATGGACAAGATGGACTACCCGCGCGGCCTCATCAGTTACACCACCGAACACAACCTCTCGGGCCAGAAAACCCATAAACTGCGGCCACGCCTGATCGGCTATGCGGTGGTGCTGCTGGCGATGATCAGCCTGCTGGTGACCGCATTCTTCATGCGCTCGCTGGTCGGTTTCGACGTCAGCAAGGACCGCGTGCTGTACCGCGAGAACGCCGAAGGCCGGATCGAAAACGTCTACAGCCTGAAGATCATGAACAAGGATCAGCGCGACCACACCTACGTGCTGGAGGCCGCCGGCCTGCCGGATCTGCGCCTGCAAGGCAAACGCGAGATCAAGGTCCCGGCCGGCGAAATCTTCAGCATGCCGGTGGAGTTGTCGAGCGCACCGGAACAATTGCCGTCGAGCACCAACGAGGTGAAATTCATCCTCAAGGACGCCGACGACGACAGCGTCCACGTTGAAGCCAAGAGCCGATTCATCGGCCCACAAACCCGTTGAGAGAACTGAACATGCCCGCCGCAAACGCCGCAAGCCCTTGGTACAAGCACCTCTGGCCATGGATCATCATCGGAATCCTGGCCTGCTCGGTGACGTTGACCCTGTCAATGGTGACCATTGCGGTGAACAACCCGGACAACCTGGTCAACGACAACTACTACGAGGCTGGCAAAGGCATCAACCGCTCGCTGGACCGTGAACTGTTGGCGCAGGAGTTGAAGATGCGCGCCAACGTCCATCTGGATGAACTCACCGGCGAAGTCGACCTGCGCCTGAGCGGTGACAGCCAGCCGAAAACCCTGGAACTGAACCTGATCTCGCCGACCCAGCCGGAGAAGGATCGCAAGATTGTCCTGACCCGCAGCGAAACCGAAGCTGGCCGTTACATCGGCCAGTTGGGCGACAAGGTCGAAGGTCGGCGTTTTGTCGAATTGCTGGGCACTCAGGACGACCACGTGTGGCGCATGTTCGAAGAAGAACAGGTCAGCCATGACAAGGATCTGCTGCTCGGTGACGAACCGCTGCAGGGCGCTGAAGACCAGAAGAAGTAAACCGAACCCTGTAGGAGCTGCCGCAGGCTGCGATCTTTTGATCTTGCTTTCAAAAACAAAATCAAAAGATCGCAGCCTGCGGCAGCTCCTACAAGGATGGTGTTGATTCAGCAGTATTAGCGAATATTCGATGACCACCCCACTCCCCTGCTACCACTGCGCCCTGCCCGTTCCGTCGGGCAGTCGCTTTACCGCCGTCGTGCTCGGGGAGTCCCGCGAGTTCTGCTGCCCCGGCTGTCAGGCCGTGGCCGAAGCCATCGTCGCCGGTGGTCTGGAAAGCTATTACCAGCATCGCAGCGAAGCCTCGGCCAACCCCGAAGCCTTGCCGGTGCAATTGACCGATGAATTGGCGCTGTACGACCGCGCCGACGTGCAAAAATCCTTCGTCCGTCACGCGGGCGAACTCGCCGAAACCACGCTGTTGATGGAAGGCATCAGTTGCGCCGCCTGCGGCTGGCTGATCGAGAAACACCTGCGCACCCTGCCGGCAGTGGCCGAGGCGCGACTGAATCTGTCCAACCATCGCCTGCATGTGCAATGGGCCGACGCGCAATTGCCGCTGAGCCAGATCCTCGCCGAGCTGCGCCACATCGGTTACGTCGCCCACCCGTATCAGGCCGACCGCGCCAGCGAGCAACTGGCCAGCGAAAATCGCCTCGCGTTGCGCCAGCTCGGCGTCGCCGGATTGCTGTGGTTTCAGGCAATGATGGCGACCATGGCCACCTGGCCGGAATTCAACATCGACCTCAGCCCCGAATTGCACACGATCCTGCGCTGGGTCGCGCTATTTCTCACAACACCGATCGTGTTCTATAGCTGCGCGCCGTTCTTCAAGGGCGCGATGCGCGATCTGCGCACCCGCCACCTGACCATGGACGTCTCGGTGTCGCTGGCCATCGGCAGCGCCTACATCGCCGGGATCTGGACCTCGATCACCGGCGTCGGTGAGCTGTATTTCGATGCGGTCGGGATGTTTGCGCTGTTCCTGCTCGCCGGGCGTTATCTGGAACGCCGTGCCCGCGAACGCACCGCCGCCGCCACCGCGCAGCTTGTAAACCTGCTGCCGGCCTCGTGCCTGCGTCTCGACACCGACGGCCAGAGCGAACGCATCCTGCTCAGCGAACTGCGCCTGGGTGACCGGGTGCTGGTGCAACCAGGTTCGATCCTGCCGGCGGATGGCAGGATTCTCGATGGCCAGTCAAGCATCGACGAATCGCTGCTGACCGGCGAATACCTGCCGCAACCGCGCACGCTGGGCGATGCGGTCACCGCGGGCACGCTGAATGTCGAAGGCGCGCTCACCGTCGAAGTACTGGCACTGGGTCAGGACACACGCCTGTCGGCCATCGTCCGCCTGCTCGATCGCGCCCAGGCGGAAAAACCGCGCCTGGCGGAAATCGCCGACCGCGCGGCGCAGTGGTTCTTGCTGTTGTCGCTGATTGCGGCAGCGGCCATCGGCCTGTTGTGGTGGGAACTGGATGCGTCGCGGGCGTTCTGGATCGTCCTGGCGATGCTGGTCGCGACCTGCCCTTGCGCGCTGTCGCTGGCAACCCCGACGGCGTTGACCGCCGCCACCGGCACCCTGCACAAACTCGGCCTGTTGCTGACGCGCGGGCATGTGCTGGAAGGCCTGAACCAGATCGACACGGTGATCTTCGACAAGACCGGCACACTCACCGAAGGCCGCCTGGTCCTGCGCTCGGTTCGCCCGCTGGGCACACTCAGCAGCGACCAGTGCCTGAGCCTTGCCGCCGCCCTGGAAAACCGTTCGGAACACCCGATTGCCCGCGCCTTCGGTCGTGCGCCACTGGCCGCCGAGGAAGTGCACAGCACGCCGGGGCTTGGGCTAGAAGGATTGGTCGACGCACAGCGCTTGCGCATCGGTCAGGCCGAATTCGTCTGCGACCTCAGCGGCGCGCCTGTGCCGGCGATGCCGGATGAACCGGGCCAATGGCTGCTGCTTGGAGACGATCAAGGGCCGCTGGCATGGTTCGTCCTCGACGATCGCCTGCGTGACGATGCGCCCGCCCTGCTCGCCGCGTGCAAGGCGCGTGGCTGGCGCACATTGCTGCTGTCTGGCGACAGCTCGCCGATGGTCGCCAGCGTCGCCGCCGAACTGGGCATCGACGAGGCCCGTGGCGGTTTGCGTCCGGACGACAAACTGCACGTGCTGCAGCAGCTGCATCAACAAGGACGCAAGGTGTTGATGCTCGGCGATGGCGTGAACGACGTGCCGGTGCTGGCCGCTGCCGACATCAGCGTGGCCATGGGTTCGGCCACCGATCTGGCGAAAACCAGTGCCGACGCGGTGCTGCTGTCCAACCGCCTCGACGCGCTGGTGCAAGCCTTTACCTTAGCGCGCAGAACCCGCCGGGTAATCATCGAGAACCTGCTGTGGGCGGCGCTGTACAATGGCCTCATGTTGCCGTTCGCCGCCCTCGGCTGGATCACCCCGGTGTGGGCCGCCGTCGGCATGTCGATCAGTTCGTTGACCGTGGTGCTCAACGCCCTGCGCCTGACTCGCCTGCCGAGCACGCCGGTTGTCGGCACCCGTTCAGAAACCCGCCCGTTGCCGGCTTGAGCCGTGCGGGCCTGGAGTACCGATGCCAGCTCTTTACGTGATGATCCCCGCCGCCCTGCTGATCGTGGCCATCGCTGTGTACATCTTCTTCTGGGCGGTGGACAGTGGTCAGTACGACGACCTTGATGGCCCGGCCCACAGCATCCTGTTCGATGATCAGGACCCGAACCACACCGCCGCCGTCGACGAAGCCAAATCCGACCAGCCGCAGGACAAGGCGCCACCCCATGCTTGAGCTGGCGCCTCTCCTGGTTTCCGCGCTGATCCTTGGCCTGCTCGGTGGCGGGCATTGCCTGGGCATGTGCGGCGGCCTGATGGGCGCGCTGACCCTGGCGATTCCCAAGGAACAACGCAGCCGACGCTTTCGTCTGCTGCTGGCGTACAACCTCGGACGGATCCTCAGTTACGCGACGGCCGGTTTGCTGATCGGGCTGGCTGGCTGGGCGGTGGCAAACAGTCCGGCGGCGATGTTCATGCGTATTCTCGCCGGGTTGCTGCTGATTGCCATGGGCCTGTATCTGGCCGGCTGGTGGAGCGGCCTGACCCGTATCGAAAGCCTCGGCCGTGGCTTGTGGCGTTACATTCAGCCGGTGGCCAACCGCTTGCTGCCGGTGTCGAGTTTGCCCCGCGCCCTGCTGCTCGGCGCACTGTGGGGCTGGCTGCCGTGCGGACTGGTTTACAGCACGCTGCTGTGGTCGGCGAGCCAGGGCAATGCGCTGGACAGTGGGTTGTTGATGCTGGCGTTCGGGCTGGGCACTTGGCCGGTGCTACTCGCCACCGGACTGGCTGCCGAGCGGGTGACGGCGTTGCTGCGTAAACGCAGTGTGCGCGTGGCCGGTGGCTTGCTGGTGATTCTGTTCGGGATCTGGACCCTTCCTGGCCCCCACCAACATTGGCTGATGGGTCACTGATCCGATCAAAGCCCTGAGAAGATCCATTGTAGTGAGGGGATTTATCCCCGATGGGGTGCGAAGCGCCCCTGCATTCTTCCATTCATACATTGCAAACAGGTTTACGACTGCTTCGCAGTCGATCGGGGATAAATCCCCTCACCACAAAGCAGTCACTACCAATCCGCCGTTGATGCAAATCAAGAGCCCCGTCGCCGCACCCCGATAGACTCGCCACACTGCCAGCCTATCCGGGGGAATGCCCGCATGCTCGACGCCATTCGTTGGGACACTGATCTGATCCGCCGCTACGACCTGGCGGGGCCGCGCTACACCTCGTATCCGACCGCCGTGCAATTCAACAGCCAGGTCGGCACCTTCGACCTGTTTCACGCCCTGCGCGAAAGTCGCAAGGCGCTGCGCCCATTGTCGCTGTATGTGCATGTGCCGTTCTGCGCGAATATTTGCTACTACTGCGCCTGCAACAAGGTCATCACCAAGGATCGCGGGCGGGCACAGCCTTATCTGCAACGCCTGGAACAGGAAATCCAGTTGATTGCCTGTCACCTGGAACCGGCACAGAAAGTCGAGCAGTTGCACTTCGGCGGCGGCACCCCGACCTTCCTCAGCCATGACGAGCTGCGGCAGTTGATGGCGCACCTGCGCAAACACTTCAATCTGCTGGATGATGACTCCGGCGACTACGGCATCGAGATCGACCCGCGCGAGGCCGACTGGTCGACCATGGGCCTGCTGCGTGAACTGGGTTTCAACCGGGTCAGCATCGGCCTGCAAGACCTCGATCCGGCGGTGCAACGGGCGGTCAATCGCCTGCAGAGCCTGGAAGAAACCCGTGCAGTGATCGACGCGGCGCGCACCCTGCAATTTCGCTCGATCAACATCGACCTGATCTACGGCCTGCCGAAGCAAACTCCGGAGAATTTCGCGCGTACCGTCGAGGAAGTCATCAGCCTGCAACCGGACCGGCTCTCGGTATTCAACTATGCGCACCTGCCGGAGCGCTTCATGCCACAGCGGCGGATCAACAGCCACGAGCTGCCAAGCCCTGCGCAAAAACTGCAAATGCTCCAGCGCACCATCGAACAACTGACCGCCGCCGGTTATCGCTACATCGGCATGGATCACTTCGCCCTGCCCGACGATGAGTTGGCGATTGCCCAAGAAGAACAGACCCTGCAGCGCAACTTCCAGGGCTACACCACTCACGGCCATTGCGACTTGATTGGTCTGGGGGTGTCGGCGATCAGTCAGATCGGCGATCTCTACTGCCAGAACAACAGCGATCTGAACCAGTACCAGAACACCCTCGCCGCCGCGCAACTGGCGACCAGCCGGGGCTTGGTGTGCAATGCCGACGATCGCCTGCGCCGCGCGGTGATCCAGCAACTGATCTGCAATTTCAGCCTGGAATTCGCCGAAATCGAGCAAGCGTTCAACATTGATTTTCAGGGTTATTTCGGCGCGCTGTGGCCGCAACTGCAGGGCATGGCCAACGACGGGCTGATCAAGCTGGAGCGCGAGCGCATCGAAGTGTTGCCGGCCGGACGCCTGCTGGTGCGTTCGGTGTGCATGGTGTTCGACGCGTACCTGGAACAACAGAACCGCCAGCGCTTCTCGCGGGTGATCTGAAACGTCCTGCTCATGAAACCGATGTATCGCGAATGCCCCGTGTCTTTGTTTGCCCTGCGGCCTTATGCCCGCAGGGCAATCTCGCCCCAGACTGGCCTGAATGTCCTCCCGTGGGTTACCCTTACGGCTTATGTGTGTTTTCCCACAAGGATTTAAGAAATGTCCGAGCCAGTCAAACTGCGCGCTCACAACCAGGCCCATTGCAAGGATTGCAGCCTGGCCCCTCTCTGCCTGCCACTTTCTCTGAATCTGGAAGACATGGATGCGCTGGACGAAATCGTTAAACGTGGTCGCCCGTTGAAAAAGGGTGAGTTCCTGTTCCGCCAGGGTGACACCTTCGATTCCGTTTATGCAGTACGCTCCGGCGCCCTGAAGACCTTCAGCCTGAGCGACACCGGCGAAGAACAGCTCACCGGTTTCCACCTGCCGAGCGAACTGGTCGGTCTGTCCGGCATGGACACCGAGAAACATCCAGTGTCGGCCCAAGCGCTGGAAACCACCTCGGTCTGTGAAATCCCTTTCGAACGCCTCGACGAACTGGCCCTGCAACTGCCGCAGCTGCGCCGGCAGCTGATGCGGGTGATGAGCCGCGAGATCCGTGACGATCAGCAAATGATGCTGTTGCTGTCGAAGAAAACCGCCGACGAGCGCATCGCCACGTTCCTGGTCAACCTGTCGGCCCGCTTCCGCGCTCGCGGTTTCTCGGCCAACCAGTTCCGCCTGAGCATGTCGCGCAACGAAATCGGCAATTACCTGGGCCTGGCGGTGGAAACCGTGTCCCGGGTATTCACCCGCTTCCAGCAGAACGAACTGATCGCCGCCGAGGGCAAAGAGATCCACATCCTCGACCCGATCCAGCTCTGTGCCCTGGCCGGCGGCTCGCTCGAAGGCTGATCTCGATCCGCGGTTGAGCGAAGCGTTTCAGCCGCGGGTATACTGCGCCGTTTGCAGCCCTGCCAGGACACCTCGACGATGGTCTTCGACTCCTTCGACATCAAATCCCTGATCCGCCCCGTGATCGACTTCCCGAAACCGGGCGTGATCTTTCGCGACATCACCCCGCTGTTCCAGTCGCCCAAGGCCCTGCGCCTGGTGATGGACAGCTTCGCCCACCGCTATGTGGAAGCCGACTTCACCCACATCGGCGCGATGGATGCGCGCGGCTTCCTGATCGGTTCGGTGCTGGCCTACCAGTTGAACAAACCGCTGGTGCTGTTCCGCAAGCAGGGCAAACTGCCGGCGGACGTGTTGGCCGAAGGTTACGCGACCGAATACGGCGAAGCGTTCCTTGAAGTCCACGCCGACAGCCTGTGCGAAGGTGATTCGGTGGTGATGTTCGATGACCTGATTGCCACCGGTGGCACGCTGATCGCAGCGGCCAACCTGATTCGCCGCATGGGCGCGCGGGTGCATGAGGCAGCGGCGATCATTGATCTGCCGGAGCTGGGCGGTTCGCAGCGTCTGGAAGATATGGGCATCCCTACCTTCTGCCTGACGCAGTTTGCTTTGACCGATAAATAGTAAAGATCAAAAGATCGCAGCCTTCGGCAGCTCCTACAAGGGATGTGCGTTTCCCTGTAGGAGCTGCCGAAGGCTGCGATCTTTTGCTTTTAAAGCCCCATCTGCTTGCTGATGATCTCGTTCATCACCTCCCGTGTCCCGCCGCCGATCGACAGAATGCGGTTATCCCGATACAGCCGCTCCACAAGACTTTCGCGCATGAAACCCAGGCCACCAAGAATCTGCACCGCCTCGCTGGTGATCCGGTCCGAGGTGTCCGTGGCGACGTTCTTGGCCATGGAAATCTCCTTGATCACGCTCTGCCCCGCCGCCATTTTCGCCGCTTGCCGATAGGTGAACTCGCGCGATACTTCCAGCGCCGTGGCCATTTCGGCCAACCGATGTTTGATCACCTGAAACTTGCCGATCGGCTTGCCGAATGCTTCACGCTCGCGCGCCCATTTCAGCGCTTCTTCGAGCGCGAGCTGCGAGGTCATGTTGGCCATCAGCGCCAGCGCCAGTCGTTCACTCTGGAAATTGCCCATGATGCAGGCGAAGCCCATGTTCTCGGCGCCGATCAGATTGCCCACAGGCACCCTGCAATCGTCGAAGAACAGCTCAGCGGTGTCCGAGGCCCACCAGCCCATTTTTTTCAACTGGCGGCCGACGGTGAAGCCGGGGGTGCCCTTCTCGATCAACAGCAGGCTGATGCCGCCGAAACCCGGCGCTCCGGTGCGCACGGCGACGGTATAGAAGTCGGCGCGTACGCCACTGGTAATGAAGGTCTTGCTGCCGCTGACCCGGTAGACGTCGCCGTCACGCACGGCGCGGGTTTGCAGGCTGGCAACGTCGGAACCACCGCCGGGTTCGGTAATCGCCAACGCACTGATTTTCTCGCCGCTGAGCACTTGCGGCACGACGCGCTCGCGCACTTCGGGCCGGGCCCATTTGACGATCGGTGGCAGGCCGATATCCAGCGAGCCGAGGCCGGCAACCAGACCACCGGAACCGCAGCGCATCAGTTCTTCGCTGGCGGCAACCTTGGCGAACAGATCACCTTCGTGGCTGCCACCCAGCGCTTCGGGAAAACCGATGCCAAGAATCCCCGCCGCCCCGGCCTTCAGGTACAGCTCACGGGGAAAGCCTTCGGCTTCTTCCCACGCATCGACGTCCGGCAGGATCTCGCGCTCGACGAAACGTCTGACGCTGTCGCGGACCATTTGGTGGCTGGGGTCGAAGTATTCCTGGAAGGCAGGCATCGGCGAACTCCATCGAAGGATTGGCCGACGTTAACCGAGCGCTTGCTTGGTTTTCAACACAATTGTGTGAATCAGCCAAATCGAGGTGCGCCCATCGCTGGCAAGCCAGCTCCCACAGGTTTCTTTAGTGTGCACAACATTTGTGAACGACCGAAATCACTGTGGGAGCTGGCTTGCCAGCGATGGGGCCAGATCAGGCGATACACCTGTCAGAGGGAAATCGGTTTACGCCCTGCAAACGAATGCGCCAGCGTCCCGCCATCCACCAACTCCAGCTCACCACCCAGCGGCACACCGTGGGCAATCCGCGAGGCGATCAGGCCTTTGTTGGCCAGAAGCTGGGCGATGTAATGCGCGGTCGCCTCACCTTCCACCGTCGGGTTGGTGGCGAGGATGACTTCGGTAAAGGTGCCGGCCTCTTCAATGCGCGCCATCAACTGCGGAATACCGATGGCTTCCGGCCCCAGACCATCGAGCGGCGACAGGTGGCCCTTGAGCACGAAGTAGCGTCCACGGAAACCGGTCTGCTCCACCGCATACACATCCATCGGCCCCTCCACTACGCACAGCAGCGTGTCGTCGCGGCGCGTGTCAGCGCATTGTGGGCACAGATCGTCTTCGGTCAGCGTGCGGCACTGACGGCAGTGCCCCACCCCTTCCATGGCCTGGCTCAAGGCCTGGGCCAGGCGCGTGCCGCCGCTGCGGTCACGCTCGAGCAACTGCAACGCCATGCGCTGGGCGGTTTTCTGACCCACGCCGGGCAAGGTGCGCAGGGCGTCGATCAGTTGGCGAATCAAAGGGCTGAAGCTCATGGGTAAAAAGTCCGACAAAACAACGAGACGCGGTTTATACCCGCGCCTCTGGCCAGCGTCAAATGCTCAGTCCTGGGCAACCTTCACCACCAGTTTGCCGAAGTTGCGTCCCTCCAGCAGACCGATAAACGCCTCGGGTGCCTGCTCCAGACCTTCCACCACGTCTTCGCGGAATTTCACCTTGCCGTCGCGCACCCACGGCACCATGTGGCTGATGAACTCCGGCTGACGGTCGCCATAGTCATCAAACACGATGAAGCCCTGAATCCGCACACGCTTGGTCAGCAACGTACGCTGCAGCATTGGCAGACGATCCGGGCCCTGCGGCGCTTCAGTGGCGTTGTAACCGGCAATCAGCCCGCACAGTGGAATGCGCGCCTTGGGATTGAGCAGCGGCACCACCGCATCGAAGACATGCCCGCCCACGTTTTCATAATAGATATCGATGCCGTTCGGGCAGGCCTTGGCCAGTTGCTCGGCAAAGTCCGGCGCCTTGTGATCGATGCAGGCATCGAAACCCAGCTCTTCGACCACGTATTTGCATTTGTCGGCACCACCGGCCACACCCACGGCGCGCAGGCCTTTGATCTTTGCCACTTGACCCACCACCGAGCCGACGGCGCCGGACGCAGCAGCCACGACAAGCGTTTCACCTTCTTTCGGCTGACCGATGTCGATCAGCCCCATGTACGCAGTCATACCCGGCATGCCCAACACGCCAAGCGCCATCGACGGACTCGGCAGGCCGGACGGGATCGGCATGATATTGCGGCCATCGCTGATGCTGTGGCTCTGCCAGCCGGTGAGGCCGACCACCAGATCACCCTGGTGGAATTTCGGATGACGCGAATCCTCGACTCGGCTGACAGCACCACCGGTCATCACTTCACCGATTTGTACCGGCGCGGCGTAGGACGGTGCGTCACTCATGCGTCCGCGCATGTAAGGGTCCAGCGACAGGTACAAGGTTTTCAGCAGCACCTGGCCGTCTTCGAGATCCGGCAACGCTTCGCGCTCCAGACGGAAGTTTTCCGGGGTCGGCGCACCGACAGGGCGCGAGGCGAGGACAAAGCGTTGGTTGAGGGTCAGAGGGTCGGACATGTCAGCGTCTCCTGTGAATGAAGAATTCGGGGGTATAGGGAGCAGACCTTTGTGGCATTGGGGCGTTCGATGTTTATTCAATTGTACCGAGGTGAGTTCATTCGCGAGCAGGCTCGCTCCCACAGGGAAACGCATTCTAAGGTGGGAGCGAGCCTGCTCGCGAAGGCGGCCTCAGAGACACCCCACCTCCAGGAAGCAGAAACAAAAATGCCAGGCGCGATGCCTGGCATTTTGTGTAGCTCATCCAACTCGCGATGGCGAATCAGAATGGCAGTTTCATACCTGCTGGCAGGTTCATGCCGGCGGTCATGCTGCCCATTTTTTCCTGGCTGTTGGCTTCGATCTTGCGCACGGCGTCGTTGACGGCGGCGGCGACCACGGCTTCGAGCATTTCCTTGTCGTCTTCGCTCAGGCCTTCAACCAGGCTTGGGTCGATGCTGACGCTTTTCACGTCGTGACGACCGGTCATGACCACGGTGACCATATCGCCACCGGCCTTGCCAGTGACTTCGGCGTTGGCCAGTTCTTCCTGCATCTTGGCCATTTTTTCCTGCATCTGCTGCGCCTGCTTCATCAGGCCGGCCATGCCACCTTTCATCATGGGAATCACCTCAAAAGTACTTGGATCAAAACAGCGCCCGGCGCTTAACGCCGAACGCCCTCAGTTATTAGCCTTGGGCGACCAAGGCATCGACAGGTTCAATAGTATCGTGTCGCACGACCGCACCGAACTGCTGGACCATCTGCTGGATGAACGGATCGCCGTGGATCGATTCCTCCGCCTCGCGCTGACGGTTGGCCCGACGCCGCGAAGCAGCCTGCGCCGGGGTTTCCTGCTCGGGCTTGATCAGCTCGATGGTCAGGCTCAGCGTGCGACCGTGGAACTGGTTCAACGCATCGTTCAGGCGCCGCTGTTGCGTGGCGTTGAACAGTGCACTGTGCGCCGGGTCCAGGTGCATCAGCCAATGATCGCCATCGACCGCGATCAGCGTGCAGTTGGCGGCGATGCTGCCGGTCATGCCGGAGATCGGCAGTTGCGGGAACAGTTCCAGCCATTGCAACGCCAGACCGGTGGCCGGCGCGGCGGCAGGCTCCGGCTCGGGTTCCGGGGCCGGTTCGGCGGTGTGTTCGCTGGCCAGGTCGTCGAGGTAGCTGTAAGCCGAATCCATGTCCGGCTCGATGTAGTCTTCGTCCAGCGGCGGCTCATCGTCGAGGTCCATGCCCGGCGTGGCGGCATCGACGTCGGCGACCGACGGTTCGGGAATCGGCGCAGCGGCCCACTCCGGCGCATCCGGCACCACGCTGTCCGGGGTCGGCAGCGGCATCGGCGGCAATTCGGGCTGCTCGCTGGCGGTTTCCAGTACCGGCTCAACGGCCGGTTGCTGCACAGGTGCGGGGTCCGGCTCAGGTTCGACCGGATCGTTCCACGGCAGATCGACCACCGCTTCGGCGACTGGCTCTGGTTCCGGCGCGGCGGTCACCACAGGCGCTGCCTCCGGTGCCGGCGCAGCAACCGCCGCTGGCGTTGGCGCAACGGCCGCAGCGACTACCGGCGCAGGCTTGGGCGCGGCAGCCACGGAGTTTGCGGAATCAACTGTGGCCTGGCTGATCCCCACTGGCTTTAGCGGTTGCCTCGGGGCGTCCGCGGTGTCTGCGGGCCGGAAGGCCAGCATCCGCAGCAGCACCATCTCGAAACCGCCACGCGGGTCCGGCGCCAGCGGCAAGTCGCGGCGGCCGATCAGGCCCATCTGGTAATAGAACTGCACGTCTTCGGCCGGCAGCGCCTGAGCCAAAGCCAATACGCGGTCACGGTCGCCATGGCCGTTATCGACACCTTCAGGCAAGGCCTGGGCGATGGCGACGCGGTGCAGCACGTTGAGAATTTCCGAGAGCACGCCGTTCCAGTCCGGGCCTTGCTCGGCCAGGTGGCGCACGGCTTCGAGCAACGCCTTGGCGTCGCCTTCGATCAGTGCATGCAGCACGTCGAAGACCTGGCCGTGATCCAGCGTGCCGAGCATCGCCCGCACATCAGCGGCCAATACCTTGCCTTCACCGAAGGCGATGGCCTGGTCGGTCAGGCTCATGGCGTCACGCATCGAGCCGTCAGCGGCGCGGCCCAGCAGCCACAGCGCGTCGTCTTCGAACGGCACATTTTCGGCGCCCAGGACGTGGGTCAGATGCTCGACCACGCGCTCGGGCGTCATGTTCTTCAGCGAGAACTGCAGACAACGCGACAAAATCGTTGCCGGAAGTTTCTGCGGGTCGGTGGTCGCGAGGATGAACTTGACGTATGGCGGCGGCTCTTCAAGGGTTTTCAGCAGCGCATTGAAGGAATGGCTGGAGAGCATGTGCACTTCGTCGATCAGGTAGACCTTGAAGCGCCCACGGCTCGGCGCGTACTGCACGTTGTCGAGCAGTTCGCGGGTGTCCTCGACCTTGGTCCGGCTCGCGGCGTCGATCTCGATCAGGTCGACGAAGCGCCCTTCATCGATCTCGCGGCACACCGAACACTCTCCGCAGGGGCTGGAAGTGATACCTGTCTCACAGTTCAGGCATTTGGCAATGATCCGCGCAATGGTGGTCTTGCCGACCCCGCGGGTACCGGTGAACAGGTACGCGTGGTGCAGCCGCTGGCTGTCCAAGGCATTGATCAGAGCCTTGAGCACATGGGTCTGGCCGACCATTTCGCGGAACGAGCGCGGACGCCATTTACGTGCAAGAACCTGATAACTCATCGAAAACCGTCGCAACGAAGGAAGCTGAAGCGGCTAATGCTAGCGGAGCAAGGGCAAAATTGCATCCGGTGTGCTCGTCTAATCTGGCTAAGCTGCTGTTGGCGAGGAAATTTCGCTCGTGGTCGGGACTCATCGGAGCATTTATGCGTTGGGCCTTGGGAGCTTTGTTGGGGATCAGTCTGAGCGTGAACGCCGCCGAACCGCCGCTGCGCTTCGTCGTGGCCGACAGCTGGGCGATGCCCATGGTGCAAATCGAGCACGGCCGCCCCACCCAGGGCATTCTCCACGACATCATGCTCAGCCTGGCGACACAGGTCGGCGTACCCGCCGAATTCCATGTGCTGCCGCGCGCCCGGGTGCAGAACGCCATGGAACACGGTGAAGTCGACGTGCGCTGCTATGCCGCACAATCATGGTTGCCGAATCAGTCCGGAGACTACATCTGGAGCCTTCCGCTGCTGTTCCAGCGCGATCTGCTGATCAGCCGCGACGATCAACCGCTCCACGTCGATCCCGCCCGCCTGCCCCGCCAATCGATCGGCACCGTGCTCGGCTACACCTACCCGACTCTGCAGCCGCTGTTCGACGCCGACCACCTGCAACGCGACGACGCGCGCAATCAGGAACAAGTGCTGGAAAAACTCCTGGCCGGGCGTTATCGCTATGCGGTGAGCAATCAATGGACGCTGGACTGGTTCAATCAGCGCCTGCTGCCCACGCAGCAACTGCAGGGGGTGGCGGTGCTGCAGGAACAGCATGTCGGCTGCTATGTGAGGAATGACCCGCAGGTGCCGGTGCAGCGGATCCTGCGCACGTTGCTGCGGATGAAAATGTCGGGGGAGATTGATGACATCATCCGGCTGTATACCGGATCCTCGGAAACCACCCCATAACCCCTTTTTTTGGGAGGAAATTTCCCACAGAGAATTATTCAGTAACCGTGCGACTCACGGAATTTCTGGTAGTCGTGAAACTCGATCCACTCGACCACATCGTACGGCAGGTAAAGCTGCTGGCGGGCGCGGGAGATGGCGATGTACACGGCGCAGATCCGCTGATCGAACGCGTAGGCGTCCTTGAACTGCACGTTGGTCAGCAGCTCGGGCGTCAGCAGAACGCGGTCGAACTCCATGCCGCCCGCCTCCTGGGCCTGCATCAACAAGCAGCTTTTGCCGGGGCTGCCGATCATCCGGTTGAGCCGGGTCAGGTCAGCCACCTTGAAGCCCTTCTCCAGCTCGGCCTCGACCCACAGAAACGCCTCGTCGTACTGGTTGGCCTCGCGCACCTGCTGCCACTTCGGCACGTCGCTGAAATAGCGATGCGGGCCCTTCTCGCTGTGTTCGGCACTGTAGAAGTCGACCCTGAACAGTTCGATGGCGGTGATCATGAAGTGTTCGAGGTCGCGCTGCGCTTTCATGTCGGCAAAGCTGAACGGGCAATTGGCATCGTGCAACTGCATCGCCCACTTCATGGTGTCCCAGAGTGACGCCGTCAGCACCACACAACCTTGCGGCGGGACAAAGCCCTGTGGATAAAACTCGATGCCGACGTCCGCCTCACGCGCGCCTTCGAAGGGTATCTTGCTCTTTTCCGAGTGCCGGGAAATCAGCGGATTGACCAGACGCTCGACGTTGCGCCCCGAACGCACTGAATAAGTGATATCGCTCTGGCGCACTTCACGCTTTCTTTTCACCAGATCACGCTCGGCATGCTGGTACTCATCGCCCAGCGTGATCAGCACCTGCCGGCCGCGCTCGATAATCTGCAGCAGCGACGCAGGAATGTCCTGGCTCTCGTCGATCAGCACGTGGGTATACCGCGGCGGCACCACGCAGCCCGCGAGGCTTGCCCGCTTGATCAGTAACAAGGCTTCGAAGCCGCTCTGCCGGCCCCACGCCGGGTTGGCCTCGAGATAAGTCCAGACGCGGCTCGAATACTCCAGCAACACCTTGGACTCAAGGCTGGACAAGGACAGCTTGAAATACGGCAGATGATGCGCCGACAGGCTGTAGTCCCGGGATTGGCAATAGCGCTCGAGGGTTTCCAGACAGACGCTCAGGGTGCGTTGCGCATCGTGCTCGCGAAAGCCCAGGATGTTCAGCGCCTGCGCCAGACTCTGTTTGCTCGCGACTCGGCCAGCGGCGCTTGCCGGCTGTGGCTTGCGCCCATAAATCAGCCCGCGCGCGAACGCCTCAAAGGTGATGCCGGGCTTGCGCTCACTGGCAACACCCATGCGCTGACACAGGGTCGCGAGTTTTTCCGGTGTGCGTGCCAGCAGCAGGGTTTTCCCGGGACCCAGACACTCGGTCAAGGCGCCGATCAGATGACTCTTGCCGATCCCGGCGTAGCCTTGGACGTGCAGGTCTTCATCGAGGTTGGCGCGGAAGGTTCTGACCAGTTTGTCTTGCGCGGCGCTGAGCCAGCGCTCGCGGTGTGCCGGGCTGATCATCTGCTGGCTGAACGGATTGTTGGCCGCGTGGTGGCGCGTTTTGAACTCGTCATCCCACTTGCCATCGGGCAGCAGGTAATCCTGCGCCGACACCTCGTCAGCCAACAGCAAACGCAGATTCAATCCCCTGATGGCGTTCAGGCCGAAATACAGCTGACGCGGATCGAACAGGCGTTGCGCCTCGGACAGCAGCCCTGTCCGGCCATCGACCGCCCACGCAATCAGCCGCGCCAACACCTTCTCCGCCGCAGCGGCAGTGAGATCCTTTTCGGTGGCCTGGGCCAGATTCTGGATGACCAGGACGGCGGCGAGCTGCGCATCTGTCAGCGTGTCGAGGATTGTCACGCCATCGGACTGCAACAGGCTCGCGCAGGTCTCGTCCGTCACGGGCAAATAAACGGCGGTGGATAAATCGTGATGTTCCGGGTGCATACAACCTCGTAGCCAGGACGCGAACTTGTCAACGGCGCGCGCAGCAAGACGGTGGAGTATGCCACTGTTCAACCTTGGTGGCTGAACAGGCATCGGGGCGGCTGCCTTCGCGAGCAGGCTCGCTCCTACAGGGGCTGGCGTGATAGCTCAAATCGCGGGCATAAAAAAACCGCAGTGGGCGAAACCCATGCAGTTCTGTTGAAGCGTTCTTTGTTCGTTAAGGTGGTAACCCCACCAGCCACACCCCGGCACACAATGTTCCCGCTGTGGCTGCTTCCTTCCGGATCTGACCAGGTTCACGGGTAATCGTTGCGGGGGGACCGATGGGGTCACCATAACGACACTCACCTGTCGGCGAGCCGCGCCATTGTACCTATCTGAGATGAAGTTACAACCGTTGGTTTCAGATAAAAAATATGAACGGGTTCAAGGACATGCGCTGCGCCTGAAAAGATCGCAGCCTGCGGCAGCTCCTACAGGGTCAGCACCTCGTCCGCTTTGCCGCCTGCCTGCTGGATCACCAGATGAATGAAGTGCAGCTTGGCAATCGCCGCCGCCGGCAGCACGAACGGGTAGAAATCCGGCTGGCCCATGCTGCGTGACAGCTCGTTGAGCATGCCCGCCAGTTCGATCCACGCATTGACGAACGACAGGAACGCCGCGCCGCCGGGATGCTCCGGGTCATACAGCGTGCTCGGTGGAAACGGCTGATAGTCGAAGTCCATTTCCCGCGCACTCATGCCGAAACCCAGTGCAGTGTCCACCGCGTCCATCATGTGCAGGTAATGCGCCCAGGTCTCGGCCCAGTCTTCCCACGGGTGCATGGTCGCGTAGGCGCTGACGTAGTGTTGCGGCCAGTCCAGCGGTGCGCCTTGCTGGTAGTGACGGTCGAGCGCTTCGGCGTAACTGGCGCGCTCGTCGCCGAACAGCTTGCGGAAAGGTTCAAGCCACGGGCCGTTGGCGATCAGACGATCCCAATAATAATGCCCGACCTCATGCCGGAAATGCCCGAGCAGCGTGCGATAGGGTTCATGCATCGCCGCCCGCACCTGCTCGCGATGGGCGTCGTCGGCTTCTTTGATGTCGAGGGTGATCAGGCCGTTGGCGTGGCCGGTCATTGGCGCGTTGCCTTCGAGGTCGACGCCGATGAAATCAAAGGCCAGGCCGCGCTCTTCATCCACGGTTTTCGGGATGACCGGCAGCCCGAGGGTGATCAGTTGCGCCACCAGCCGGCGTTTGGCGATTTCGACTTTGCGCCAGCGCTCAGGGTTTTCCGGCACCGAGAGGTCGGGGATGGTGCGATTGAGGCTGCAGGCGACGCACAGGCTGTCGCGGCCGTTATCCGGCAGCAGCCAATTGCAGGCGGCGGGGGTGTCGAGATTGGCGCAGCGACGAAACAATCCGGCGTCAGGATCGGCATCGAGTGTCCAACTGCCGTCCTGTGGCCCCGGTTGCAGCGAGGTCAGGCGACTTGCTTCAGGCTGATAGCCGAGCATGGCGCTGCAAGCCAGGCACTGGCTGTTGCGAAAGAACAGCGACTGGCCGCAGCGGCACGGCCAGATTTTGCTGTTGCGTGAAGATTCGCCCATGAACGGCGCGACGATGCGAGAACTGAGCTGCTCGAAAAAGCGGTACATGGCGATCTCTCCCTGGGGCTTGCCAAGACTAGATCATCCTCGTGCGCTGATCGTTCCCACGCTTTGTGTGGGGAAAAGCAAAAGATCGCAGCCTTCGGCAGCTCCTACAGGGGGTCAATGTGGCAAGACACTAATTCTGTAGGAGCTGCCGCAGGCTGCGATCTTTTGTTCTTAAACGGACAGGCCGTGTCCCTTCAGGAAAGCGATAAACGCCTCTTCGTCCATCACCTTCACGCCCAGCTCATTGGCCCTGGTCAGTTTCGAGCCGGCACCGGGCCCTGCGACCACGCAATGAGTTTTCGCCGATACCGAGCCGGCGACCTTGGCGCCGAGGCTTTCCAGGTGTTCCTTGGCCACATCGCGGCTCATCAGCTCGACCTTGCCGGTCAACACCCAGGTTTCGCCGGACAGCGGCAAGCCTTCGACGACTTTCTTCTCGCTCAGCCAGTGCATGCCGAAATCACGCAGTTGTTGCTCCGCCGCTTCGGCAATCTGCCGGTGCTCGGCCACAGCAAAAAAATCGCGCACCGAATTGGCCTGCTTCTCCGGCAGCGCCTGGCGCATGTCCAGCCAGTCGGCATTCATCACCGCGTCCAGCGAACCGAACTTGTCTGCCAGTTTCTGCGCGCCGCCCGGGCCGACAAAGGGAATGTGCAGTTTGTCGAGCAGACCGCCGAGGGTGGTGCTGGCGGCAAATTCGGCGCCCAGATCGCCCTGATCCTGAATTTGCAGGCCATGCCCCAGCAACTCGCTGATCACCTGCTGGTTGTGCGCATCTTCAAAGAAGCTGTGAATCTCGTACGCCACTTCCAGACCGATGTCCGGCAGGTAGGTCAGCACCTGTGGCAGCGCCTGTTGCACGCGCTCCAGCGAACCCAGCGAGCGCGCCAGGACTTTGGCCGTCTCTTCGCCGACATCGGGAATGCCAAGGGCGTAGATGAAACGCGCCAGCCCCGGCTGCTTGCTGTCTTCAATCGCCGCCAGCAGCTTGTTGCTGGAGACTTCAGCGAAGCCTTCCAGATCAACAATGTCGTCGAACTTCAGCGCATACAGATCGGCCGGCGAATTGACCAGACCTTCGTCGACCAGTTGCTCGACGCTCTTGTCGCCAAGGCCTTCGATGTCCATCGCCCGACGCGAGACAAAGTGAATGATCGCCTGCTTCAGTTGCGCACCACAGGCCAGACGGCCAACGCAGCGGTACACCGCACCTTCGCTGATGGTTTCCTTGCCTTTGCTGCGCTTGACCAGTTGCGTGCGTTCGACATGGGAGCCACAGACCGGGCAGCTCTCTGGAATCGCTACAGGACGCGCATTCTCGGGGCGACGCTCGGTGACCACTTGCACCACCTGCGGGATCACGTCTCCGGCGCGGCGGATGATCACGGTGTCGCCAATCATCAGGCCCAGGCGCGCCACTTCATCCATGTTGTGCAAGGTGGCGTTGGCCACGGTGACGCCCGCCACCTTGACCGGTTTCAGCCGCGCCACCGGGGTGACCGCGCCGGTACGGCCGACCTGAAATTCCACGTCGAGCAGCTCGGTGAGCTCTTCCATGGCCGGGAATTTGTGCGCAATCGCCCAGCGCGGTTCGCGGGCACGGAAGCCCAGCTCGCGCTGATCGGCGATGCTGTTGACCTTGAACACCACACCGTCGATTTCGTAGGCCAGCGCGTTACGCCGTTCGCCGATGTCGCGGTAGTAATCCAGGCACTCGCCGATGCCTTTGGCCAGTTTCAGCTCGTGGCTGATCGGCAGGCCCCATTTCTGCAACTGCTTGAGGTTGCCGATGTGGGTGTCGGAAATATCGTGGGAGACTTGGCCGATACCGTAGCAGCAGAATTCCAGCGGGCGGTTGGCGGTGATCTTCGAATCCAGCTGGCGCAGGCTGCCGGCCGCAGCGTTGCGCGGGTTGGCGAAGGTCTTGCCGCCGACTTCCAGTTGCGAGGCGTTGAGGCGCTCGAAACCGGCCTTGGACATGAACACTTCACCACGCACTTCGAGGGTCGCCGGCCAGCCGTCGCCATGCAGCTTCAACGGAATGTTGCGCACCGTGCGCACGTTGACGCTGATGTCTTCACCGGTGGTGCCATCGCCACGGGTAGCGCCGCGTACCAGCACACCGTCCTGATACAGCAGGCTGACCGCCAGGCCATCGAGTTTCGGCTCGCAGCTGTATTCCACTGCCGCGCCGCCACCGAACAGATCACCGGCCGGCAGATCCAGACCTTCGGTCACCCGGCGGTCGAACTCGCGCATGTCGGTTTCTTCGAAAGCGTTGCCGAGGCTGAGCATCGGCACTTCGTGACGCACTTGGGTGAAGGCAGTCAACGCCACGCTGCCGACACGCTGGGTCGGCGAGTCGCTGGTGATCAGTTCGGGATTGGCCGCCTCCAGCGCCTTGAGCTCGTGGAACAACCGGTCGTACTCGGCGTCCGGAATGCTCGGCTCGTCGAGGACGTGGTACCGGTAGTTGTGCTGATCGAGTTCAGCGCGCAGCTCTAGAATGCGGTTTTTGGCGGCAGTCATGGGTGTTCTCTCATAAAGCAAAAGAGCAGCCGAGGCTGCTCCAGTTTCATCATTCAAAGATCGCAGCCTCGTTGCACTCGACAGCTCCTACAGGGATCGCGTTCCTCTGTAGGAGCTGCCGAAGGCTGCGATCTTTTGATCTCGGCCTTAGCGCTTCTGGGTCAGGGCGCGGCGTTCGAATTCGACGATGCGCTGACGGTAGTGCTCGATGGTCTGTGCGGTCAGCACACTGCGCTGGTCGTCTTTCAGCTCGCCGTTCAACTCCTGGGACAGCTTGCGCGCTGCCGCCACCATCACGTCGAAGGCCTGCTTCGGATGACGCGGGCCTGGCAGACCGAGGAAGAAGCTCACCGCCGGGGTGCTGAAATGGTCGATGTCGTCCAGATCGAAGATGCCCGGCTTGACCGCGTTGGCCATGGAGAACAGCACTTCACCGTTGCCGGCCATGCTTTCGTGGCGGTGGAAAATATCCATCTCGCCAAAACGCAGACCGCTTTCGAGAATGTTCTGCAGCAAGGCCGGGCCTTTGAAGCCGGCGGCGTCACGGCAGATCACGCTGATCACCAGGACTTCTTCGGCTTGCGGCTGATCCTTGTCGGCCACGGCCGGCGCCGGCTTGCTGTCTTCGACGAAGTCATCATCACGGCTGCTGAAGCTCGGGCCGCCGTCCAGATCCAGGTCGAGGTTCAGGTCGCCCTGGGCCGGACCATTGCTGCCGCGCTTGCCACGCTTGGAGCCGGATTCGCGAGGCTCGCGTGCTTCGCGGGCCGGCATGCTCACCGACGGCAGATCGTGTTCGTCCAGTTGCGGCTCTTTATGCGTATCCAGCACGCGGGCCGGGCCCAACAGCTCAGCGCTGGTGTCCTCGTCCGGCAGGTTGGACAGACTTCGGTCAAGACGGAATTTCAGTTTTCCCTTGCCGCCGCGCATACGGCGCCAGCCATCGAAAAGAATACCGGCTATCACAATGATGCCGATGACGATCAGCCACTCGCGCAGACCGATTTCCATGTAATCCCGTGCCTCTATAAAAAATGCTGAAAAATAAGGGGTTTACATTGTGCAAACCGCTTTAAAACGTGGCGCCAACTCTATGTTCTGACAGGCGTTTTGCCCACGTATACGAAAAATTGACATTAAACTAGCACGACCAAAGACAACTTTACACCGTCTGTCACGTTGGCTTGCGCGAATATGTCGATTGGCCAGCAAGTCGAAGTCGGTAAAAAAGTCCTACAGACTACTTATACCCTTCCGACACCACGCTGACTCAGGCGTCCACCATCGCCATTGCCTCCTCGACATCCACTGCAACCAGTCGCGAACAACCCGGCTCGTGCATCGTCACGCCCATCAGTTGATCGGCCATTTCCATGGCGATTTTGTTGTGGGTGATATAGATGAACTGCACAGTCTGCGACATCTCTTTAACCAATCGTGCGTAGCGTCCAACGTTAGCGTCATCCAGTGGCGCGTCAACTTCATCGAGCATGCAGAACGGCGCCGGATTCAATTTGAAGATCGCAAAAACCAGTGCCAGTGCGGTCAGGGCTTTTTCCCCGCCAGAGAGCAAATGGATGGTGCTGTTCTTCTTTCCTGGCGGCCGCGCCATGATCGTCACCCCTGTATCGAGTAGATCTTCGCCCGTCAGTTCCAAATACGCGCTGCCGCCACCGAAAACTTTCGGGAAAAGCGCCTGTAAACCGCCATTGATCTGATCAAAGGTATCTTTGAAGCGGTTACGGGTTTCCTTGTCGATCTTGCGAATGACGTTTTCCAGGGTCTCCAATGCTTCGACCAGATCGGCGTCCTGCGCATCCAGATAACGTTTACGCTCGGATTGTTGGGTGTATTCGTCGATGGCCGCGAGGTTGATCGCGCCCAGGCGCTGAATCCGCGCATTGATCCGTTCGAGTTCTTCTTCGGCTGCGCGTTCACTGGCCTCAGGCGTCAAGGTCGCGAGCACGCCATTGAGATCGTAGCCGTCTTCGAGCAATTGATCCTGCAACGCCTTGCGCCGCACGGTCAGTGCTTGCCATTCCATGCGCTGCTGTTCGAGCTGGCCACGGATCAATTGCGATTGCTGCTCGGCCTGGGTCCGGCGCTTTTCCGCCTCGCGCAGTTCGCGGTCGGCGTCTTCCAGCGCGATCTGCGCGGTCTTCAGCTCCTCGTCGACGGTCATGCGCTTGTCGAGCAGTTCTTCGAGTTTCAGGCGCAGCTCTTCCAGCGGTGCCTCGCCCTCCTCCAGATTCAGACTCAACTGCTCACGCTTTTCGGTCAGGCGCTCGGCCTGCATCTCCAGACGTTCCAACGCCTGACGCGTGGAATCGTGCTGCGCACGCAGCGAACCGAGACGCACCGCCAGTTGATGGGCGTGATCCTTGTGCTGCCGGGCTTCCTGACGCACGCGATCAAGGCGTTCGCGCAGGCTGTCACGCTGGGCCAGCAGCAACTCGCGCTGCTCGGTGTCCAGCGCCATGGCATCGAGCGCTTCCTGCAATTGCATGCGCGCTTCGCCGACCTGTTCGTGCTCAAGCTCGCGCTGCTCGGCGAGCTCGATCAGCTCTTCGTCAAGCCGCGTGCGGCGCAGCGTCAGTTGTTCAGCCTTGGCTTTACCGGCAGACAACTGGGCTTTCAATTCACCTTGGGAACGGGCTTCATCCTGCAGCAGGCGACGCAAATGTTCGCGGCCGTTTTCCTGCTGACGCTGTTGCGCACGCAAAGTCTGCAAGCGGGTTTCCATGGCTTCGACCGTGGCTTCGCGCTCTTCGCGCTCGGCCTGCAACGTCTCGATTTCCTGGCCACGGGCGAGCATGCCGCTCTCGGCTTCACTGGCGCGACGTACGCGCAGAAAGTGTCGGCCAACCCAGTAACCGTCGCGACTGATCAGGCTCTGCCCGGCACTCAACTGCCCGCGCAGGGCCAGCGCCTGTTCGAGGCTGTCGACCGGTTTGACCTGGCCGAGCCATGGCGACAGATCGATCTGCGCCTCGACTTTATCCAGCAAACTGCCCGCGACGCGCACGCCATCACTGGCGGGGCTGAGCAGGCGCAAATCCCCTTGGGTGAAACCGGACAGATCGAAACCGTTGAAGTCGTCCACCAGCACCGCTTGCAGATCGGCGCCGAGCACGGTTTCCACCGCCAGTTCCCAACCAGCCTCGACCTTCAAGCCTTCGGCCAGACGCGGCCGTTCGGCGAGGTTGTGTTCCTTCAGCCATTCGGCGGTGCCGGTGCCCGGGTCGAGCGCGGCTTGTTGCAAGGCTTCCAGCGAGGCCAGTCGTCCGTTGAGCCGCTGCAAATCGCCCTGCGCCTGTTGCTGCGCGGTCAGTGCCTGCTGCAATTCCTGACGCAGTTGTTCAAGTTTTTCGACCTGCGCTTCTTCGCTGGTCTGCAAATCTTCGAGGGTCGCTTCGGATTCGGCGAGCTGCTCGTTGAGTGCCATGATCGCCGCGTCTTCCGGGTCGGCGGAGAGCAAGTCGCGCTCCTCGGCGAGACGCTTTTGCCGATCGGCCAGCCGTTCCATGCTGGTTTCCAGTTGCTGGATCCGCGACTGCTGCACTTCGGCCTGACGCCGGGGTTCGGCGGCGGTCAGGTTGAAGGTGTCCCACTGCTCCTGCCAGCCGTGCATGACGCTTTCGGAATCTTCAAGCGCGGCGGCGGCTTCTTCGGCGGCGGCGCTGGTGACTTCCTGCTCGGGGATGAGCATGTCCAGCTCTTCGCCGAGGGTCAGCAGCAACGTGCGGTCGTGGCCCAGGTGCGATTCGGTTTCCAGACGCGCGCGCTCGGCTTCTTTCAGATCGTCCTGCAACTGACGCAAGCGCTGCTGGCCGTGCTGGATGCTCTGCTCGACCCGGGCGATGTCGCCGCCGACCGAATAGAAGCGTCCCTGCACCAGATTGAAGCGTTCGGACAGTTCATGGTGCCCGTCGCGCAGGCGCTCGATGGCGGCATCGGCATTGCGCTGCTCGGCGACCAGCGCTTCGAAACTGACTTCCTGGTTGCCGATGATCGATTCGCGCTGGCCGACCTGATCATTCAGATCCTGCCAGCGCAGGGCCGACAGTTGCGCCTTGAGCTGGCGCTCTTCGGCTTTGTATTCCTGATACTTCTTGGCGGACTCGGCCTGCCGGTGCAGGCGTTCGAGCTGGCGCTCCAGCTCTTCACGCAGGTCAGTCAGACGCGCCAGGTTTTCGTGGGTGCGGCGGATGCGGTTTTCGGTTTCGCGCCGACGCTCCTTGTACTTGGAGATGCCCGCCGCTTCTTCGATGAAGTTACGCAGGTCTTCCGGCTTGGCTTCGATCAGCTTGGAGATCATCCCCTGCTCGATGATCGAGTAGCTGCGCGGGCCGAGGCCGGTGCCGAGGAAGATGTCGGTGATGTCGCGACGGCGGCATTTGGCGCCGTTGAGGAAATAGCTGTTCTGGCTGTCGCGGGTGACCTTGCGGCGAATGGAAATCTCGGCGTACGCCGCGTATTCGCCGACCAGGGTGCCGTCGGAGTTGTCGAACACCAGTTCGATGCTCGCCTGACTCACCGGTTTGCGGCTGGTCGAGCCATTGAAGATGACGTCGGTCATCGACTCGCCACGCAGGTTCTTCGCCGAACTCTCGCCCATCACCCAGCGTACGGCGTCGATGATGTTCGACTTGCCGCAACCGTTCGGCCCGACGACTGCCGCCATGTTACTGGGGAAGTTCACCGTGGTCGGGTCGACGAAGGACTTGAACCCCGCCAGTTTGATGCACTTTAGCCGCACGCTCAGGCAACCGTCAGGGCGGAGACCACCAGATCGCTGCTGCGCTGGGCATAAGCCGTCAGCACGATGCGAATCTGCGGCAAATTACGGGCGAGCACAGCGGCCAGCAGGCGTTCGAACAGTTCGAGGAACTCGCTCATTTCGGCCTTGCGCTGTTCGAGGGCGAGGAAGTAGGCGCGACTCATGGCCGGCTGCAGATTCTCGACGGTCTCTTGCAGGTACGGGTTGTTGGCAAACGGGTACGCCGCGCGCATCACGGCGAAGCTGTCGTCGACGAAGGTGCGGATGTCCTGACGCTCGTAGCTGGCGGTCAGGCGCTGCTGGATCTGCACGAACGGCGCCATGTCGGCCTGGGTCTGCCAGCCGTTGGCAACCGCATTGCCGAGCAGGATGTACAGCTCGCTCATCAGCGTGCACAGGCTCTGCACCTTGTGCGCGGTGAGTTCGGTGACATGGGCGCCACGTCGCGGCAGGATCGCGATCAGGTGGCGGCGTTCGAGGATCAGCAAGGCTTCGCGGACCGATCCGCGGCTGACATTGAGGGCCAGCGTGACCTTCTGTTCCTGAATGCGCTCTCCCGGCTTCATTTCGCCGCGAATGATGCGTTCGGCGAGGTGGTGAGCGATTTGCTCGGCGAGGCTGTCCGGCGCCTTGAACGTCATGGTTGTCCTTCAAACTCTTCGATCTGCACAAGCGGCGCAGTGTAGCGCAAATGCACGTGCATGGCGGAGTGCCCGCACGGCGCTTTTTGGCACGATTCAAGCAAAAAAGCAGTGGTTCCGCTCAGGGTCAATACTCAATAGAGCACGCGTTAATCGACAAAACCGATTTTCCTGACCTTTAAGTCAGAAAACCATTGACCGAAAAGTCAGACCTGCTAAATTCGGCTCACGTCGGTTAACAACAATAATGAGTCTGCGAGGCCTTCCGTGATCCAGTTTTTACTTAACCAGGAACTCCGTAGCGAGCACGCCCTGGACCCGAATCTGACCGTGCTCAATTACCTGCGTGAGCATGTAGGTAAATCCGGCACCAAAGAAGGCTGCGCCAGCGGCGACTGCGGCGCCTGCACGGTGGTGGTCGGCGAGTTGCAAACCGATGACGCCGGCCGCGAATACATTCGCTATCGCAGCCTCAACTCGTGCCTGACCTTTGTGTCGTCGCTGCATGGCAAACAACTGATCAGCGTCGAAGACCTCAAGCACCAGGGCGAACTGCACAGCGTGCAGAAAGCCATGGTCGAGTGCCACGGCTCGCAGTGCGGCTTCTGCACCCCCGGTTTCGTCATGTCGCTGTTCGCCCTGCAAAAGAACAGCGATGCACCGGATCAGGCCAAGGCGCACGAAGCGCTGGCCGGCAATCTCTGCCGCTGCACCGGCTACCGGCCGATCCTCGCCGCCGCCGAGCAATCGTGCTGTGGCAAGCAACCGGACCAGTTCGACGCCCGCGAAGCCGAGACCATCGCCCGCCTCAAAGCCATCGCCCCGACCGATATCGGTGAACTCAACAGTGGCGACAAGCGCTGCCTGGTGCCGCTGACCGTCGCCGATCTGGCCGATCTGTATGACGCTTACCCACAAGCGCGACTGCTGGCCGGCGGCACCGATCTGGCGCTGGAAGTCACCCAGTTTCACCGCACCCTGCCGGTGATGATCTACGTCGGCAACGTCGCCGAAATGAAGCGCATCGAAAGCTTCGATGACCGCCTCGAAATCGGCGCCGCCACCGCCCTCTCCGATTGCTACGAAGCGCTGACTGCCGAATATCCGGACTTTGGCGAACTGCTGCACCGCTTCGCCTCGCTGCAGATCCGCAACCAGGGCACCCTCGGCGGCAACATCGGCAACGCCTCGCCGATCGGTGACTCGCCACCGCTGCTGATCGCCCTCGGCGCGCAGGTGGTGCTGTGCAAAGGTGAAACCCGGCGCACGCTGAACCTAGAAGATTACTTCATCGACTACAAGGTCACCGCCCGTCAGGAAAGCGAGTTCATCGAGAAGATCATCGTCCCGCGCGCCACGGCCGAGCAGCGTTTCCGCGCCTACAAGGTCTCCAAGCGTCTGGACGATGACATTTCCGCCGTCTGCGCCGCCTTCAATCTGCGCGTCGAAAACGGCGTGATCACTGACGCACGCGTGGCGTTCGGCGGCATGGCCGCGATCCCCAAACGCGCCGCGCATTGCGAAGCCGTGCTGCTCGGCCAGCCGTTCAACAACGCTGTGATCGAACGCGCCTGCGCCGCACTGGCCGAAGACTTCACGCCGCTCTCGGACTTCCGCGCCAGCAAGGAATATCGCCTGCTCAGCGCGCAGAACCTGCTGCGCAAATACTTCATCGAACTGCAAACACCGCACATCGAGACTCGGGTGACCGCTTATGTCTAACCATCACGCCGTAGAGAAGACTCAAGCCGAACTGGCGGAACTGTTCGCCAGGGACCTGACCACCGGCGTCGGCCGCAGCGTCAAGCACGACAGCGCCGCCAAGCATGTGTCCGGTGAAGCGCAGTACATCGATGATCGCCTGGAATTCCCCAATCAACTGCACGTTTACGCACGGCTGTCGGACCGCGCCCACGCGAAAATCCTCCGCATCGACACCAGCCCCTGCTACGCCTTCGAAGGCGTGCGCATTGCGATCACCCACGAAGACGTGCCGGGCCTGAAAGACATCGGTCCGCTGCTGCCGGGCGATCCGCTGCTGGCGATCGATGACGTGCAGTTCGTCGGGCAACCGGTACTGGCCGTGGCGGCGAAAGACCTGGAAACCGCACGCAAAGCGGCCATGGCGGCGATCATCGAATACGAAGATCTCGAACCGGTGCTCGACGTGGTCGAAGCCCTGCGCAAACGTCACTTCGTGCTCGACAGCCACACCCATCAGCGCGGCGATTCGGCCTCGGCATTGGCCACCGCCGAACACCGCATTCAAGGCACGCTGCACATCGGCGGCCAGGAACACTTTTATCTGGAAACCCAGATCTCCTCGGTCATGCCCACCGAAGACGGCGGCATGATCGTCTACTGCTCGACGCAGAACCCCACCGAAGTGCAGAAGCTGGTGGCCGAAGTGCTCGACGTGTCGATGAACAAGATCGTCGTCGACATGCGCCGCATGGGCGGTGGTTTTGGCGGCAAGGAAACCCAGGCCGCGAGCCCGGCGTGCCTGTGCGCGGTGATCGCGCACCTCACCGGCCAGCCGACCAAGATGCGCCTGCCACGGGTCGAAGACATGCTGATGACCGGCAAGCGCCACCCGTTCTATGTCGAGTACGACGTTGGCTTCGACAGCAGCGGGCGCCTGCACGGCATCGCCATGGACCTGGCCGGCAACTGCGGCTGTTCGCCGGACCTGTCCGCCTCGATCGTTGACCGGGCGATGTTCCACTCGGACAACTCTTATTACCTCGGCGACGCGACCATCAACGGTCACCGCTGCAAGACCAACACCGCGTCGAACACTGCTTACCGTGGTTTCGGCGGCCCGCAAGGGATGGTCGCCATCGAAGAAGTGATGGACGCGATTGCCCGTCATCTCAACCTCGATCCGCTGGCGGTGCGCAAGGCTAACTACTACGGCAAGACCGAGCGCAACGTCACCCACTACTACCAGACCGTCGAGCACAACATGCTCGAAGAGATGACCGCCGAGCTGGAAGAAAGCAGCCAGTACGCCGAGCGCCGCGAAGCGATCCGCCGCTACAACGCCAACAGCCCGATCCTGAAAAAAGGCCTGGCGCTGACCCCGGTGAAATTCGGCATTTCCTTCACCGCCAGTTTCCTCAACCAGGCCGGTGCGCTGATCCACGTCTACACCGACGGCAGCATCCACTTGAACCACGGCGGCACGGAAATGGGCCAGGGCCTCAACACCAAAGTCGCGCAGGTGGTGGCCGAAGTGTTCCAGGTGGAAATGGATCGGGTGCAGATCACCGCGACCAACACCGACAAAGTGCCGAATACCTCGCCGACTGCGGCTTCCAGCGGTGCCGACCTCAACGGCAAGGCTGCGCAGAACGCCGCCGAGATCATCAAGCAGCGTCTGGTGGAATTCGCCGCGCGGCACTACAAGGTCAGCGAAGAAGACGTGGAATTCCACAACGGCCATGTGCGCGTGCGTGACCACATCATGACCTTCGAAGCGTTGATTCAACTGGCGTATTTCAATCAGGTCTCGCTGTCGAGCACCGGCTTCTACAAGACCCCGAAAATCTACTATGACCGCAGCCAGGCCCGTGGTCGGCCGTTCTACTACTTCGCCTTCGGTGCGGCGTGCTGCGAAGTGATCGTCGACACCCTGACCGGCGAGTACAAGATGCTGCGTACCGACATCCTCCACGACGTCGGTGCCTCGCTGAACCCGGCGATCGACATCGGTCAGGTCGAGGGTGGTTTCGTCCAGGGCATGGGCTGGCTGACCATGGAGGAGCTGGTCTGGAACAACAAGGGCAAGCTGATGACCAACGGCCCGGCCAGCTACAAGATCCCGGCCGTGGCGGACATGCCGCTGGACCTGCGGGTGAAGCTGGTGGAAAACCGCAAGAACCCGGAAGACACGGTGTTCCATTCCAAGGCTGTGGGTGAGCCGCCGTTCATGCTCGGGATTGCCGCGTGGTGCGCGATCAAGGACGCGGTGGCGAGCCTCGGTGACTATAAGCATCAGCCGCAGATCGACGCACCGGCGACCCCGGAGCGGGTGTTGTGGGGGTGTGAGCAGATGCGCCAGCTCAAGACGGTGAAAGCGGTCGAAGCTGAAACCGAGTTGGCTCCGCTCTAGACCGAGGCGCGGCCAATCGCTGGCAAGCCAGCTCCCACAGTGATCCGTGGTGATTTCAGGATTTGCGGTACACCACAAAACCTGTGGAAGCTGGCTTGCCAGCGATGCGGCCCGAACAGACAACGACAGATGTCGAGGTGAACATGTACAACTGGATCGACGCCCTCGCCGACCTGCAGAACCAGGGTGAACCCTGCGTTCTGGTGACGATCATCGAAGAACTCGGCTCGACCCCGCGCAACGCCGGCTCGAAGATGGTCGTCAGCGCGAAACAGACCTTTGACACCATCGGTGGCGGGCATCTGGAATACAAAGCCATGCAGATCGCCCGCGAGATGCTCGCCAGCGGCAAGCAGGACACCCATCTGGAGCGTTTCAGCCTGGGTGCCAGCCTCGGCCAGTGCTGCGGCGGCGCAACCGTGCTGCTGTTCGAACCGATGGGCCAGGTGCAGGCGCAGATCGCCGTGTTCGGCGCCGGGCATGTCGGCCGCGCGCTGGTGCCGCTGCTCGCCAGCCTGCCGTGCCGGGTACGCTGGATCGATTCGCGGGAAGAGGAATTCCCCGAACAGATCCCCCATGGCGTGCGTAAAATCGTCGCCGAAGAGCCTGTGGATGAAATCGATGACCTGCCCGCCGGCAGCTACTGCATCGTCATGACCCACAACCATCAGCTCGACCTGGAACTCACTGCCGCGATCCTCAAGCGCAACGACTTCGCTTACTTCGGCCTGATCGGTTCGAAGACCAAACGGGCCAAGTTCGAACATCGCCTGCGGGATCGCGGTTTCGACAGCGGCGTCGTGCAACGCATGCGCTGCCCGATGGGCATTGGCGAAGTCAAAGGCAAACTGCCTGTGGAAATCGCCATCTCCATCGCCGGCGAAATCATCGCCACCTATAACGCCAATTTCGGCCAGCACAGCGCCAGCGCCGAACCGATTGCCAAACTGCTGCCGGTTTCCCGGCGCAGTCAGGCCGCCACACTCAAAGCCTCAAACTGATTAGAGAACCCTCATGCCTCTGACTCGCAAAGCCTACCGCGCCGCCATCCTGCACAGCATCGCCGACCCCGCCGAGGTCGGGATCGAAGCCTCCTACGAATATTTCGAGGACGGCCTGCTGGTGGTCGATGGCGGCAAGATCAGTGCCCTCGGCCACGCCAGCGAATTGCTGCCGACCCTGCCGGCGGACATCGAGATCACCCACTATCAGGACGCGCTGATCACCCCGGGCTTCATCGACACCCACATCCACCTGCCGCAAACCGGTATGGTCGGGGCCTACGGCGAGCAACTGCTGGACTGGCTCAACACTTACACCTTCCCGTGCGAAAGCCAGTTCGGTGACAAGGCCCACGCCGACGACGTGGCCGATATCTTCATCAAGGAACTGCTGCGCAACGGCACCACCACTGCGCTGGTGTTCGGCAGCGTGCATCCGCAGTCGGTGAATTCGTTTTTCGAGGCCGCCGAGAAGCTCGACCTGCGGATGATCGCCGGCAAGGTGATGATGGACCGCAACGCGCCGGACTATCTGATCGACACCGCCGAATCCAGCTACGTCGAGAGCAAGGCGCTGATCGAGCGCTGGCACGGCAAGGGCCGCCTGCATTACGCGGTTACCCCGCGCTTCGCCCCGACCAGCACCCCGGAACAACTGACCCTCGCCGGCCAACTGCTGACCGAATACCCGGATCTGTACATGCAGACCCACATCAGCGAGAACCTCAAGGAAATCGAGTGGGTCAAGGAACTGTTCCCGGAGCGCAAGGGCTATCTGGACGTCTACGATCACTACCAGCTGCTCGGCGAGCGCTCGGTATTCGCCCACGGCGTGCACCTGTGCGACGACGAATGCGCGCGGCTGGCGGAAACCGGCTCGGCGATCTCGTTCTGCCCGACTTCGAACTTCTTCCTCGGCAGCGGCCTGTTCAACCTGCCGATGGCCGAGAAGCACAAACTGAACGTCGGTCTGGGCACTGACGTCGGCGGCGGTACCAGTTTCTCGCTGCTGCAAACCCTGAACGAAGCCTACAAAGTCATGCAATTGCAGGGTGCGCGGTTGAGTCCGTTCAAGTCGCTGTACCTGGCGACCCTGGGCGGTGCGCGGGCACTGCGCCTGGAAGACAAGATCGGCAACCTGCAACCGGGTTCTGATGCGGACTTCCTGGTACTCGACTACAACGCCACGCCGCTGCTGAGCTATCGCCTGAAACAGGCCAACAACATTGCCGAAACGTTGTTTGTGCTGATGACGCTCGGGGATGACCGCACGGTGCAGCAGACGTATGCGGCGGGGGCTTTGGTGCATCAGCGCTGAGTTTTTCCGAGGCATAAAAAATCCCCCAGCGCTTTTCAGCCTGGGGGATTTTTGTTGCCTGTCAGATTGCTATCGCTGGCAAGCCAGCTCCCACAGGTTTTCCGGTGTATCGCAGATTCGGTGAACACCACAAATCCCTGTGGGAGCTGGCTTGCCAGCGATTGGGGCGACTCGGTGTCAGCTCAAAGCTTGGCCGCCGGGCGCCCAGGCTTCTTGGTTTGCAACAGATGCGAGAACACCGCATGCAGGTCATCCGACGCACTTTCCTCATCGAGGTTGAGCTTGCTGTCGATGTGATCCATGTGGTGCATCATCAGGTCCACCGCCAGCTCACCGTTGCGCGCTTCGATGGCGTCGATCAACTGGGTGTGCTCGTCGTAGGAGCAATGCGAGCGGTTGCCGCTTTCGTACTGGGCGATGATCAGCGAGGTCTGCGAGACCAGGCTGCGCTGGAAGCTGATCAGTGGCGCGTTCTTCGCCGCTTCGGCCAGTTTCAGGTGGAATTCGCCGGACAGACGGATACCGGCACCACGATCGCCACGGGAGAAGCTGTCACGCTCGTCGTTGACCATCTGGCGCAGTTCGGCGATCTGCTCGGCGGTGGCGTGCTGCACGGCCAGTTCGGTGATCGCGCGCTCCACCAGACGGCGGGCCATGAACACCTGGCGCGCTTCTTCTACGCTCGGGCTGGCGACGACGGCGCCACGGTTCGGCCGCAACAGCACCACGCCTTCATGGGCCAGACGCGACAGCGCGCGGCGAATGATGGTGCGGCTGACCCCGAAGATTTCCCCCAGCGCTTCTTCGCTCAATTTTGTGCCGGGCGCCAGACGCTGTTCGAGGATGGCCTCGAAGATATGCGCGTAGACAATATCGTCCTGGGTTCCGCTGCGGCCGGCTTTGCCTGCTCGCGGTTGTTTCTTGAGGGGTTGCAACTGTTCGTTCATGGGCACTCGAGTCGGGAGAACTGCGGCGAATAGACCGTGACTGTAATACGGCACAGTAGGTCGCTGGCAAGTATCGCGTAAAAAACAGCGCGATTGTACACAATGGATGGTGGCAACACGACTGTATGGCTGTTTGTGACCACGGCTGTATTGCAACGATCCGTTACGATTGAGTTTAGGCTTGATCGCAGAATCCGCCTTTGCGCACACCTGCTCTTATGTAGGAGCTGCCGAAGGCTGCGATCTTTTGATCTTGCTTTCAAACATCAAAATCAAAAGATCGCAGCCTTCGGCAGCTCCTACACAGTTCAGCGTAATTGCGGGGATCTTCATCTGTATAAGGAACACCGCCGTCATGAACGACGCCACCTACACCCGCCTGCGCCCTCTCGCCGACACTTCGCCCTCAGCGATCGTTGCCGGGTTCATTGCAATGATGACCGGCTACACCAGTTCGCTGGTGCTGATGTTCCAGGCCGGGCAAGCGGCGGGCCTAAGCAGCGGACAGATTTCCTCGTGGATCTGGGCGATCTCGATCGGCATGGCGGTGTGTTCGATCGGCTTGTCGCTGCGCTATCGCACACCGATCACCATCGCCTGGTCGACCCCCGGTGCAGCCCTGCTGATCACCAGCCTGGGCGGTGTCAGCTACGGTGAGGCCATCGGCGCCTACATCACTTGCGCAGTACTGGTGACCATTTGTGGGCTGACCGGCAGCTTCGAACGCTTGGTGAAAAAAATCCCGGCATCGCTGGCGGCGGCGTTGCTGGCGGGGATTCTGTTCAAGATCGGCAGCGAAATCTTCGTCGCCGCACAACACCGTACCGGGCTGGTGCTGGGGATGTTTTTCACCTATCTGCTGGTCAAGCGCCTGTCGCCGCGTTACGCGGTGCTCGCTGCATTGCTGATCGGCACCGCGCTGTCGGGCTTCATGGGGCTGCTGGATTTCAGCGGCTTTCATCTGGAAGTGGCGACGCCGGTCTGGACCACGCCGCACTTCTCCCTCGCGGCGACCATCAGCATCGGCATTCCGCTGTTCGTGGTGGCGATGACCTCGCAGAACATGCCCGGCATCGCCGTGCTGCGCGCCGACGGCTACAACGTCCCGGCCTCGCCACTGATCACCACCACCGGCATCGCCTCGCTGTTGCTGGCGCCGTTCGGCTCCCACGGCATCAACCTCGCGGCGATCAGCGCAGCCATCTGCACCGGGCCGCACGCCCATGAAGATCGCAACAAACGCTACACCGCCGCGGTCTGGTGCGGGATTTTCTACGGGATTGCCGGGGTGTTCGGCGCGACATTGGCGGCGCTGTTTGCCGCGCTGCCGAAAGAACTGGTGCTGTCGATTGCCGCATTGGCGCTGTTCGGTTCAATCATCAACGGTTTGAGCATTGCCATGACCGAGGTGAAAGAACGCGAGGCGGCGCTGATCACGTTCATGGTCACGGCGTCGGGGTTGACGCTGTTTTCCATCGGTTCGGCGTTCTGGGGAATTGTTGCTGGAGTGCTGACCTTGCTGATACTCAACTGGCGTAAAGCTTAAAGCAAAAGATCGCAGCCTTCGGCAGCGCCTACAGGGAAACGCATATCCCGATGTAGGAGCTGCCGAAGGCTGCGATCTTTTGATCTTGCAAAAAAACGGCGACCCGAAGGTCGCCGTTTTTTTCAGTATCACTTGGCCGCGTTGATCGGCTTTTCCGGATACCAGACGTCCAGCAGCGGGCTGACGGTCATGCCGGTCAGTTCGCTACGGTTTTTCAGCCAGGCTTCAACGGCAGCGCGCTGCTCTTCGTTGACCGAGCCACGCTTCTGCAGGCAAACCAGACCGAAGTCATCGCCGCCAACATAACCCAGACCGTTGGCTTCCATGGCTTCTTTGATGAATGCTTCGAGGAAAGCGTCAATGGCTTCTTCGGACAAGTCTTCTTTGAAGTCCAGGTTCAGTTCGAAACCCAGCTCTTGGAATTCATCAACGCACAGTTTTTTGCGCAGACGCTGGGAACGGTTAGTCGCCATTGGAACAATCCTCTTAAGTAATAACGGCCGGCACTTTACCAGTTTAAGCGGTCAATTGCCCGACTCTCTGGGTACGGTGGCCGACCGCCTGTAAAAAAAATAACGAAATGGCCGCTCCGGGCAAGGCACAAGCTGTTACACCTTGGGGCATAATGCCGACACTTTCATGACCACTGAGGGCTTTTTCATCCATGCCCTCGTTATTTTTCCCCTCTTCTGCAGGGTTTTATTTCATATGATCAAATCGTTGCGTCCTCTGTTTCTTGCCGGCCTTCTTCTGCCCCTGGCCCTGCCGGTTGCCGCTGCCACTATCAATACCGCCCTCACCCCTAACGTCGAAAAAGCCCTCAAGGCCAGCAAACTGCAGCCGACCGCGCTGTCGCTGGTGATGATCCCGCTCGACGGCCCGGGCAATCCGACCGTGTACAACGCCGACGTCTCGGTCAACCCGGCCTCGACCATGAAACTGGTCACCACCTACGCCTCGCTGGAAATGCTCGGCCCCAACCATCAGTGGAAAACCGAGTTCTACACCGACGGCGACCTGAGTGGCGGCATCCTCAATGGCAACCTGTACCTCAAGGGTGGCGGCGATCCGAAGCTGAACATGGAAAAACTCTGGCTGCTGATGCGCGACCTGCGCGCCAACGGCGTGACCCAGGTCACCGGCGACCTGATCCTCGACCGCAGCTTCTTCATCCAGCCACAACTGCCGGAATTCAACGACGACGGCAACGACGAGAACAAACCGTTCCTGGTCAAACCCGACTCGCTGCTGGTCAACCTCAAGGCCCTGCGCTTCGTCGCGCGCAATGACGGTGGCCGGGTGCTGATCTCGGTGGAACCGCCGATTGCCAGCGTGCGCATCGAAAACACGGTCAAGGCGCTCAACTCCAAGCAATGCACCGGCGGCGTGCGCTACAACCCGGTGACCCAGCCTGACGGCAGCGTGACCGTGACCGTCGCCGGTCAGTTGGGCGATGGCTGCAGCTCGCAGACTTATCTGTCACTGCTCGACCATGCGACCTACACCGCTGGCGCCGTGCGCGCGATCTGGAAAGAACTGGGCGGCAGCATCCAGGGCAAGGATCGCCTCGCCGCGACCCCGAGCAGCGCCAAGCTGCTGGCCCGCGCCTACTCGCCGGATCTGGCGGAAATCATCCGCGACATCAACAAATACAGTAACAACACCATGGCCCAGCAGCTGTTTCTGAGCCTCGGTCAGAAGTACCGCAACGAAGCCGACGGTGACGACGCCAAGGCCGCACAACGCGTAGTCCGCCAGTGGCTGGCGAAGAAAGGCATCACCGCGCCGCACCTGGTGATGGAAAACGGCTCCGGGCTGTCGCGCGCCGAACGCGTCAGCGCCCGCGAGATGGCCAACATGCTGCAAGCGGCCTGGCACAGCCCATACGCTGCCGAGTACATCAGCTCGCTGCCGATTGCCGGCACCGACGGCACCATGCGCAAACGCCTGAAAACCACCGCGATGCGCGGCGAAGCCCACGTCAAGACCGGCACCCTGAACACCGTGCGCGCCATCGCCGGCTTCAGCCGCGACGTCAACGGCAATACCTGGGCGGTGGTGGCGATCCTCAACGACAAAGCCCCGTTCGGCGCGTCGTCGGTGCTGGATCAGGTGCTGCTGGATCTGTACAAGCAGCCACGTTTGCCGCAGACCGCTTCGGCCCTGTAAACCACCGTTGAACCTGTGGACGCAACTCTCTGTGGCGAGGGAGCTTGCTTCCGCTGGGCTGCGCAGCGGCCCCAATGATTTTGTGAGCGCTACGCACTCATGCGGGAGCAAGCTCCCTCGCCACAAAACAGGGTTCCACAGGGGATTGGTGTAACGGCTTAGCTCATCTGCTCCACCCGATCGCGCCCACCCTGCTTCGCCGCATACACCCCGGAATCCGCCCGCAGCAGCAGCGCATCCGCGCCTTCCCCCGGACGCCAGCTGGCGATGCCGAAACTGGCCGTCACCACCCCGACCACGTCCACCGGCGCGCTGCGCAGGCCTTGCCACAATTCCACCGCCAGCATGTACGCGTGCTCGCCGTCGATGTCCGGGCACAGCACCATGAATTCCTCGCCACCGAGACGACAGAACACATCGGTCCGCCGCAAGCGATGGCCGATGCGCTCGCACACCGCCTGCAGCACCCGATCGCCGACGGCATGACCGTACTGGTCATTGATGCGTTTGAAGTGGTCGATGTCGAGCATGATCACCGACAGCTCACCGCCGCCGCGCTCGACCCGGGCCATTTCGGTGGTCAGGCGTTCCTGGAAGTAGCGGCGGTTGTGGATGCCGGTCAGCGAGTCGGTGACCGACAGCGCCCGCAGTTCCTCTTCCACCCGTTTCAAGTCGGAAATGTCCGAGATGTAGCCGTGCCACAGCACGCCGCCGCCCGGCAGTTCCTCCGGCGTCGCCTCGCCGCGCACCCAGCGCAGGCCACGCTCGGGCAACTGCACGCGGTATTCCTCGCGCCATGGGCTGAGGCTGTCCGCCGAAGCGCGGATCGAGCTGCGCACTCGCGAGACGTCCTGCGGATGAATGCGGGTGAAAATCGCCTCGGCATTGAGCAGCAGCACGTCCGGCTCCAGCTCGTAGATCTCGCGGATGCCGTCGCTGGCATAAATCACGCTGAAACGCCCGTCGAACTCCATCTTGAACTGGTAGATGCCGCCGGGCACATGAGCACTGAGTTTTTTCAGCAATACATCGCGCGCCGCCAGTGCTTCGTGCACGCGCTTGCGCTCGGTGATGTCGATGCAGATCGCCAGATGCCCGACCCACAAACCCTGCTCATCCAGTACCGGGGTGGCAAGCATGTTCACCGGCAGATAACTGCCGTCGCTGCGCACCAGCGTCCACTCGCGCGCCTCGTGACCGCCCACTTCACCGCCCTCGACCAACATCGCGTGGCAGGTCGGAATGCTCTTGCCGTAACGCGCACTCAACTCCGCGGAACGCGCGGCCAGCTCTCGCGGCAGATGCAGGTTTTCCAGGGTCATGTGGCCGACCACATCGGTGCTGCTGTAGCCGAGCATCTGTTCCGCGCCGGGGTTGAAGGTGTTGATCACCCCGCGCAGATCCGTGGCAATGATCGCCACCTGGGTCGCGGCATTCAGCACCCCGCGCAACTGACCGTGGGTGCCGCGCAACTCCTGCTCGCGGGCGTGCAGTTCCTGCGTGCGCAGTTCAACCATGCGCAGGGCGCGCTGGCGTTGACTGACCAGCACATACAGCAACGCGCTGAGCAACAGGCTCAGCAGCGCGCCCAGCACCACTAGGCTGCTGATGGAAGAATGGTTGGCCTGTAAAAATGCCTCGCTGGGCTGAATGTCCACTTGATAATCATGGTCGGCCATGCGAACCAGACGTGTCGCGGACAGGTCGCTGGCCCCGGCCTTGTTGGCGGACTCGTAGAGCACTTCATGCTGATCGTCGGTGGACAGGTCGAGAATACGCACCGTGAGGAAATCCTGGGTTTCCTCCGGCAGTCCGTCGGCCAGCAACTGCTGCATGCTGATCACCGCCATCACGTACCCTTGCGCAGAACCTTTCGCCGCGCCCTCCTCGGTGACCGGCGCCAGCAGCAAGACGCCCCGGGCATAGGCCGGATCAATCCCCACCAGATGCAACGGCTGCGACACCGCCATGTGCCCGCTGCGGTCGGCGCGTTCCAGCGTCGCCCGGCGCAACGGTTGCGCCAGCAGGTCATAGCCCAGCGGGGTGGGCAAGCGGCTCTGGCTCTGGGTGTAGATCACCGGAACGTATTCGGGACGATCACCGGCGGTCTGCAACTGGCCGTCAGCATTCAGCTCGCGAAAGGTGAAGGTGCTGAACCCTTCGCTACGCACCGCTTGTTCGATCGCCGAACGCTCGGCATGGCTGACCCGCGGCGCATAGGAATAGGCCTGGGTGCGTAACAGAAGCGGTTTGGCATAGCCGTCGAATTCGCTACGTGAGACCGAATCGGAGTTGGCGAAAAAACGGCGCAGGCCGTCGAGACGCTGTTCCTGATCCTGGAAACGTTCTTCGATGCGGCTGTAACGCTCATTGGCCAGCAGCTGAAAGCGTTGGCGCAGTTGATGGTGAAACTGATTGAGGGTGGCCCAGGCGAGCAGCCCCGTGAGAATCCCGCCGGCGAGCAATACCAGTATCGCGACCAGCCAGGCCGAGACGTCTTCACTGATAAAACCCAGAATCTTTGGGCGCACGGGGTGCAACGACATAGGGGCAACTCACGACGCCATTGTTTCGGGGGGAAAACCCCATTGGCCATGCGTTGAGTTATAGCTATTAGCCATTAATTTGGCTAGCGCTGATCGGATCCAAGAGCCTTTAAAAATCAAGGCTCTGTGGATCCAACCATGGCAAGTGTCAACGCGCCGTGATTTTCCAGGCGCGGTGAATCTTGGTATTGCGGGCGAAATCCGGATCAATGGTCTGCGCGCTGATTTCCTCGACCGCGTAACGCTCGGCGAGGTTCTCCTCCAACTGGAACTTTCGGAAGTTGTTGGAGAAGTACAGCACGCCACCCGGAGCCAGACGTGCCATGGCCAGGTCGATCAACTGCACCTGGTCACGCTGCACGTCAAAGATGCCTTCCATGCGCTTGGAGTTGGAGAAGGTCGGCGGGTCGATGAAGATCAGGTCGTACTCGTCGCGGCTGCTTTCCAGCCACGCCATCACGTCGCCCTGCTCCAGACGGTTCTTGTCGGAGAAGCCGTTCAGCGACAGGTTGCGCCGCGCCCAGTCGAGGTAAGTCTTCGACAGGTCGACGCTGGTGGTGCTGCGCGCACCGCCCTTGGCCGCGTGCACACTGGCGGTCGCGGTGTAGCAGAACAGATTGAGGAAGCGCTTGCCGGCCGCCTCTTTCTGAATGCGCATGCGCATTGGCCGGTGATCGAGAAACAGCCCAGTGTCGAGGTAGTCAGTGAGGTTCACCAGCAGCTTGACGCCGCCTTCGCTGACCTCATTGAACTTGCCCTGCGCCGCCTGACGTTCGTATTGCTTGGTGCCGCTCTGGCGCTCGCGGCGTTTGACCACCACGCGGCTCTTGTCGACGTTCAGCGCCTGGGGGATCGCGGCCAGGGCGTCGAACATGCGTGCCGAGGCCTTTTCCGGATCGATCGACTTCGGCGCGGCGTATTCCTGCACGTGCACCCAGTCGTGATACAGGTCGATGGCCATGGCGTATTCCGGCATGTCGGCATCGTAGACGCGGTAGCAGTCGATGCCTTCGCGCTTGACCCACTTGCTCATCGCCTTGAGGTTTTTCTGCAGGCGGTTGGCAAACATCTGCCCGCCTTCGCTCAGGCGCGGCTGCTCGATCACCGGGGCCGGGGCTGGCGTCGGTTTGATCGGGTTGCCGTTCTTGTTGAACTTGCGCTCTTGCGGCTCGTTCGGGGTTTGATCGTAAGCAGCTTGCTCACGCTCGGCCTGACGCTGTTCCGGGGTCCGCCGCTCGCCGGTGACGAACTGATCCGGCAGCACTTTGATCAACAGCAGTTTGCACGGCAACGCGCCGTTCCAGAACGAATACTGTTTGTGGCTGCGAATGCCCATGCGCTTGCCCAGATCCGGCGCGCCGGTGAACACCGCCGCTTCCCAGTTCAGGCAGGCCTGACGCAGTCGCTCGCCAAGGTTCTGATAGAGGTAAAGCAGGCTGGCTTCGTCGCCCAGACGCTCGCCGTACGGCGGGTTGCAGATCACCAGACCTTTCTGGTTCTGGTCCGGACGCGGCTCGAAGGTCGCGACTTCGCCCTGATAGATCTTGATCCACTCGCTCAGACCGGCACGCTCGACGTTGTTGCGACCCGGTTGAATCAGGCGCGGGTCGGCTTCGTAACCGCGAATCCACAGCGGCGGCTTGGCCAGACCGGCAGCGGCACGCTCGACGGCTTCTTCATGGAGTTTTTTCCACAGCGCCGGGACGTGGCCCAGCCAGGCGGTAAAGCCCCACTGCTCACGGCGCAGGTTCGGCGCCATGTCGGCGGCGATCATCCCGGCTTCGACGAGGAACGTACCGACACCGCACATCGGGTCAGCCAGCGCGCCGCCTTCGGCCGCAATGCGCGGCCAGCCGGAACGGATCAGGATCGCTGCCGCGAGGTTTTCCTTCAACGGCGCCGCGCCCTGCTGCAGGCGGTAGCCGCGCTGGTGCAGGCTGTGACCGGACAGGTCGAGGGACAGAATCGCTTCGCCGCGATCCAGGCGCAGGTGAATGCGCAGATCCGGGTTGAGCTTGTCGATTGACGGACGGTCGCCTTGCGGGGTACGCAGTTTGTCGACGATGGCGTCTTTGACTTTCAGCGCGCCGAAGTGGGTGTTGTCGATGCCCGAGCCGTGGCCGCTGAATTCCACGGCCAGGGTGCCGTCGGCGAGCATGTGATCCTGCCACTCGACGTCAAGCACGCCGTGGTACAGGTCTTCAGCGTCTTTCATCGGGAAACGCTTGAGCACCAGCAGCACCCGGTTGGCCAGACGCGACCACAGGCACAGGCGATAAGCGGTTTCCATGGTCGCCATGCCACGCACGGCAGAGGTGTGCTCGCGGGCCTCTTCAAGGCCAAGCCCGACGGCTTCCTCGATGAGCAGGCCTTCAAGGCCTTTGGGGCAAGTGAGGAAGAGTTCGAAACGATCGGACATGGTATTTCCAGAGCCTTTGGCTAGTGAACCGGCAACGCATTGCCGATCCGGTTTTCAATCAGGCGCTTTTCCACAAGAACGCCCGCGTGGCACGAAGGTGTGCCGTTCCATCCCCGCTGCTCGGGTTAAAAGAGCTTAGATGCCGGGACAGATAAAAAAGTTGATGAAACAAAAAGTCTTAAAGCGACCCTTCGTCGCATATTACCCAAGCGCAAACGTGGGTCATTCTCACTAAAGGATTAACCCCATCATCCAGCGCGGGGCCGATCATACCGGGGTTTGCTGCAGAAACCTTCATGAAACCCGTCGTTACTTATGGCTGTAGCACTACTTTCGTTACGTCCTTATGACAAAACGATCATTCCCTCGCTGTGACTCATTGGTTAGAACTGACCACAGGTTGACGTCGCAACGGCGTCAACACCTTGGCTCGCCACGCCGGCAGCGAGCCGCCCAACGGCAGAGTTTTTTCTGCCAGACCTCGATTGAGGTCAACGCGACGAAAACAGTCAACAAGTGAGGGGAAACACCCTATGAGAAGACTTAAGCGTGATCCGTTGGAAAGAGCATTTTTGCGCGGATATCAATATGGCGTTGGTGGCAAATCCCGCGAGCTTTGCCCATTTACTCTACCGTCGGTACGCCAAGCCTGGATCAACGGCTGGCGAGAAGGACGCGGCGACAACTGGGACGGTATGACCGGCACTGCGGGGATCCACAGACTCAACGAACTTCACGCCGTCGGCTGACACAGGGCACTTATTGCAACACGACAATCTGAATTTCTAGCGACTTACCATGCACGTCCTTCCCGGACGGCGGGCTACGGCCCAGGGGCTCCTTCGAGGAGCCCTTTTTTATGCTTGCCCCGGACGATACAGATCCCTGTGGCGAGGGGATTCATCCCCGATGGGCTGCAAAGCGGCCCCGAATCCATCCACCCGAGTGAGCCAGGCGAACGGCGGATGCAAATTTTACGACTGCTGCGCAGTCGATCGGGGATAAATCCCCTCGCCACAAAAGCCCCTCATCACGAGTCCTCAACAGCCTCAGCGCAGCGCGGCAATCGCGTCGACCGATTCACGAATCAAGGCCGGGCCTTTGTAGATGAAGCCCGAGTAAATCTGCACCAGACTCGCACCCGCCATGATTTTCTCGGCCGCATGCTTGCCTTCAGTGATGCCACCCGCCGCAATGATCGGCAACCGACCACCCAGTTCCTCAGCCAACACCTTCACGGTATGCGTGCTCTTGTCGCGCACCGGGGCGCCGGACAAACCGCCCGCCTCGTCACCGTGCTCCATGCCTTCGACGCCGACGCGACTCAGGGTGGTGTTGGTGGCGATCACCGCGTCCATCCCGGTTTCGATCAGCGCCTGAGCCACCTGCGCCGTTTCTTCGTCGGTCATGTCCGGAGCGATCTTGATCGCCAGCGGTACATGTTTGCCGTGACGCAGGGCCAGTTCGGCACGGCGCGTGGCCAGATCCGCCAGCAACTGCTTGAGCGAATCACCGAACTGCAGGCTGCGCAGGCCCGGGGTGTTGGGCGAACTGACGTTGACCGTGACATAGCTGGCGTGGGCATACACCTTGTCCAGGCAAATCAGGTAGTCATCTACCGCGCGCTCGACCGGAGTGTCGAAGTTTTTGCCGATGTTGATCCCCAGCACGCCCTTGTATTTGGCCGCCGCGACCCGCGCCAGCAGGTTATCCACACCGAGGTTGTTGAAGCCCATGCGATTGATGATCGCCTCGGCCTCCGGCAGGCGGAAGATCCGTGGTTTCGGGTTGCCCGGCTGCGGACGCGGGGTCACGGTGCCGATTTCGACAAAGCCGAAACCCAGTTGCGAGAAACCGTCGATGGCCGCGCCGTTCTTGTCCAGACCCGCCGCCAGACCCACCGGATTCGGGAAGTCCAGGCCCATGACCGTCACCGGCAGGTTCGCCGGCTTCTTGCACAGCATGCCGTTGAGGCCCAAACGCCCACCCGCGCCGATCAGATCCAGCGACAGATCGTGGGAGGTTTCCGGGGAAAGTTTGAACAACAGCTGACGGGCCAGGGTGTACATGGGCGGCGATGACTCGGGCGGCGAAAAGAGGCGGCGATTATAGCCGGGCATCGCCCCCCGGCGCGAGGCGCACAGGCAAATCAGCCTGACTGGCATATGCCTTGCACTTTCAGGGTTATCAGCCCCCAGGCCAATGACGGCGTGCGGGCACGGACAATGGCGTCGTTCGCAGGTTTTGCCTGAGCAAAACCTGGGACGGCGTTTTTTTGAGGGTGGCTTTATATGAGTGATTCGTCCGTCGGGCCACTGGCCTGGGTCAACGGCAGTGATGCCCCGGAAAAAAGCGTGATCAATCTCGGTTTCATGGCCTTGAGCGACTGCGCCTCGGTGGTCGTGGCCGCCACGCAAGGCTTTGCCCAGCCCTACGGCCTGACAATCAACCTCAAGCGTCAGGCGTCCTGGGCGACGTTGCGCGACAAACTGGTCAGCGGTGAACTGGATGTCGCCCACAGCCTGTACGGGCTGATTTACGCGGTGCATCTGGGCATCGGCGGCGTGGCGCCGAGTGACATGGCGGTGCTGATGGGGCTGAACCAGAATGGCCAGAGCCTCAACCTGTCCCACGGCTTGCAGCAACTGGGCGTGACCAGTCCTGAAGCGCTGGATCGGCACGCGCACCAAACCCGCGCAAAACTGACCTTCGCCCAGACTTTTCCCACCGGTACCCACGCGATGTGGCTGTATTACTGGCTGGCGAGTCAGGGCATTCATCCGTTGCAGGACGTCGACAGCGTGGTGGTGCCGCCGCCGCAAATGGTCGCGCACCTGCAAGCCGGGCGCATCGATGGTTTCTGCGTCGGTGAGCCGTGGGCGGCAGCCGCCGTGCAGCAGGATCTGGGGTTCACCCTGGCGACCAGCCAGAGCATCTGGCCCGATCATCCGGAGAAAGTCCTCGGCTGCACCCGCGCGTTCGTCGAACAATACCCCAACAGCGCCCGGGCGCTGGTAATGGCGATTCTCGAGGCCAGCCGCTTCATTGAACAAAGCGCGGAAAACCGCCGCAGCACCGCGCAGTTGCTGAGCGCCCCGGAATATCTCGACGCCCCGCTGTCCTGCATCGAACCGCGTTTTCTCGGGGATTACGCCGATGGCCTCGGCAACCGCTGGCAGGACCCGCACGCCTTGCGTTTTCACGGCAACGGCGAGGTAAATTTGCCGTATCTGTCCGACGGCATGTGGTTCATGACCCAATTCCGTCGCTGGGGCCTGTTGCGCGAGGATCCCGACTACCTCGCGGTGGCCCGCCAGGTTCAGCAACTGGACATCTACCGCGAAGCCGCCACCGCCGTCGGTGTCGCCGCGTGGGGCAAAGAGATGCGCAGCAGCCAGTTGCTCGATGGCAAAGTCTGGGACGGCAGTGATCCGGCCGCTTACGCCCGCAGTTTCAAGCTGCACGCCCTGAGCGACGCCGCTCCTCTGCTCGCCCGCCGCTGACAGGAGACCGCCAATATGCTGCGCATTCTGCTGATCAACGACACCGCGAAAAAAGTCGGGCGCCTGAAAGCCGCGCTGATCGAGGCGGGTTTCGAGGTCATCGATGAGTCCGGCCTGATCATCGACCTGCCGGCCCGCGTCGAAACGGTGCGCCCGGACGTGATCCTGATCGATACCGAGTCACCGGGCCGCGATGTGATGGAGCAAGTGGTGCTGGTCAGCCGTGACCAGCCCCGACCGATCGTGATGTTCACCGACGAACACGACCCGGGGGTGATGCGTCAGGCGATCAAGTCCGGGGTCAGCGCCTACATCGTCGAAGGCATCCACGCCCAGCGCCTGCAGCCGATTCTCGATGTGGCCATGGCCCGCTTCGAAAGCGATCAGGCCTTGCGCGCGCAACTGCTGGCCCGCGACCAGCAACTGGCCGAGCGCAAACGCATCGAGCTGGCCAAAGGGCTGCTGATGAAGATGAAGGACTGCAACGAAGAAGAGGCCTACACCCTGATGCGCCGCCAGGCCATGAGCCGCCAGCAGAAACTGATTCAGGTGGCGGAGCAAATCATTGCCATGAGTGAGTTGCTCGGCTGATTGAAGAGCAAAAGATCGCAGCCTTCGGCAGCTCCTACAAAGGCACGCAATTTCCTGTAGGAGCTGCCGAAGGCTGCGATCTTTTGATCCTTGGCACAAATCTGGCTAAGCATTCAGCACAGGTAACCAACGGCGGTTGCCCCACCCACGACAAAGACGTCGCTCACCCCGCTCGCCCCATCGGCGAACCAGGTAGCGGCGTTTTTGCGTTTTGGCCCCACAGCCCGGGGCCGGTGGTGCGGCCGTGGCGGCGCGCCACCTGCTGTGACTCCTTTCGAGACTCTTTTCAGCTGAGGTGCGCGATGAATTCAAGCTTCTGGAAATCCGGCCACACCCCGACCCTGTTCGCAGCGTTCCTGTATTTCGACCTGAGCTTCATGGTCTGGTACCTGCTCGGCCCGTTGGCGGTGCAGATCGCCGCCGACCTGCACCTGAGCACCCAACAACGCGGGCTGGTGGTGGCGACGCCGATACTCGCCGGTGCGGTGCTGCGATTTGTGATGGGCATGCTGGCTGATCGTCTGTCGCCGAAGACCGCCGGGCTGATCGGCCAGGTGATCGTGATCTGCGCGCTGTTCGGTGCGTGGAAACTCGGTATCCACAGTTATGAACAGGCGCTGCTGCTGGGGCTATTCCTCGGCATGGCCGGTGCCTCGTTTGCTGTGGCCCTGCCGCTGGCCTCGCAATGGTATCCACCACAACATCAAGGCAAGGCGATGGGCATCGCTGGCGCCGGTAACTCCGGCACCGTGTTCGCCGCGCTGATCGCCCCGGTGCTGGCCGCGTCGTTCGGCTGGAGCAACGTGTTCGGTTTTGCCCTGATTCCGTTGATCCTGACGCTGGTGCTGTTCGCCTGGCTGGCGAAAAACGCGCCGCAGCGGCCCAGGGCCAAAGCCATGGCCGACTACTTCAAGGCCCTCGGCGACCGCGACAGTTGGTGGTTCATGTTTTTCTACAGCGTGACCTTCGGCGGCTTCATCGGCCTGGCCAGCGCCCTGCCCGGCTACTTTAACGATCAGTACGGTCTGAGCCCGGTAACCGCTGGTTACTACACCGCTGCCTGTGTGTTCGGTGGCAGCCTGATGCGCCCGCTGGGTGGTGCGCTGGCGGATCGCTTCGGCGGCATCCGCACCTTGCTGGCGATGTACACCGTGGCGGCGATCTGCATCGCCGCCGTCGGTTTCAACCTGCCCAGCTCCTACGCCGCACTGGCGCTGTTCGTCTGCACCATGCTCGGGCTCGGCGCCGGCAATGGCGCGGTGTTCCAGTTGGTGCCGCAACGCTTCCGTCTGGAGATCGGCGTGATGACCGGGCTGATCGGCATGGCCGGCGGCATCGGCGGTTTTGCCTTGGCGGCCGGCATGGGCGCGATCAAGCAAAGCACCGGCAGCTATCAACTGGCGCTGTGGTTGTTCGCCAGCCTCGGCGTGCTGGCGTGGTTCGGCCTGCACGGGGTCAAACGTCGCTGGAGAACCACCTGGGGTTCGGCGGCGGTCACTGCTGCACGCGTGTGAGGCGGCAATGCCCCTGCAACTGAGCTTTGCCCAGGCCAGCGCCACCGGACCGCGCGCGGAAAACCAGGACGCCCTGCGCCTGGTGACACCCGCCCCGGCGCTGGCCGCGAGCAAAGGCTATCTGGTCGCCATTGCCGACGGCGTAAGCCAATGCGCCGACGGCGGCCTGGCTGCACGCTCGACCCTGCAGGCACTGGCGCTGGATTACTACGCCACACCGCAAACCTGGAGCGTGCCGCAGGCGCTGGATCGCCTGCTGCTCGCGCAAAATCGCTGGTTACAGGCCAATGGCGGCGGGCAACCGTTGCTGACCACGGTCAGCGCGCTGGTTCTGCGCGGTCGGCGTTTCACCCTGGCCCACGTCGGCGATTGCCGGGTCTATCGCTGGCAGGCCGACGCTTTGCAGCGGATTTCGCAGGATCATGTCTGGGAGCAGCCGGGCATGCAGCACGTGCTCAAACGCGCGCTGGGGCTGGATCAGCATCTGGTGCTGGATTTTCTCGACGGTGAATTACGCGAGGGCGAATGTTTCGTGCTGCTCAGCGATGGCGTGTGGTCGACCTTGGGCGATACCGCAATCGCGGCGATCCTGCGCGATCAACCGGATCTCGACCGTGCCGCACACACGCTGGTCAATGCCGCGCATCTGGCCGGCAGCCAGGACAACGCCAGTGCGTTGCTGGTGCGGGTCGATGTGCTGGGCGAGGCGAGCATTGGCGACGCGCTGATCCATTTGCAGCAATGGCCACTGCCGCCAGCGTTGAAAACCGCGCAGATGTTCGAAGGCTGGCAGGTGCAGAACGTTGTCGCTCAGAGCCAGCAATCGCTGCTGTATCGAGTGCTGGACGGGCAAGGTCGGAGCTGGTTGTTGAAAACCCTGCCGCCACGGCTGGCCGATGATCCACAGGCCGGGCAGGCCTTGTTGTCGGAAGAATGGTTCCTCAGGCGTGTCGCCGGGCGGCATTTTCCTGAAGTCCACAGCGGCACCCAGCGTCAGCATTTGTACTATGTGATGCGCGAATATTCCGGGATGACCCTGGCGCGGCTGTTTCAACACAGCAGCCCGTTACCGTTGGCACAGTGGCAGGACATTGCCGAGCGTCTGCTGCGGGCGGTGGGCCTGCTGCATCGGCGGCAGATTCTGCACCGCGACATCAAACCGGAGAATCTGCACCTGGGCGACGATGGCGAGTTGCGCCTGCTGGATTTCGGTCTGGCGTATTGCCCCGGCCTGTCCGAAGACGCACCGTCAACGCTGCCGGGAACCCCGAGTTATATCGCCCCGGAAGCGTTTCGCGGTGAGCCACCGAGTGCGCAACAGGATCTGTACGCGGTGGGCGTGACCTTGTACTTCCTGCTCACGGGGCATTTTCCCTATGGCGAAATCGAAGCCTTTCAACGGCCGCGCTTCGGCGTGCCGGTGAGTGCCGGTCGCTACCGCCCGGACGTGCCGGAATGGCTTGCGCAGAGTCTGGAGCGAGGCGTGGCTGCCGATCCGCAACAGCGCTTTGAAACGGCTGAAGAATGGTTGCTGGTGCTGGAACAGGGTGAGCGACGCAGTTTGAGTGTGCGGCCCAGACCTTTATTGGAGCGCGAGCCGTTGAAGGTCTGGCGGACGGTGGCGTTGTTGGCGCTGTTGGGAAATCTGGTGCTGCTGGTGGTGGTGTTTCACCGCTGATACCGCGTCGCGCCCTTCGCGAGCAGGNACGACACCGATCCACTGTGGGAGCGAGCCTGCTCGCGAAGAGGCCACTCCAATCACAGCAATTCTGTCTGCCTGAATGCCCCGCGAACGAGCAACCCGCGTCGATTCGGTGCAAAAAATCCCGTCTATAACCGCTTCCGCCTAATAAACACGCCATCCTGCCACTTGGCACAACCACTGCATTACCCGTTTCACCATACATAAAGCCCAACCTTCAACGACGAAGGTTGCGCTTCCCGAGAGAACGGGACCAGGACAAAGGCGTCCTCGCTAGGCAACTAGCGGGACGCCTTTTTTTGTTTGCGCAACATTTGTCGAGCACGGCCTGACTGCCCACAAGAGGCCAGCCACCGCTCCCCGGAGAACCTGATGAAAAAACTCAAACTGGTGATGATCGGCAATGGCATGGCCGGGGTTCGCACCCTGGAAGAACTGCTCAAGCTGAGCAACGAGCTGTACGACATCACGGTCTTCGGTGCCGAACCGCACACCAACTACAACCGCATCCTGCTGTCGCCGGTGCTGGCCGGTGAGCAGACCTTCGAAGAGATCGTGCTCAACGACCTCGACTGGTACCTGGAAAACCACATCAAGTTGCTGCTCAACCGCAAGGTGGTGCAGATCGACCGGGTCAAACGCCGGGTGATTGCCGAAGACGGCACCGAGGCCGAATATGATCGCCTGCTGATCGCCACTGGTTCGACACCGTTCATCCTGCCGATCCCCGGCAATGACTTGCAGGGTGTGATCGGTTACCGCGACATCGCCGACACCCAGGCGATGATCGACACCGCCAGAACCCACAAGCACGCGGTGGTCATCGGCGGCGGCCTGCTAGGCCTCGAAGCCGCCAACGGCCTGATGCTGCGCGGCATGCACGTCACGGTGGTGCACATCGGCGAATGGCTGCTGGAGCGGCAACTGGACAAGACCAGCGGGCAACTGCTGCAAAGCGCCCTCGAAGCCCGTGGCCTGCACTTTCGCTTGTGCGAGCAGACCCAGGCCCTGCACGACGCGGGCAATGGCCGGGTCGGCTCGGTGCAGTTCAAGAACGGCGAGATCATCCCTGCCGATCTGGTGGTGATGGCTGCCGGCATCCGCCCCAACACCGAACTGGCGGAGCGCGCCGGCATCCCGTGCAATCGCGGGATTCTGGTCAACGACACCCTGCAAACCTACGATCCGCGCATCTATGCCATTGGCGAGTGCGCCAGCCATCGCGGCATCGCGTATGGCCTGGTGGCGCCGCTGTTCGAACAGGCCAAGGTGTGCGCCAACCACCTCGCGCAACTGGGTTTCGCCCGGTATCAGGGTTCGGTGACCTCAACCAAATTGAAAGTCACCGGCATCGACCTGTTTTCCGCCGGCGATTTCATGGGCGGCGAAGGCACCGAAACCATCACCCTCTCCGACCCGATCGGCGGCGTGTACAAAAAACTGGTGATCAAGGATGACGTGCTGGTCGGCGCCTGTCTGTACGGCGATACGGCAGATGGCGGTTGGTATTTCCGACAGATTCGTGAGAATCACGCCATCGGCGAGATCCGCGATCACCTGATGTTCGGTGAAAATTCTATCGGCGACGTAGGACATCAGGGCCAGGACAAAGCCATGGCCATGGCCGACACCGCCGAAGTCTGCGGCTGCAACGGCGTGTGCAAGGGCACCATCGTCAAGGCGATTCAGGAACACGGCCTGTTCAGCGTCGATGACGTGAAGAAGCACACCAAGGCTGCAAGTTCCTGCGGCTCCTGCGCCGGGCTGGTCGAGCAGATCCTGATCAACACCGTCGGCGGCGCGGCGGACGTCAAACCGAAAAGCGAAAAAGCCATCTGCGGTTGCAGCGACCTCAACCACGGGCAGATCCGCCAGGCGATCCGCGAACAGCATCTGCTGACCATCGCCGACACCATGAGCTACCTCAACTGGCGCACCCCGAATGGCTGCGCCACCTGCCGTCCTGCGCTGAACTACTACCTGATTTCCACCTGGCCCGGCGAAGCCAAGGACGATCCGCAATCGCGCCTGATCAACGAACGCGCCCACGCCAACATTCAGAAGGACGGCACCTATTCGGTGGTGCCACGGATGTGGGGCGGCGTGACCAACCCTGCGGAATTGCGGCGCATCGCCGACGTGGCCGACAAGTACAACGTACCCATGGTCAAGGTCACCGGCGGTCAGCGCATCGACCTGCTGGGGATCAAGAAGCAGGACTTGCCGGGCGTCTGGAAAGACCTCGACATGCCCTCCGGCCACGCCTACGGCAAATCCATCCGCACCGTGAAAACCTGCGTCGGCAGCGAGTTCTGCCGCTTCGGCACGCAGAATTCGACGCAGTTGGGCATTGAGCTTGAGCACGACCTGTTCAACATGTGGTCGCCACACAAAGTGAAACTCGCTGTCTCCGGATGCCCACGCAACTGCTCGGAAGCGGGGATCAAGGACGTAGGAATCATCGGCGTCGACTCCGGCTGGGAGATGTACATCGGCGGCAACGGCGGGATCAAGACGGAGGTCGCCGAGTTCTTCGTCAAGCTGAAAACCGCCGAGGAAGTCCGCGAGTACAACGGCGCGTTTCTGCAGCTCTATCGCGAAGAAGCCTTCTACCTCGAACGCACCGTGCACTACCTGCAACGGGTCGGCATGGAGCACATCAAGAAAGCCGTGCTGGAAGACCCCGAGCGCCGCAAGGCCCTGAATGAGCGCCTGCAGTTCTCCCTGTCGTTCGAACAAGACCCGTGGAAAGAGCGCCTCGCGCAGCCGCAACTGAAGAAAGAATTCGAGGTGATCCCCGTGAAAAACCTGGAGGTGCCGGCATGAACTGGCTCGATATCTGTGCCCTGGAAGAGATCAATGCCCTTGGTTCGCGGATCATTGCCGGGCCGAAAGGCGACATCGCGATTTTTCGGACGAGCGATGACGAGGTTTTCGCCCTTGACGACCGCTGCCCGCACAAGGGTGGGCCGCTGTCACAAGGTTTGATCTACGGCAAACGCGTGGCCTGCCCGCTGCACAACTGGCAGATCGACCTGCAAACCGGCGAGGCCCAGGCTCCGGACATCGGCTGCGCGCACCATCATCCGGCCCGGGTCGAAAACGGCCGCGTGCAATTGGCACTGCGGGAAGCGGTCTGATGAACCGCCAGACGACCGCCTCGACCTGCTGCTACTGCGGCGTCGGCTGCGGCGTGCTGATCGAGCATGACGGCGAGCGCATCCTCGGCGTCAGCGGCGATCCGGCGCACCCGGCCAACTTCGGCAAACTGTGCAGCAAAGGCTCGACCCTGCACGTGACCGGCGATCTGGCTGCCCGGGCGCTGTACCCGGAGCTGCGCCTGGGCAAAGGCCTGGCGCGCAGCCGTTGCGACTGGGACACGGCGCTGGATCACGCAACTCAGGTCTTTGCCCAAACCATCGCCGAACACGGCCCGGACAGCGTGGCGTTTTACATTTCCGGGCAGTTGCTGACCGAGGACTATTACGCCTTCAACAAATTGGCACGAGCACTGGTCGGCACCAACAACATCGACAGCAATTCCCGGCTGTGCATGTCGTCGGCGGTGGTCGGTTACAAGCGCAGCCTCGGCGCCGATGCGCCGCCGTGCAGTTACGAGGATCTGGAGCTGAGCGATTGCGTGATGATCGCCGGCAGTAACATGGCCTACGCCCATCCAGTCCTTTTCCGACGCCTGGAAGAGGCAAAATCGCGCCGGCCGCAGATGAAAGTCATCGTCATTGATCCCCGGCGCACCGACACCTGTGAGTTGGCCGACTTGCATCTGGCGATTCTGCCCGGCACCGATGTCGCACTGTTCCATGGGATTTTGCATCTGCTGCTGTGGGAAGACTGGATCGACCGCGACTTCATCAAGGCGCACACCGACGGTTTGCCTGAGCTGAAAAATCTGGTGCGCGACTACACCCCGCAAATGGTTGCGCAACTGTGCGGGATCAGTGTCGAGCAATTGCAGCAGTGCGCCGAATGGGTGGGCACCGCGCCAAGTTTCCTGTCGCTGTGGTGCATGGGCCTGAATCAGTCCACCGCTGGCAGCGCAAAAAACAGCGCGCTGATCAATCTGCACCTGGCCACCGGGCAAATCGGCCGCCCGGGTGCAGGACCTTTCTCTTTGACCGGTCAGCCAAATGCCATGGGCGGGCGGGAAACCGGCAGCCTGTCCAATTTGCTGCCCGGTCATCGTGAAGCGGCCAATCCTAAGCATCGCGACGAAGTGGCAGCCTGTTGGGGTGTCGATCAACTGCCTCAAACCAGCGGCCTCAGCGCTATCGAGCTGTTCGAGCGGATGCGCAGCGGGCAGATCAAGGCGCTGTGGATTGCCTGCACCAATCCCGCACAGTCCATGCCTGATCAACAGGCGGTGCGCGAGGCGCTGCAGACCTGCCCGTTCGTGGTGTTGCAGGAAGCCTTCCGCACCACCGAGACCGCCGCCTTCGCCGACCTGTTGTTACCCGCAGCCAGTTGGGGCGAGAAGCAAGGCTCAGTGACCAACTCCGAACGGCGCATTTCCCACGTACGGCAGGCCATTCTCCCACCGGGCGAAGCACGGCCGGACTGGGCGATCACCGTGGATTTCGCACAGCGGCTGGAGAAACGTCTGCGCCCACTTCAGCCGAGCCTGTTTGCTTTCGAGCAGCCGGCGCAGTTGTTCGACGAATACAAACAACTGACCCGTGGACGCGATCTGGACTTGTCGGGCCTCAGCCATCAATTGATTGATGAACTGGGACCGCAGCAATGGCCTTTTCCGGCCGGCGCCCGGCAAGGCACGGCACGCTTGTATGGCGACGGGATTTTTCCCACGGCTAACGGTCGCGCGCAGTTCGTCGCCGATCCTTATCGCGCCGCCAAAGAACAACGCGATGCACGGTTCCCACTGACGCTGATCACCGGCCGCCTGCGCGATCAATGGCACGGCATGAGCCGCACCGGCACGGCAGCGCAATTGTTCGGGCATGTCAGCGAAGCCGTGTTAAGCCTGCACCCGGACGAGTTACGCCGGCAGCGCTTGCAGCCGGGGGATCTGGTCAACCTGAAGAGTCGGCGCGGTGCCGTGATCGTCGCGGTCGACAGCGATGACGGCGTGCGCCCCGGTCAGGCATTTCTGCCGATGCATTGGGGCGACCGGTTTCTCAAGGGCGGGGTCAACAGTCTGACCTTGCCGGCCTTCGATCCTTTGTCGAAACAGCCCGAACTCAAACACAGCGGCGTGCGTCTGGAAGCGGTAAATCTGCCATGGCACTTGTTCGCCCTGATCGAGGGCGATGTTCAACGGCATTTCGAGACGCTACGACCTCTCTGCGAGGCGTTTTCCTATGTGAGCCTCAGCCTTGTCGGACGTGAGCGGCCCGCGCTGCTGATACGCGCTGCCAGCGTCACGCCGCCAGAGCCGCAACGGCTGCGCGACATCGACCAGTGCCTGACGCTGCTCGACGGTCCAGTGCTGGCCTACGACGACCCGCGCCGCGCCATTGGCAAACGGGTACGCATCGAAAACGGCCGAATCACCGCAATCCGCCTCGCGGGCGAAACCCTGGCTCAGCACTGGCTGCAAGGCTTGTGGCTGGAGGGTCGCGCCGATGAACAACTGCGCCGCTGGCTTCTGGCGCCGATGAGTGCGCCACCCGGCAATGCCGGCATTCAGGCCAATCCGGGCAAAACCCTGTGCAACTGCAAAAACGTCAGTCACAGCGCGGTGTGTGCCGGAATTCGCCAAGGCCTGGATCTGCAAGGTCTCAAACAACAACTGGGGTGCGGCACGCAATGCGGCTCGTGTGTCCCTGAAATCAAGCGTTTGCTGGCCGCTGATCTGCAGCCGGTATCGGTCATCTGAAGGAAAACACCATGAATGCAAAAGTCTGGCTGGTGGGCGCAGGCCCCGGTGATCCCGAGTTGCTGACGCTCAAAGCGGTACGCGCGTTGCGCGAAGCAAAGGTGGTGTTGATTGACGACCTGGTCAATGACGCCCTGCTGGAGCATTGCCCTACGGCGCGAATCATTGCCGTGGGCAAGCGCGGTGGCTGTCGCTCGACGCCGCAGGCCTTCATCCATCGGCTGATGCTGCGTTATGCCCGCCAAGGCCTATGCGTGGTGCGGCTCAAGGGCGGTGACCCGTGCATTTTCGGCCGTGGTGGTGAGGAGGCGCAGTGGTTGCGCGAACGTGGGGTTGAGGTCGAGCTGGTCAACGGCATTACCGCCGGCCTTGCTGGCGCGACACAGTGTGATATTCCGCTGACGTTGCGCGGTGTGGCGCGCGGGGTGACGCTAGTCACCGCGCATACCCAGGACGATAGCCAATTGAACTGGCAGGCGCTGGCGCAAGGCGGTACGACACTGGTGATCTACATGGGGGTGGCCAAACTGGACGAGATCCGCGATCAGTTGTTGGCGGGCGGGATGGCGGCGGATATGCCAGTGGCGATGATCGAAAATGCCTCTCTGCCAGAACAGCGCGAGTGCCGCAGTGATCTGATGAGCATGGGTGACGACGCTTGCAGGTTTGGACTGAAGAGCCCGGCCATTCTGGTCATTGGCGCGGTGGCCGCAGTTGCTGAAAATCAAAGAATCGCAGCCTTCGGCAGCTCCTACAGGATGTGTGCGGATACCGTGTAGGAGCTGCCGCAGGCTGCGATCTTTATAGCTTCAAAGCCAAATCGCAGGCAAAGAAAAGCCCGGCCTGAGCCGGGCTTTTCTCGTAGCGGCAGCTAATTACTTAGCTTGAGCTTCAACCTGCGCTTCTACGCGACGGTTAACAGCACGGCCAGCTTCAGTTTTGTTGTCAGCAACTGGGCGGGATTCGCCGTAGCCGATCGACTGAACGCGGGACGACTCAACACCGTACTGCTGGGTCAGAACTTGCTTAACGGCGTTTGCACGACGCTCGGACAGTTTCTGGTTGTAAGCGTCAGGACCGACGGAGTCAGTGTGACCTTCAACAGTGGTGTGAGTGGCTGGGTACTGCTTCATGAAGTCAGCCAGGTTCTTGATGTCAGCGTAGCTGTTTGGCTTGACGACCGACTTGTCGAAGTCGAATTTCACGTCCAGCTCTACACGAACAACTTCAGCAACTGCTGGGCAGCCATCAGCGTCAACAGTTACGTTGGCTGGGGTGTCCGGGCACTTGTCAACGTTGTCGCAAACGCCGTCGTTGTCGCTGTCGGAGCAGACTTCAGCCGGAGCTGGAACTGGAGCAGCAGCTGGCTTGCCGCCGCCACCGAAGTTCACACCCAGACCAACCGATGGAGCGTAGTCCCAACGGCCGTTGTCCAGTTTGTAGTCAGCTTCTACGCCAGCACGGGCGAAGAAGTTTTCGGCGAAGTAGTACTTAACGCCAGCGCCAGCAGTCAGGAAAGTCGACTGGTCGCGACCGGTGTGGCCGTCAGCAGCTACGTTGGTCAGGTTGCCATGCTTAACGCCACCTTCAACGTATGGACGCAGAGCGTCGCCAGCGTTGTTGAAGTGGTATTGAGCGGTCAGACCGAAGTTGTCACCACGCAGTTTCTGGCTGCCGGTACCGTCGTTCGAACGGGTGTGGTTGTTACGATCCCAGCCGAAGTTGATCGAGACGTCATCGGTCAGGAAGTAACCGATTTTGGCGCCTGGGTTGAAGCCGTCTTCGACATGATCAATGCTGTCGTTGTACTGCTTCTTGTAGTTGATCTCGCCTTCAACTGCGCCTTGGCCTTGTGCCAGTGCGCCGAACGAAGTAGCGGCAATAAGAGAACCAATGGCCAAGCCCAAGGTGTTTTTCAGTTTCATCCGTTAAATCCCCATCTGGTGATTGTGAAGCAGTCCCGCAAACCGGGGGACAACTCGGCGGCAAGTCTATCAGAACTTGCCTACACGTAAGAGATATTTGCGCTGAACTAAGTTTCAGCAATGCCTGCAAATTTCTCACGCAATTTGTCTAGAGCACGTTTGTACCGCATTTTTGTCGCACTCAAACCCATGTGCATGATGTCTGCGATCTCCTGAAACTCCAGCTCTGCGACAAATCGTAGCACCAGAATTTCACGGTCAATCGGGTTCACATACACCAGCCAGCGATCGAGTCCGCCCTTCTCCTCGGGTTTCGGCGCCTTTTCTTCCGACGCTTCTTCCAGCGGGTCCAGACTCAAGGCGTCCATCAAGCGACGCTTTCGCCGTTCCTTCCGATACTGCGTGATGCATTCGTTATACGTGATGCTGTAGAGCCAGGTTTTGAACTTCGATTTCCCCTCGAAGTTCTTCAGGCCATACAGCACCTTAAGCATCACTTCCTGACAGACATCGTCTGCGTCGCGATCGTTCCCAAGATATCTCGCACAAACGTTAAATAATGTTCTCTGGTAACGCCGCATCAGCTCTTCATAGGCGCGCGTCACGTGAAACAGCTCGGTATGCGCGCGCGCGACCAGCTCCTCATCAGAGAGCTCACGGGGGTCATAGCGCGTGGATAGCGTTTGGGCTTTATTCAAAACAAGTCGTGCCGACAGTCAGGTCAATGTCCGCCGCACCCCTTTCAGGGCATTTTGCGGCGGCATACATTAGCAGGGTTTGCCGGGTTAGCGGCTACTCACATGCTGTTCCAGCAGGATCCGATTGGAAAGTGAGACTAGCTCACCCTCATCGGTCAGCAATGTGGTTTTAACCGTGCCGATCTCTTCGATCTGGCCTTCGACCTCACCAACACGCACTTGTTGCCCAACCTGGTACAACTCACGCACATAGATTCCCGCAAGAATCTGACCGGCAATTTCCCGGCTTCCCAACCCCATGGCCAGCGCTACGGCCAGACCAACGGTAATCAATACGATGACGATTACGTGGTTCAGCAGGTCGGTCTTGACCTCAAGCTGACTGATCGCGACCGAGATGCTGATGATGATCACCAGCCCCTGGGCAATGCGGCCCAAACCCGAAGCGTAGTCCAGCCCTACACCTTCTGCCGCCCCGCGCACGAGGCCGTTGGCCAATTGCGCGAGCAAAACACCCACCAGCAACACCAGCGCGGCGCCGAAAACTTTCGGCAAATACAACGCCAGCATGTCCAGCGTAGCTGAAACTCGCTCAAGTCCAAGGGACTCTGCTGCAGAAACCAGAAAAATCAGCAGAACGAACCAGTAAACGATCTTGCCAATCAAGGTCGAGATCGGCACTTGCAGGCCGGCTCGCGACATCAATTTGGTCAGACCGGTGCCGCCCATCAGGCGATCAAGGCCCAGCTTGGCCAGCAGCTTGGACAGCAGGGTATCGAGCAACTTGGCCACCACGAAGCCCAACAGCAGCACGACCAGTGCGCCGAACAGGTTCGGGATGAAATTGGCGACTTTGGTCCACAACGCAGTCATTGCAGTGACGAGGCTCTGAGTCCAGAGATCAAGTTCCATATTCAATCAGCCTTATCAGCAGTGCGTGCAGTAGTTTTACGAAGACGGGAAACCGGCGAAACGTGGGCCGATCCGTTATTCAGGGCGATCATCAGCGCGGGCAACCAGCGGCCCAGCAGGCTGAACAGATCACCGGCGCCCACCTGGCGGTTGGCGGTTTTGAGTACGCGACCCAGGCAGGCATCGTCGTCGCGGCTGGACGGCGAGGCGTTGAGCATGTCGCGCAAAGACTGTTCAAACGGATCGTGCATACGCACCTCTCGTGATGTCTGTGAAAGACGCGGGCAAATTTGGTCGGGTCACATGTTGCATATTCACACCCAGCGCAAACGGCGGAATAACCACCATTGACCGATGGCCATCGCCAGCACTGTCAGACAGGCAATCAGGAAACCATAAGGGCTGCTCGAGAACGGAATGCCGCCCACGTTGATACCCAATAGACCGGTGAGAAAACTCATCGGCAAAAAGATGCAGGTGATGATGCCGAAGCGGTACATCGTGCGATTCATGCGCACGTTCAAACGCCGGTCTTCGGCCTCCAGCACCAGCCCCATGCGCTCTCGGGTCAGTTCCAGCTCTTCGAGATAGCGGGTCAGGCTGTTGTTCAATTCGTTCCAGTAGTCAGCATCATCATCGACAAACCACGGCAGTTTTATCCGCGTCAGTTGTCCGAAAATATCCCGCTGCGGCGCCAGAAAACGCTTCAGTCCGGCCGCCCTGCGACGGATGTGCAAAATCGAGCCATGTTCGGGGGTATACCGTTCGTCGGCATCGAGCTTTTCTTCCTCTTCATCGACCAGTTCCGACAGGCACGTGACCAGATCCTGCACCTTGTGGGTGAGGAATTGCGCCAGATACAGGATCAGCTCAGAGGAGGTTTTCGGGCCTTTGCCTTCGTTCAGCAGCGCCAGCAGTTCATCGGTGGCGCGCAACGGGCGCAGACGCAGCGAGATGACGCGCTGGGCGGAGGCGAAAATCCGCACCGAGACCATGTCTTCCGGCTCGGCCCCCGGGTTGAGGTTGACCCCGCGCAGAAACAGCAGCAACTCGGCATCCGGCAACGGCAGCAGGCGCGGCCGAGTGTTCTCTTCCAGCAGCAGGTCGCAGGCGAATTCATTCAGGCCGCTGGATTTGCGCAGCCAGGTCTGGGTTTGCGGATGACTGCGATCCCAATGCAGCCACAGGCTCTCATGGGCCTGCAGCTGCAGATCGTCGAGTTCAGTCCGGGCAATCGAACGCGCACCGCCTTTACCGTCCAGCACCAGGGCGTGCACCAGCCCCCACTGCGCGTTTTCTTCCTCGAACATCCGCATCCCTTTGTCGAAAAACTTATTCGGGCATCTGCAGCGGACTTGGCGAAACGATCACGCCGTTGTTGTCCGCATAGATGTAATGGCCCGGATGGAACGTCACGCCGGCGAAAGTCACCGCTACGTTGAGGTCACCGATGCCACGTTTTTCGGTCTTCATCGGATGGCTGGCCAACGCCTGAACGCCGAGATCGGTCTGGGCAATAACGTCGACATCACGGATGCAACCGTAGATGACCATCCCTTCCCAGCCGTTTTTCGCGGCTTTCTCGGCGATCATGTCGCCCAGCAGCGCGCGGCGCAGCGAACCGCCGCCATCGACCACCAGCACCTTGCCGCTGCCCTTGAGTTCGGCTTGCGCCTTGACCAGCGAGTTGTCTTCGAAACATTTGATGGTCACGATTTCGCCGCCGAAGGAATCACGGCCGCCGAAATTGCTGAACATCGGCTCCAGCACCTGAACCAGCTCCGGATAGGCGTCGCACAGGTCAGGCGTAAGGTAATGGTTCATCGAAAAACTCCTGTAAAAAGGAAGACGATCTAGGATGTCGCACTCTGTTGAAACGAGTCCCGGCGGTCGCTGTTTACCTTAGTTCATGCAATGGTCGCTGAACGAACCTGAACAAACGCTGAAACGTAATAGCTAAACAGCCACCAAATATGACCAGAACCGCACAATGCGTCATATCTTAGCCGCAAGCCGACCTGAACGAAATGCCCTTTTCAGAGCACCCGGCTCAGACCGCAGCAGCAAGATCCGGCTTGTCGCCGAGCAACGGCGTCTGCTGATCGCTCAACCAACGCGCCACCAGTGGCCAGACCTCGGCCTGCGCCGCTTTGCTCACCAGCATCTCGACATGCCCGAAGTTGTCGCTGAAGCCCTGCTCGCGCCCCAGATTGACGAACTGTTTGTGCTCGGAGCCGATCTGCTCGAACAGTTTGCGACAGGCCCACGCCGGATCCTGGTGATCCCCCGCTGCCGTCACGGCCAGCACCGGCACCTGCACCTCGGCAAGCCCTGCCCACCAATCCTTGTCCTTGTCGCCAAACCGCCCGAACAGGCCGTACCAGCGCATGCTTTCCAGCGCCAGACCGATGGGTTCGTCTTCCGGGCCGCGCTTGAGGCGCGAGCCGGACAATTGCGCGAAACGCTTGAGAATGAAGCGCCCGCTCCACTCCACCGGCGGAATCTTCAACGGCCAATAAGTGCGGCTGACCTGCGTGCCGAAAAACGCCGCCGAGGCCACCGCCGGCTCGCCGAGGTATTCGCCACCGAGCGCCGCCGCCAGGGTAATGCCACCCAGCGAATGACCGATCCAGTGCGGGACCTGCCCGCTCTGCTCACGGACGAACGCGGCAATCACCGGCAGATCGTAACGGGCGTAGTCGGCCACGCGGTTGCGCCGGTAGTCCTCGTTGCGTTGCGACAGGCCGTGGCCGCGCATCTCCGGGATCCACACGTCGAAGCCCAGACGCGTCAGGTAAGCGCCCAGGCCCAGGCCTTTGGGGGAAAACCAGAAGCGCCGGTTGGAAAAACTGCCATGCAGCAAAATCACCGGCACGCCGCGCGGCGCCGTGTCATCCGCCATGCCCAAGCGGGTCACGGCGATCTCCACGGACCAGTCGGGACTGTTGCCGGGTTTGAGTCGATAGACATCTTCGCTCAGATCACCGCGACGTTCGGCGCTGATCAGGGCGACAGGAAACAGGTTGCTGCTGCTTTGCATAATGCTCTTGCACAAAAAAGGGCGGCATCTACAGGAGCCCGCCCTACTCAAATCTCAAACCCGCCTCCCGTGGGAGCCAGCCTGCTCGCGAAAGCGGAGTGTCAGCCAACATCACTGATGAATGTTGCTACGTCTTCGTCGGAACGCCGCCCGGAGCAGGCTCGCTCCCACAAGGGGAACGGGCCGTTCACACCTGATTACGCCTGCGCTTGGCCTTCGGCGAGGAAGAACCAGGTTTCCAGTACGGAGTCCGGGTTCAGCGACACGCTTTCGATGCCCTGCTCCATCAGCCATTTGGCCAGGTCCGGGTGATCCGAAGGGCCCTGACCGCAAATGCCGATGTACTTGCCGGCCTTGTTGCACGCGGCAATCGCGTTGGCCAGCAGCTTCTTGACCGCCGGATTACGCTCGTCGAACAGGTGCGCGATGATCCCGGAGTCACGGTCCAGGCCCAGGGTCAGCTGGGTCAGGTCGTTGGAACCGATGGAGAAACCGTCAAAGAATTCGAGGAATTCTTCAGCGAGAATCGCGTTGGATGGCAGTTCGCACATCATGATCACGCGCAGGCCGTTGTCGCCACGGGCCAAGCCGTTTTCGGCGAGCAGATCGACCACCTGGCTGGCTTCGCCCAGGGTACGGACGAACGGCACCATGATTTCGACGTTGGTCAGGCCCATCTCGTTGCGCACGCGTTTCAGCGCGCGGCACTCAAGCTCGAAACAATCGCGGAACGATTCGCTGATGTAGCGCGAAGCACCACGGAAGCCGAGCATCGGGTTTTCTTCTTCCGGCTCGTACAGCTTGCCGCCGATCAGGTTGGCGTACTCGTTGGACTTGAAGTCCGACAGACGCACGATGACCTTCTTCGGCCAGAACGCGGCCGCGAGGGTGCTGATGCCTTCCACCAGTTTTTCGACGTAGAAACCGACCGGATCGTGGTAACCGGCGATGCGCTTGTCGACGCTGTCCTTGATTTCCTGCGGCAGGCCGTCGTAGTTCAACAGCGCTTTCGGGTGTACGCCGATCATGCGGTTGATGATGAACTCCAGACGCGCCAGACCGACACCGGCGTTCGGCAACTGCGCGAAGTCGAAGGCGCGGTCCGGGTTGCCGACGTTCATCATGATTTTGAACGGCAGCTCCGGCATGGCGTCCACGGAGTTTTTCTTGACGTCGAAGCCCAGTTCGCCTTCGAAGATGTAACCGGTGTCGCCTTCGGCGCAGGACACGGTCACGCCCTGGCCATCCTTCAGCAGTTGGGTGGCGTTGCCGCAACCCACCACCGCCGGAATCCCCAGTTCACGGGCGATGATCGCCGCGTGACAGGTACGGCCGCCACGGTTGGTGACGATGGCGCTGGCGCGCTTCATCACCGGCTCCCAGTCCGGGTCGGTCATGTCGGAGACCAGCACGTCACCGGCCTGGACTTTGTCCATTTCCGAGACGTCCTTGATGATCCGCACTTTACCGGCGCCGATGCGCTGGCCAATGGCACGACCTTCCACCAGCACAGTGCCGGTTTCTTTCAGCAGGTAACGTTCCATGACGTTGGCCTGGGTGCGGCTCTTCACGGTTTCCGGACGGGCCTGCACGATGTACAGCTTGCCGTCGTCACCGTCCTTGGCCCACTCGATGTCCATCGGGCAGCCGTAGTGCTTCTCGATGATCATCGCCTGCTTGGCCAGCTCGCTGACTTCAGCGTCGGTCAGGCAGAAACGTGCGCGTTCAGCCTTGTCGACATCGACGGTCTTCACCGAACGACCGGCCTTGGCCTCGTCGCCATAGATCATTTTGATGGCTTTGCTGCCCAGGTTGCGCCGCAGGATCGCCGGGCGACCGGCCTCCAGCGTGCCTTTGTGCACGTAGAACTCATCCGGGTTGACCGCGCCTTGGACGACGGTTTCGCCCAGACCGTAGGCGCCGGTGATGAACACCACGTCACGGAAACCGGATTCGGTATCGAGAGTGAACATCACACCGGCGGTACCGGTTTCCGAACGCACCATGCGCTGCACGCCAGCCGACAGGGCGACCAGTTTGTGGTCGAAGCCCTGGTGCACGCGGTAGGAGATGGCGCGGTCGTTGAACAGCGAAGCGAACACCTCTTTGGCGGCGCGGATAACGTTTTCCACGCCACGGATGTTCAGGAAGGTTTCCTGTTGACCGGCGAACGAGGCGTCCGGCAAGTCTTCGGCGGTGGCGGAAGAGCGCACGGCCACGGCCACGTCAGGGTTACCGGCCGACAGCGCAGCGAACGCGGTGCGGATCTCGGTATTCAGTTTTTCGGGGAATTCGGCTTCCATGATCCATTGACGGATCTGTGCACCGGTCTTGGCCAGCGCGTTGACGTCATCGACGTCCAGGGCGTCGAGAGCCTTGTGGATCTGGTCGTTGAGGCCGCTCAGTTCGAGAAAGTCGCGATAGGCCTGCGCGGTGGTGGCAAAGCCGCCGGGGACCGACACACCGGCACCTGCCAGGTTGCTGATCATCTCGCCCAGGGATGCGTTCTTGCCCCCCACATGCTCAACATCGTGTTTGCCGAGCTTATCGAGGGAAACTACGTACTCTACCAAGGTGATCTCTCCACTAACTGTGTTGGAAAAGCTCAGAAACCGGCAGCTCGGGGGAGCGTTGGCCGGCTGTATGGCCTGGACCTGGAAAATAAGTGAGAATGCGGGCCAATGGCGGCCGGCAAATCGCGCCTATCATATCCAAGAATGCTCATTAGCTTAAGGCCCAAGGTGCAAATGAAACGATCTGCTTTCTTTATCTCCGATGGCACCGGCATTACCGCCGAAACCCTGGGTCAAAGCCTTCTGGCGCAGTTCGAAAACATTACCTTCACCAAGCTCACGCGGCCGTATATCGACAACGCGGACAAAGCGCGGGCCATGGTACAACAAATCAACAAAGCCGCTGAAACCGACGGCTTCCGCCCGATCATCTTCGACACCATCGTCAATCAGGACATCCGTGAGATTCTCGCAACGTCCAATGGTTTCATGATCGACATTTTCTCGACCTTCCTCGCCCCGCTCGAACAGGAGCTGACCGAGCATTCCTCCTACACCGTCGGCAAGTCGCATTCGATCGGCCACAACTCCAATTACATGGAGCGTATCGAGGCGGTGAACTTCGCCCTCGACAACGATGACGGCGCACGCACCCACTATTACGACAAGGCCGACCTGATACTAGTGGGCGTGTCGCGATGTGGTAAGACGCCGACGTGCCTGTACATGGCGATGCAATTCGGCATCCGCGCGGCCAACTACCCGTTGACCGAAGACGACATGGAGCGTCTGACCCTGCCAACCGCCCTGCGCGCCCATCAGCACAAACTGTTCGGCCTGACCATCGACCCGGACCGCCTCACCGCGATTCGCAACGAACGCAAGCCCAACAGCCGCTATTCGAGCTACGCCCAATGCGAATTCGAAGTGCGCGAAGTGGAAAACCTGTTCCGCCGCGAGAACATCCCGCACATCAACTCCACGCATTTTTCGGTGGAAGAGATTTCGGCGAAGATTCTGGTGGAGAAAGGCGTCGAGCGGCGTTTCAAATAGCGTTGCGGTGCCTGCTCTGGCGCCTTCGCGAGCACGCTCGCTCCCACACTGGACCGCATTCCACTCGATCAAACCGCGGGAGGGGGCTTGCTCGCCACGGCCAATCTCGCTGATCCGCTCATTCAGCAAGCCCTCGGCCATGCCGCTGTCGGTCCGGCGGCTCGCGACGCGGCACCCTGCACGTGAAAATTTCTTCACCCAAAACCGACAGGTTCTTTACGTCTTTGTAACATCGCAAAACATACAATCCGCGCAAGCAGCGCATCCGGGCTGAAAACCCCGCTATGCCTGCCCTTCCGGCCTGTCGAATGCGCCAGGTCCGCAACATCCACTTCCCACTTGAACCTGAAGAACGAGCATCCGCTCATTCTCGGTGGGTCGTGCAGACAGAAGCTACGCTCAGACTGCCGCGCCCCTTTGGAAACCGCTGGAATCACTGCGTATGAAGAAAGTGTTCCGTCACTACATCCCGGCCACGGCCCGGCGCTTGCTGCCCAATCGCTGGGACCTGATCGCCATGCCGCTGGTGATCGGCTTCCTGCTGTTTTTCTCGATCACCGCCCGGGAAACCTGGGCGCCCATCGCCACCTTGCAGAGCGAAGTGATTTCCCTCGACCCAGGCAACCTGCAGGAATACGCCATGCGCACTACCCTGCGCATGCTTGCGGCGATGGTCGCGGCATTGGTGTTCACCCTGCTTTACGGCACCCTGGCCGCAAAAAGCCGCCGCGCGGAAAAACTGCTGGTGCCGGTGCTGGATATCCTGCAATCGGTGCCGGTGCTGGGCTACATCTCGTTCACCGTGACCTTCTTTCTGCTGTTGTTTCCCGGCCGGGTGCTCGGCGCAGAGTTCGCCGCGATCTTTGCGATTTTCACCAGTCAGGCGTGGAACATGACCTTCAGCTTCTACCAGTCGCTGCGCATGCTGCCGCGGGATCTGGTGGAGGTGTCGACCAACCTGCAACTGTCAGGCTGGCAGCGATTCTGGAAACTCGACGTGCCGTTCGCCATGCCCGGATTGATCTGGAACATGATGATGAGCATGTCCGGCGGCTGGTTCTTCGTGGTGGCGTCGGAAGCGATCACCGTCGGTGACCAGACCATCACCCTGCCAGGCATCGGCTCGTATCTGGCGTTGGCAATCGCACAGAAAGACCTGCACGCGGTGGGCTGCGTAATCCTGACGATGATCGTGGTGATCCTGATCTACGACCAGTTCCTGTTCCGCCCGCTGGTGGCCTGGGCCGACAAGTTCCGCATGGAGAACACCGCCTCGCAGACCGCCGCACCGGAGTCGTGGGTGCTGAACCTGATCCAGCGCACCCGCTTGATCCAACGCCTGCTGCGCCCGTTCAGCCGCGCCATCAGCCGGCTGGGCAACATGCGATTGAACCTGCCGCGCGCGGCGCGTCAGGCGATGACCTCTGACAACCCGGCGACATCCAGGAGAATCGACTGGATCTGGGGCGCGCTGATCGCGCTGCTGACCGCTTATGCGCTGTACCACATCGTGCTGTATGTCGGCACCGAGGTGACGATCGCTGAAGTCGGTCACGTGTTGCTGCTGGGGTTCTTCACCCTGCTTCGGGTCGCGGGGCTGATTTTCATCGCCTCGCTGATCTGGGTGCCACTTGGCGTGATGATCGGCCTGCGCCCGGCGCTGGCGGAGAAGATCCAGCCGCTGGCGCAGTTTCTCGCCGCGTTCCCGGCCAACCTGCTGTTTCCGGTGTTCGTCATCGTCATCCTGCGCTACCAGTTGAACCCGGACATCTGGCTCAGCCCGCTGATCGTGCTCGGCACCCAGTGGTACATCCTGTTCAACGTGATCGCCGGGGCCAGCGCCTTCCCCAATGATTACAAGGAGGCCGCAACCAACTTCCGCATTCGCGGCTGGCTGTGGTGGCGCAAGGTGATGCTGCCGGGGATCTTCCCGTACTACGTGACCGGCGCCATCACCGCTTCGGGCGGTGCGTGGAACGCCAGCATCGTTTCCGAATTCGTTTCCTGGGGGCAGGACAAGGTCGTCGCCCACGGTCTGGGCGCCTACATCGCCCAGACCACCGCCGCCGGCGACTTTCCGAAAATCACTCTGGGCGTGGTGGTGATGGCGATCTTCGTCGTGGCCTTCAATCGCTTGGTCTGGCGACCGATGTACGCCGTCGCCGAAAACAAACTCCGACTGAATTAACGGGATTCGCTGCGATGAATACCTACACCGAACCAACCGCCGCCAGCCCGGAAATCTATGCGCTCAACGACGTGAACCGGGTGTTTGGCAAGGGCAAGGAAGAACTGCAAGTGCTCAGCGGGGTCGATCTGACCCTGCGCGAAGGCGAGATCGTCGGCATGCTCGGCCGCTCCGGCTCCGGCAAGTCGACGTTGCTGCGGATTATCGCCGGACTGATCGAACCGTCGTCAGGCACAGTCCTGTACAACGGCCAGCCGCTGCACGGCCCGGCCGAAGGCGTGGCCATGGTGTTCCAGACTTTTGCATTGTTCCCGTGGCTGACCGTACTGGAAAACGTCGAGGCCGGCCTGCAAGCCTTGCAGGTCGAACGCAAAGCTGCGCGCAAGCGCGCGCTGGCCGCCATCGACCTGATCGGCCTCGACGGGTTCGAAAACGCCTACCCTCGCGAGCTGTCCGGTGGCATGCGCCAGCGCGTCGGATTCGCCCGCGCCCTGGTGGTCAACCCGACTTTGTTACTGATGGACGAACCGTTCTCGGCGCTGGACGTTCTGACCGCCGAAACCTTGAGGACCGATCTGCTGGACTTGTGGAGCGGCAAGCAATTGCCGATCAAATCGATCCTGATCGTCACCCACAACATCGAGGAGGCCGTGCTGATGTGCGACCGCATTCTGGTGCTGTCGTCCAACCCCGGACGTGTAGTGGCGGAAATCAAGGTACCGTTCACCCACCCACGCAATCGTCTCGATCCGACTTTCCGGCAGATGGTCGATGACATTTACGCGCAGATGACCGACCGCCGCAGCGCCGACGCCAGCGCCGGCAAGCCCGAGCTGAAAATGAGCAGCCCGCTGCCGGAGGTCTCGACCAACCTGATGGCCGGCCTGATCGAAACGATCGCCGCCGAACCCTACAACGGCCATGCCGGCCTGCCCACCGTGGCCGAACGGCGCTTGCTGGAGGTCGATGACCTGTTTCCGGTGGCCGAAATGATCGAACACCTCGGTTTTGCCGAACTCAAGGGCGCCGACATCACCCTGACCGAGGCCGGCAAACTGTTCGCTGACTACGGCACCCAAGAGCGCAAAACCCTGTTCGCCGAACATCTGATTCGCCATGTGCCGCTGGCCGCGCGCATCCGCCAGGTACTGCTGGAGCGCAACGGTCACCGCGCGCCACGGGTGCGTTTCGAGCAGGAACTGCAGGATTCGCTGACCGAAGCGTTCGTCGAGAAAACCCTGGAAGTGGTGATCGCCTGGGGCCGTTACGCGGAAATTTTCTCCTACGACGACCACACCGAAACCTTCAGCCTGGAGGATGTCGAGGGCAGCCTGTAGCCCTCGTCATCTCGGGCACTGCGTCTAGATCACGAACAGATCGACGAAGCGATTGACCGGTGTGGCTTCGAGCGCTTGCTGATCCTTGCACAGGGTGAAGATCTCGTTGCTGCGCTGCGCGGTGAAACGCGTCGCCAGGTTGGCCTTGAACTTGTCCTCCAGCAACGGGATGCCATCGGCGCGGCGGCGACGGTGACCGATCGGGTATTCGACCACCACGTTTTCGGTGCTCGTCCCGTCCTTGAAAAACACCTGCACCGCGTTGGCAATCGAGCGCTTGTCAGCCTCCAGGTATTCGCGGGTGAAACGCGGATCTTCGACGATGACCATCTTCTCGCGCAGTACATCGATGATCGGGTGCGCGGCGTGGAAGTCGTCCTCGTACTGCTCGGCCAGCAGGTTGCCGAACGCCAGCGGCACGGCGGTCATGTACTGCAGGCAGTGATCGCGGTCGGCGGCGTTGGCCAGCGGCCCGACCTTGGAGATGATGCGAATCGCCGACTCATGGGTGGTGATGACGATGCGGTCGATTTCATGCAAGCGGTTGCGCACCAACGGATGCAAGGTCACCGCCGCTTCGCAGGCCGTTTGCGCGTGGAATTCGGCGGGGAAGCTGATCTTGAACAGTACGTTTTCCATCACGTAACTGCCGTAGGGCCGCGAGAAGCTGAAGATGCGCTTGCCCTCCGGCTTGAGCGCCAGATCGTGGTTGGTGTGGCTGAACGATACGTCGTAGAAGCCCCACTGTTTGGCCGTCAACACCCCGGGAATGCCCATCTCGCCGCGTAGCGCGATGTCGGCCAGACGCACGCCGCGGCTGGTCGCATCCCCCGCCGCCCAGGACTTGCGCGACCCGGCGTTCGGCGCATGACGATAAGTGCGCAGCGCCTGACCATCGGCGAACGCATGGGACAACGCCGACAGCAGTTGTTCGCGACGGGCGCCCATCAATTTGGCGGTGACGGCGGTCGAAGCGACTTTCACCAGTAGAACGTGGTCGAGGCCGACGCGGTTGAACGAATTTTCCAGAGCGATCACGCCTTGAATCTCGTGGGCCATGATCATCGCTTCGAGCACGTCGCGCACGGTCAGTGGCGCTTCGCCGTTGGCGATACGTTTCTGCGACAGGTGATCAGCCACCGCGAGAATCCCGCCGAGGTTGTCCGACGGATGCCCCCATTCGGCCGCGAGCCAGGTGTCGTTGTAATCAAGCCAGCGCACGATGCAGCCGATGTCCCACGCGGCTTTCACCGGGTCCAGGCGATAGGGAGTGCCAGGCACGCGCGCCCCGAATGGCACCACGGTGCCCTCGACGATGGGGCCGAGGTGTTTGGTGCATTCGGGAAAACGCAGCGCCAGCAGGCCACAGCCCAGGGTGTCCATCAGGCAGTTGCGGGCGGTGTCGAGGGCTTCGGCAGATTCGATATTGAAGGTGAGGACGTAATCGGCAATGTCCTGCAGGACACGGTCGTAGTCGGGGCGGTTGTTCAGGTCGACGTTGGCGCTCATGTTCGATTCACTCTGGCAGTGGTTCGTTGATGGGACCTCGGTTCAGGCGATGGATTTTTATTTTTGAAAAGCAATCTCTGTAGGAGCTGCCGCAGGCTGCGATCTTTTGATCTTGATCTTGAAAAGCAAAATCAAAAGATCGCAGCCTGCGGCAGCTCCTACAGTTCTGTTCGGTGCTGGATTCAGAAGGAGTCGCCGGGGATGCGGACGAAGCCTTCCATCAGCACCCGCGCACTGCGGCTCATGATGGCTTTTTTCACCACCCACTCACCGTTTTCCAGACTGGCCTCGGCCCCCACGCGCAGGGTGCCGGACGGATGGCCGAAGCGCACAGCGTTGCGCTCGACACCGCCCGCCGCAAGGTTGACCAGCGTCCCGGAAATCGCCGCCGCCGTGCCGATCGCCACCGCTGCCGTGCCCATCATCGCGTGGTGCAGTTTGCCCATCGACAACGCACGCACCAGCAGATCGACATCAGCGGCAGCAATCGATTTGCCGCTGGACGCGACGTAATCCGCAGGCTTGGCGACAAACGCGACTTTCGGCGTGTGCTGCCGCTTGGCCGCTTCATCCAGACTCGAAATCAGGCCCATGCGCAACGCACCGTAAGCGCGGATGGTCTCGAACATCTGCAGTGCTTTCGGGTCGCTGTTGATCGCGCCTTGCAGCTCGGTGCCGGTGTAGCCGATGTCTGCGGCGTTGACGAAAATCGTCGGGATCCCGGCGTTGATCATGGTTGCCTGGAACGTGCCGACTCCCGGCACCTCCAGCTGATCGATCAGGTTGCCGGTGGGGAACATCGAACCGCCGCCGCCCTCTTCTTCCGCCGCCGGGTCCATGAATTCGACCTGCACTTCGGCGGCCGGAAAGGTCACGCCGTCGAGTTCGAAATCACCGGTCTCCTGCACTTCGCCGTTGGTGATCGGCACATGGGCGATGATGGTCTTGCCGATGTTGGCCTGCCACACGCGCACCACCGCCACACCGTTGTGCGGAATGCGGTTGGCATCGACCAGACCGTTGCTGATGGCGAACGAACCGACCGCTGCCGAGAGGTTGCCGCAGTTGCCGCTCCAGTCCACGAACGGTTTGTCGATGGAGACCTGACCGAACAGGTAATCGACGTCGTGATCAGCCTTGATGCTTTTCGACAGGATCACGGTTTTGCTGGTGCTCGAGGTGGCGCCGCCCATGCCGTCGATCTGCTTGTCGTACGGGTCGGGGCTGCCGATCACCCGCAGCAGCAAGGCATCGCGGGCCGGGCCGGGAATCTGCGCGGCTTCGGGAAGATCCTTGAGGCTGAAAAACACGCCTTTGCTGGTGCCGCCGCGCATGTAGGTGGCGGGTATTTTGATCTGCGGTGCGAACTTAGCTGCGTGAGCCATGGTGCTCCTTATCCGCAAACGCGGGTCAACCGACCCGCGCTCGCACTACGTGATTTAAACGGCAACCGCCGACTCTTCGAGGAAGTCCTGGGCGAAGCGCTGCAGCACGCCGCCGGCCTCGTAGATCGACACTTCTTCAGCGGTATCCAGACGGCAGGTCACCGGCACTTCAACGCGCTCGCCGGACTTGCAATGGATCACCAGCGTCAGGTCGGCACGCGGGGTGCGGGCGCCGATCACGTCGTAGGTTTCGCTGCCGTCGATGGCCAGCGTGTGACGGTCGGTGCCCGGTTTGAACTCCAGCGGCAACACGCCCATACCCACCAGGTTGGTGCGGTGGATACGCTCGAAGCCTTCGGCGACGATCGCTTCCACGCCTGCCAGACGCACGCCTTTCGCCGCCCAGTCGCGGGACGAGCCCTGGCCGTAGTCGGCGCCGGCAATGATGATCAACGGCTGCTTGCGCTCCATGTAGGTTTCGATGGCTTCCCACATGCGCATCACCTTGCCTTCCGGCTCGACCCGGGCCAGCGAACCCTGTTTGACCTTGCCGTTTTCCTGGACCATTTCGTTGAACAGTTTCGGGTTGGCGAAGGTTGCACGCTGCGCGGTCAGGTGGTCGCCACGGTGCGTGGCGTAGGAGTTGAAGTCCTCTTCCGGCAGGCCCATTTTCGCCAGGTATTCGCCGGCGGCACTGTCGAGCATGATCGCGTTCGAGGGCGACAGGTGATCGGTGGTGATGTTGTCCGGCAGCACCGCCAGCGGGCGCATGCCCTTGAGCGGACGAGCGCCGGCCAGCGCGCCTTCCCAGTACGGCGGACGGCGGATGTAGGTGCTCATCTCGCGCCAGTCGTACAGCGGCGTGACTTTCGGGCCGGTGTCTTCATGGATGGCGAACATCGGAATGTAGACCTGACGGAATTGCTCCGGCTTGACCGACGACTTCACCACCGCGTCAATTTCTTCGTCGCTCGGCCAGATGTCTTTCAGGCGGATTTCCTTGCCATCGACCACGCCGAGCACGTCTTTTTCAATGTCGAAACGGATGGTCCCGGCGATGGCGTAAGCGACCACCAGCGGCGGCGAAGCGAGGAACGCCTGTTTGGCGTACGGGTGAATGCGGCCGTCGAAGTTGCGGTTGCCGGAGAGCACGGCAGTCGCATACACATCGCGGTCGATGATCTCTTGCTGGATCACCGGATCGAGGGCGCCGGACATGCCGTTGCAAGTGGTGCAGGCAAACGCGACGACGCCGAAACCGAGTTGCTCCAGCTCCGTGGTCAGCCCCGCTTCATCGAGATACAGCGCCACGGTTTTCGAACCCGGCGCCAGCGAGGATTTGACCCACGGCTTGCGCGTCAGCCCCAGCTTGTTGGCGTTGCGCGCCAAGAGGCCGGCGGCGATCACGTTGCGCGGGTTGCTGGTGTTGGTGCAGCTGGTGATAGCCGCGATGATCACCGCGCCATCGGGCATTTGCCCCGGCACGTCATCCCACTGCCCGGAAATGCCTTTGGCCGCCAGATCCGCTACCGCCACACGGGCGTGCGGGTTGCTCGGGCCGGCCATGTTGCGCACCACCGAAGACAGATCGAAACTCAGGCCACGCTCGTATTGCGCGCCTTTCAGGCTGTCAGCCCACAAGCCGTTGAGTCTGGCGTACTGCTCGACGAGCTGCACTTGCTGGTCTTCGCGACCGGTGAGTTTCAGGTAGTCGATAGTCTGCTGGTCGATGTAGAACATCGCGGCGGTGGCGCCGTACTCCGGGGCCATGTTGGAGATGGTTGCGCGGTCGCCGAGGGTCAGCGCCGAGGCGCCTTCGCCGAAGAACTCCAGCCAGGCGCCGACGACTTTCTGTTTGCGCAGGTATTCGGTCAGCGCCAGCACCATGTCGGTGGCGGTGATGCCCGGTTGCAGCTTGCCGGTCAGTTCGACGCCGACGCTCTCCGGCAGGCGCATCCACGAGGCGCGGCCGAGCATCACGCTCTCGGCTTCGAGGCCACCGACGCCGATGGCGATCACGCCCAGCGCATCGACGTGCGGGGTGTGGCTGTCGGTGCCGACGCAGGTGTCGGGGAACGCCACGCCGTCGCGCACCTGGATCACCGGAGACATTTTCTCCAGGTTGATCTGGTGCATGATGCCGTTGCCCGGCGGGATCACGTCGACGTTCTTGAAGGCCTTTTTGGTCCAGTTGATGAAGTGAAAACGGTCTTCGTTGCGCCGGTCTTCGATGGCGCGGTTCTTCTCGAACGCCTGCTTGTCGAAACCGCCCGCTTCCACCGCCAGCGAGTGGTCGACGATCAGTTGCGTCGGCACCACCGGGTTGACCTGCGCCGGGTCGCCACCCTGCTGGGCAATCGCGTCACGCAGGCCGGCGAGGTCCACGAGCGCGGTCTGGCCGAGAATGTCGTGGCAGACCACGCGCGCCGGGAACCACGGGAAGTCGAGGTCGCGTTTGCGTTCGATCAGTTGCTTGAGGGAATCGGTGAGCGTGGCCGGGTCGCAGCGACGCACCAGGTTCTCCGCCAGCACGCGGGAGGTGTACGGCAGGGTGTCGTAGCTGCCGGGCTGAATCGCCTCGACCGCCGCACGGACGTCGAAATAATCCAGGGAACTGCCAGGCAGGTTTTTGCGGAATGCTGTGTTCATCGGGTCAGGGCTCGGGTCACGGTGGTTTCAAAGGGTGGCTGACACAACCTGAGTTGCACACCATCCACTGTGGGAGCGAGCCTGCTCGCGAAAGCGGTCGATCAGTCGACATCCATGTTGGATGTCAGTCCGTCTTCGCGAGCAGGCTCGCTCCCACAGGGTCTAGCGGTGTTCTCTGGTTCCGGGTCAGCCCACCATTCAGCGACGTTCGATTGGCACGAACTTGCGCTGTTCGACGCCGATGTACTCGGCGCTTGGACGGATGATGCGGTTGTTGGCGCGCTGTTCGAACACGTGCGCGGCCCAGCCGGTCAGGCGCGAGCAGACGAAGATCGGCGTGAACAGCTTGGTCGGGATGCCCATGAAGTGGTACGCCGAGGCATGGTAGAAGTCGGCATTGGGGAACAGTTTTTTCTGCTCCCACATGGTCTTGTCGATGGCTTCGGAAACCGCGAACAACACCTTGTCACCGACCTCGTCGGCGAGTTTTTTCGACCAGCCCTTGATCACCTCGTTGCGCGGATCGCTGTCCTTATAGATTGCGTGGCCGAAGCCCATGATCTTGTCCTTGCGCTCGAGCATGCCGAGGGTGCCCTTGATCGCCTCTTCCGGCGACGAGAAGCGCTCGATCATTTCCATCGCCGCTTCGTTGGCGCCACCGTGCAGCGGGCCGCGCAACGAACCGATGGCCGCGGTAACGCAGGAATACAGGTCGGACAGGGTCGATGCACAAACGCGAGCGGTAAACGTCGAGGCGTTGAATTCGTGTTCGGCGTACAGAATCAGCGACACGTTCATCACTTTGACGTGCAGTTCGCTCGGCTTCTTGTCGTGCAACAGGTGCAAGAAGTGGCCGCCAATCGATGGCTCATCACTGACGCAGTTGATGCGTTTGCCGTCGTGACTGAAGCGATACCAGTAGCACATGATCGCCGGGAACGCGGCGAGCAGACGGTCGGTCTTGTCGCGCTGCTCGGAGAAGTCTTTCTCCGGTTCGAGGTTGCCGAGGAACGAGCAACCGGTGCGCATGACGTCCATCGGGTGAGCGTCGGCAGGGATGCGTTCGAGCACTTCTTTCAGTGCCTGCGGCAGGTCGCGCAGCTTGCTCAGCTTTTGCTGGTAAGCGTCGAGTTGCGCCTGGGTCGGCAGTTCGCCGTACAGCAGCAGGTACGCCACCTCTTCGAACTGCGCGTCGGCTGCCAGTTCACGCACGTCGTAGCCGCGATAGGTCAGCCCGGCACCGGCCTGGCCCACGGTGGACAGTGCGGTTTGCCCGGCCACCTGGCCCCTGAGCCCGGCGCCACTGAGTACTTTTGCTTCGGCCATTGCTGTCTCCAATCTTGAATTTGTTAGGGAATCTGCAATTACGGTGTTGTTGGCAAAAGATCGCAGCCTTCGGCAGCTCCTACATCGACCGCGTTCCTGTAGGAGCTGTCGAGTGAAACGAGGCTGCGATCTTTTGATCTTCGCCTTTATTTTTTAGCGGCAAACAACGCATCGAGCTTCTGCTCGAAGGTGTGGTAATCGATGCGATCGTAAAGCTCCATGCGCGTCTGCATGGTGTCGATGACATTCTGCTGGGTGCCGTCGCGGCGGATCGCGGTGTAGACGTTTTCCGCTGCCTTGTTCATAGCGCGGAACGCCGACAGCGGATACAGCACCAGCGACACATCGGCGCCAGCCAGTTGCTCGGTGGTGTACAGCGGCGTCGAACCGAACTCGGTGATGTTGGCGAGGATCGGTGCCTTCACCCGGTTGGCGAACAGCTTGTACATCTCAAGTTCGGTGATGGCTTCCGGGAAGATCATGTCGGCGCCGGCCTCGATGCACGCGGCGGCGCGATCCAGTGCCGACTCCAGACCTTCAACCGCCAGCGCGTCAGTGCGGGCCATGATCACGAAGCTGTCATCGGTACGGGCATCGACTGCGGCCTTGATGCGGTCGACCATTTCCTGCTGGGTGACGATTTCCTTGTTCGGTCGGTGGCCGCAGCGCTTGGCGCCGACCTGGTCCTCGATGTGAATCGCCGCCGCGCCGAACTTGATCATCGACTTCACGGTGCGCGCCACGTTGAACGCCGAGGCGCCGAAACCGGTGTCGACGTCCACCAGCAGCGGCAAGTCGCAGACGTCGGTAATGCGCCGCACGTCGGTCAGCACGTCATCCAGGCCGGTGATGCCCAGGTCCGGCACGCCGAGCGAGCCTGCGGCCACCCCGCCACCGGACAGGTAGATCGCCTTGAAACCGGCACGCTTGGCCAGCAGCGCATGGTTGGCGTTGATCGCGCCGACCACCTGCAATGGATGCTCGCTGGCGACCGCATCGCGGAAACGCTGGCCTGGAGTGTTCTGCTTGGAACTCATGACTCACCTCGTTCAGTGGCTGTCTTATTGTCGGCGCCGTCCTGGTAATGACGGGCGATGTTGCGTTTCGAGGCGCCGATGTGGCGACGCATCAACAATTCCGCGAGCTCGCCGTCACGGTCGGCGATGGCATCGAGAATCCGGTGGTGTTCGGCAAAGGCCTGACGTGGCCGATTGGGCGTGGTGGAAAACTGGATGCGGTACATGCGCACCAGTTGATACAACTCGCCGCAGAGCATCTGGGTCAGGGTGCGATTGCCGCTGCCCTGAATGATTCGATAGTGAAAGTCGAAATCGCCTTCCTGCTGGTAATAGCCGACGCCGGCCTGAAACGCCGCGTCGCGCTCGTGGGTTTCCAGCACCCGGCGCAGTTCGTCGATGTCTTCGACGCTCATGCGCTCGGCCGCCAGCCGACAGGCCATGCCTTCAAGGGATTCGCGGATTTCGTAGAGTTCGAGCAATTCGGCGTGGCTGAGCGACACCACCCGCGCGCCGACATGCGGTACGCGCACCAGCAGGCGTTGGCCTTCGAGCCGATGAATGGCCTCGCGCAGCGGCCCGCGACTGATGCCGTAGGTGCGCGCCAGCTCCGGCTCGGAGATTTTGCTGCCGGGGGCGATCTCACCTTTGACGATGGCCGCCTGGATGCGCCGGAAGACGTTTTCCGAGAGCGTCTCGGAATCGTCGCCGCTGATGACCGGGGGATCGAGTTGATCCAGCATGATTGTCGACACCTTCAAATCCAATGCGGCAAAAACTAGCCAATTAGCCCGCATCAGTCAAAGGATAAATCTACATTGTCGACAATCGTCTAATAACCCTCTCCAACAACCCCAAGGGTTATAGACCGGCGCGAGCGCTGGCGCCATAAAACCACCGTGCTAGAATGCCGCCCGCATTTGCTGGCCATTTGTACGGCTTGTCATAAAAAGCTGATAGGCACACGCAGGCGCTTGCGCAAGTTTTGCCAGGAACCTGAACCGAAAACGGAACGCTGCGCACCAGGATTTATGAGACTCAAGCCCTTCCCCACATTTTTTGCGCTGTTTTGCCTGCCCGGCCTCGCCGCGGCGGGGGAAAAAACCGTGTACGGCCTCAACGAATATGCATCGCTTGACGGCATCAATCTGCAAGTCGCGGCCAAACTCGACACCGGCGCCAAAACCGCCTCACTGAGTGCCCGCGACATCAAACGCTTCAAACGCAACGGCGAGTCCTGGGTGCGTTTCTACCTGGCGATCGACGCTGCGCATTCGCATCCGATCGAACGGCCGCTGGCCCGGGTCAGCAAGATCAAGCGCCGTGCCGGCGATTACGACCCGGAAGAAGGCAAGAAGTACACCGCGCGTCCGGTGATCGAGCTGGACATCTGCATGGGCACGGCGCTGCGCAGCATCGAAGTGAACCTGACCGACCGTAGTGCGTTCCAATATCCGCTTTTGATCGGCTCCGAAGCGCTGAAACGCTTCGACGCGCTGGTCGACCCCAGTCTTAAATACGCTGCCGGCAAACCCGCCTGCACCATCGCCGCTCATACCGCCGAGTAATTTCCATGCGTTCTCTAACCTTCCACCTGAAAATCCTGATCACCATTCTGGTGCTCCTGGGCGTTTCGGTTACGGCCTATCAGATTTTCGTGCTCGGCATACCGGTGACCGAAGATGCCACCGACGACCTGTGGAACATCGACGCCAAAGTCGAGTTCGTCGCCAGCACCAAGGATCCGGTGAAAGTCCAGATGTTCGTGCCGCCGCTGAGCCGCGATTACGTCAGCCTCAACGAAAGCTTTATCTCCAATAATTACGGCGTGGCGGTCAACCGCGTCGACGGCAACCGCAAGGTCACCTGGTCCGCGCGCCGGGCCAAGGGCAACCAGACGCTTTATTACCGTCTGGTGCTGACCAAACGCTATACCGCAGAAAAATCCAAGATCAAAGGCCCGACCTTCCGCGACAGCATCGCCATCGAAGGCCCGGAAAAAATCGCTGCCGAAGCCCTGCTCGCACCGATCCGCCAGCACTCGGCCGACGTCGAGACCTTCATCGGCGAAGCGATCAAACGCGTCAACAACGTCAACGACGACAACGTCAAACTGCTGCTGGCCGGCGATCCGTCGACGCCGCACAAGGCGAAGATCGTCGAACTGCTGTTGTCGATCGCCCACGTACCGGTAGAAAAAGTCCACACCATCCGCCTCGTTGCCGATCAACCGCAAACCCCGGAGTTGTGGCTGCGCAGCTTCAATGGCAACGACTGGCTGTACTTCAATCCGGAAACCGGTGAGCAAGGCCTGCCGACCGACCGTCTGCTGTGGTGGACCGGTGATGAAAACCTGATCACCGTCGACGGCGCGAAGAAAGCCAACGTGACCTTCAGCCTGAACAACAGCGAGATGAACGCGATTCGTCTGGCCAAGCTGACCGACGAAAACACCGATGCCAACTTCCTCGAATACTCGTTGTACGGCCTGCCGCTGCAGACCCAGCAGACGTTCATGATCATGGTGATGATCCCGATCGGCGTGCTGGTGATCCTGATCCTGCGCAACCTGATCGGCCTGCAAACCCTCGGCACCTTTACCCCGGTGCTGATCGCCCTGGCCTTCCGCGAAACGCAACTGGGCTTCGGCATCCTGCTGTTTACCGTGATCACCGCGCTGGGGCTGTCCTTACGGTCGTACCTGGAACACCTGAAGCTGCAGATGCTGCCGCGCCTGTCGGTGGTGTTGACCTTCGTGGTGGTGCTGATTGCCGCCATCAGCCTGTTCAGCCACAAGCTGGGGCTGGAGCGTGGCTTGTCGGTGGCGCTGTTCCCGATGGTGATTCTGACCATGACCATCGAACGCCTGTCGATCACCTGGGAAGAACGCGGCGCCAGCCATGCCATGAAAGTGGCGATCGGCACGCTGTTCGCGGCGTCCCTGGCGCACTTGATCATGACTGTGCCGGAGCTGGTGTACTTCGTGTTTACCTTCCCGGCGATCCTGCTGATTCTGGTCGGTTTCATGCTGGCGATGGGTCGCTATCGCGGTTACCGCCTGACCGAACTGGTGCGCTTCAAGGCTTTCCTGAAGAAGGCTGACGCCTGATGTTCGGTTTCTGGAAGACCTGGAAGGCTCTGGAGGCGCGGGGCATCATGGGCATCAATCGGCGTAACGCCGACTACGTGCTCAAGTACAACAAGCGCAGCCTGTACCCGATCGTCGATGACAAGATCATCACCAAGGAGCGCGCGATCGAGGCCGGCATTCATGTGCCGGAGCTGTATGGCGTGATCTCCACGGAGAAGGAAATCGACAAGCTCGACGCGATCATCGGCGGGCGCAACGATTTCGTGATCAAGCCGGCTCAAGGTGCGGGCGGTGACGGCATCATCGTCATCGCCGACCGCTTCGAAGGCCGCTATCGCACGGTCTCGGGCAAGATCCTTGCCCACGAAGAGCTCGAGCACCACATCTCAAGCATTCTCACCGGCCTGTATTCGCTGGGCGGTCACCGCGACCGTGCACTGATCGAATACCGGGTGACCCCGGATCAGATCTTCAAGAGCATCAGCTACGAAGGCGTGCCGGACATCCGCATCATCGTGTTGATGGGCTATCCAGTGATGGCCATGCTGCGCCTGCCAACCCGTCAGTCCGGCGGCAAGGCCAACCTGCACCAGGGCGCCATCGGCGTCGGTGTCGATCTCGCCACCGGCCTGACCCTGCGCGGTACCTGGCTGAACAACATCATCAACAAACACCCCGACACCACCAACGCGGTGGATGGCGTGCAACTGCCCTACTGGGACGGTTTCATGAAACTCGCCGCCGGCTGTTATGAACTGTGCGGCCTGGGCTACATCGGTGTGGACATGGTGCTGGACCAGGAAAAAGGCCCGCTGATTCTGGAGCTGAATGCGCGGCCGGGGCTGAATATCCAGATAGCCAACGACTGCGGGCTGACTCAGCGTACGCATGCGGTCGAGGCACATCTGGAGGCGCTGAAGGCGCGTGGTGTGACCGAGTCGGTTGAAGAGCGGGTGGCGTTTACTCAGGAAATGTTTGGGCATATTCCGGCGGTCGAGGGCTGATCCAGTACCGAGTCGCCGCCTTCGCGAGCAGGCTCGCTCNCGTTCCAATGTGGGAGCGAGCCTGCTCGCGAAGGCGGACTGCCGGTCACCGCAGGTTTCAACTCGGCCCCCAACCTGCCAATCCCCGACATCCCCTCTAGGAGCAATTCCCGCAGAGGACTACAATCCCCACCCCGCCTCGATGGCCGATCTGCCCCGCCCATGTTGACCTGTTCCGTACACCCGCTGCCCTACCGTGCCAACCCCGCCGATTACTTCGCGGCCATCCGCCATGCGCCCGGTGCGGTGCTGCTCGACAGCGGCCGGCCGAGTGCCGACCGTGGCCGTTATGACCTGCTCAGCGCCTGGCCGCTGGCACAACTGGCGGTGTTGCCTGATGAAAGCGGCGACGTATTCCTGCAACGCCTGCGGGATAATCTGACTCGCCTGGGCGAAGCGCAACTGCCTGCCGAATATGACCTGCCTTTCGCCGGCGGCCTGATCGGCTATCTGAGCTACGACTTCGGCCGACATCTGGAGAATCTGCCGAGCCTGGCCCGGGACGATCTGCAACTGCCCGACGCGCGGTTCGGCCTGTATGACTGGGCGCTGATCAGCGATCACCAGACCGCCACCAGTCAATTGGTGTTTCACCCGTCCCTGGCCGACAGCGAGCGGCAACGGCTGATCGCGCTGTTCAGCCAACCGACCTCAGCGCCTCTGATGCCGTTCAAGTTGCACACGCCGATGACTGCCGATCTTTCGCCGGACGACTATCGCCAGGCGCTGGAGCGCATTCATCAATACATCCAGGCCGGCGACTGTTATCAGGTCAACTTCGCCCAGCGTTTCCGCGCAACCTGCCAAGGCGATCCATGGCTGGCCTACTGCGCGTTGCGCGAGGCTTGCCCGACACCGTTTTCCGGTTTCCAGAGCCTGCCCGACGGCGACGCGGTGTTGAGTCTGTCGCCAGAGCGTTTCGTCAAAGTCAGCCAGCGCCAAGTGGAAACCCGCCCGATCAAAGGCACTCGGCCGCGCGGTCTGACGCCTGCCGAAGACGCGGCCAACGCCGCCGAACTGCTGGCCAGCCCCAAGGATCGCGCAGAAAACCTGATGATTGTCGACCTGCTGCGCAACGACCTCGGCCGCACCTGCCGCATCGGCTCGGTGCGGGTACCGGAGCTGTTCAGCCTGGAAAGCTATCCGAACGTGCATCACCTGGTCAGCAGCGTGACCGGGGAACTGGCGGATGACCGCGACGCACTCGACCTGATCGCCGGCAGCTTCCCCGGCGGCTCGATCACCGGCGCGCCGAAGATCCGCGCGATGCAGATCATCGACGAACTGGAGCCGACGCGACGCGGGTTGTATTGCGGCTCGCTGCTGTACCTGGACGTACGCGGCGAGATGGACAGCTCCATCGCGATTCGCAGTCTGTTGGTCAAGGATGGGCAGGTGTGTTGCTGGGGGGGTGGCGGGATCGTGGCTGATTCGGATTGGCAGGCGGAGTATCAGGAGTCGATTACCAAGGTCCGAATCCTCCTCGAAACCCTGCAAAACCTCTGAATGACGCAACCCCTGTAGGAGCTGCCGAAGGCTGCGATCTTTTGATCCTGTTTTTAAACAATCAAGATCAAAAGATCGCAGCCTTCGGCAGCTCCTACAGAGGGATTGAGGGTTACAGGGACAGGTCGCGGTTCGAAGCCTTGAGGAACTCCTGCTTCAACTCGGCAAACGTATGCACCGCCGGGAACTGCGGGAACTCGCGAATCACGTTGTCCGGCGCATGGAACAGAATCCCCGCGTCCGCCTCGCCGAGCATGCTCGTGTCGTTATACGAATCGCCCGCCGCAATCACTCGGTAGTACAGGCTCTTGAATGCCAGCACCGACTGACGCTTGGGGTCTTTCTGACGCAGTTGATAGCTGGTCACCCGCCCACTGTCATCAGTGATCAGGCGGTGGCAGAGCAAGGTCGGGAAGCCCAGTTGGCGCATCAGCGGCTGGGAGAATTCGTAAAAGGTGTCCGAGAGAATCACCACCTGAAAGCGCTCGCGCAGCCAGTCAACGAACTCCACCGCGCCATCCAGCGGCTTGAGGGTGGCGATCACTTCCTGAATGTCCGAGAGTTTCAGGCCGTGCTCGTCGAGGATGCGCAGACGCTGCTTCATCAGCACGTCATAATCGGGAATGTCCCGGGTGGTGACCTTGAGGGATTCGATTCCGGTTTTTTCGGCGAAGGCGATCCAGATTTCGGGTACCAGTACCCCTTCAAGATCCAGGCAAGCAATTTCCACAAGACACTCCCGTTTGTAGTGATTATCGAGTCGAGCGAGCCCGAACTCTAGCGACTCCCCCGCGACCGCGCAACGCAGCGGGCGCCCCTTACTCCGCCGCTTTTTGTTACCATCGGCGCCATATAGAGCGCCCAGCGCCACCGACCTGTAGGAAGCCGCCCTGATGAGCCCAACGTTCGATGTCGTGGAACTCGCCACGACCTATGCCAACAAATCCGCCCAGGACATCCTGAAACTCGCGTTCGCCGGGTTCGGTGATGAACTGTGGATCTCCTTCAGTGGCGCCGAGGATGTGGTGCTGGTGGACATGGCCTGGAAGCTGAACAAGAACGTCAAGGTGTTCAGCCTCGATACCGGCCGCCTGCATCCGGAAACCTATCGCTTCATCGATCAGGTGCGCGAGCACTACAAGATCGACATCGAACTGGTGTCGCCGGACTACACGAAACTCGAACCGTTCGTGAAGGAAAAAGGCCTGTTCAGTTTCTACAAGGACGGTCATGGCGAATGCTGCGGCATCCGCAAGATCGAGCCGCTGCGCCGCAAACTGTCTGGCGTCAAAGCCTGGGCCACCGGCCAGCGCCGCGATCAGAGCCCGGGCACCCGCAGCGCCGTGGCGGTGCTGGAGATCGACACCGCGTTCTCCACGCCCGAACGCACCCTGTACAAATTCAACCCGCTGGCGCAAATGACCAGCGAAGAGATCTGGGGTTACATCCGCATGCTTGAGCTGCCCTACAACAGCCTGCATGAGCGCGGCTTCATCAGCATCGGCTGCGAACCGTGCACCCGCCCGGTCCTGCCGAACCAGCACGAACGCGAAGGCCGCTGGTGGTGGGAAGAAGCCACGCAGAAAGAGTGCGGGCTGCATGCGGGGAATATCATCAGCAAGGCGTAAATCTCTGCCTCAATGATGCCCCCTGTGGGAGCGAGCTTGCTCGCGAAAGCGTTCTGACAGTCACCGGATTTGTTGACTGGAAAGACGCCTTCGCGAGCAAGCTCGCTCCCTCATTTGCTTCGTGGTGCCATGAAAAAATGTGTACACACGATTGTCACCATCGGTGCCATTTATGTGTGCACTTTTTGCTTTCACGCCCTGAAAAGTTACATCCCTTGGCAAAGCGCCTCTGTCTTGCCACCTCCGCAAAATCCTCCGCAAAAAATAAATAGCTGTTCAATCGGTCAATTTATAACCAAATATTTTCAACCACTTAGCGCTTATCGATAACTTTTCGAAATGAGCGCAGCGCTCCATAGATCGCTAACTGGCACAGATCTGGCTTTGGTGCATACATGTTTTGTATACAAAACTGCAAAACATCTATCCACACTTTCGATCCGCAAGCCTGAAGCGCCCTATCCCGTACAGGCTGCAGATGCCCCGTAACCAGTGATGTCTGCTGGCCGCGACGAAGATTTGTCGAGCCCTGAGCTCATGCACAGTCATCGCGGCCCCGCCCATCAGGAGCCTGCCGGAATGCGTACAAGTCTTTCCAACAACATCGCGTTGAATCTGCCCGCCTCTGCCCTCGACCAGCCATCGCCCGACGCGGGTCTGGCCGACCCGTGTCAACTGAGCCCACGCCTGCACAACAGCGACCTCGCACCGACCCGGGCCGAAGGGCGGCGCTGGGGCAAGTACAGCATCTTCGCCCTGTGGACCAACGATGTGCACAACATCGCCAACTACTCGTTCGCCATCGGCCTGTATGCGTTGGGCCTGGGCGGCTGGCAGATTCTGTTGTCGCTGGGTATCGGTGCGGCGCTGGTGTACTTCTTCATGAACCTGTCCGGCTACATGGGGCAGAAAACCGGGGTGCCGTTTCCGGTGATCAGCCGGATCAGTTTCGGCATTCACGGCGCGCAGATTCCGGCGTTGATTCGCGCGGTGATCGCCATCGCCTGGTTCGGCATTCAGACGTATCTGGCGTCGGTGGTGTTTCGCGTGCTGCTGACGGCGATTCATCCCGGTTTCGCCGATTACGACCACAACTCGATCCTCGGCCTGTCGACCCTCGGCTGGGTGTGTTTTGTGGCGATCTGGTTCGTGCAGCTGGCGATCCTCGCTTACGGCATGGAAATGGTCCGTCGCTACGAAGCTTTTGCCGGCCCGGTGATTCTGCTGACCGTTGCGGCGCTCGCTGCGTGGATGTACACCCAGGCCAACGCGACCATTGCCTGGTCGATCCGCGACCCGCTGACCGGTGGCGAGATGTGGCGCAATATCTTTGCCGGCGGCGCCCTGTGGCTGGCGATCTACGGCACGCTGATCCTCAATTTCTGCGACTTCGCCCGCTCCTCGCCATGCCGCAAGACCATCAAGGTCGGCAATTTCTGGGGCCTGCCGGTGAATATTCTGGTGTTCGCTGCCATCACCGTCCTGCTCTGCGGTGCGCAATTTCAGATCAACGGGCGGATCATCGAAAGCCCGACCGAAATCATCGCCTCGATTCCAAATACGTTCTTTCTGGTGCTCGGTTGCCTGGCGTTCCTGATCGTCACCGTTGCGGTGAACATCATGGCCAACTTCGTCGCCCCGGCCTTCGTCCTCAGCAACCTGGCGCCGAAGTACCTGACCTTCCGCCGCGCCGGGCTGATCAGCGCGACCATCGCCGTGCTGATCCTGCCGTGGAACCTCTACAACAGCCCGCTGGTGATCGTGTATTTCCTCTCAGGTCTCGGCGCCCTGCTCGGCCCGCTGTACGGGGTGATCATGGTCGACTACTGGCTGATCCGCAAAGGCCGGATCAACGTCCCGCAGTTGTACAGCGAAGATCCCAACGGCGCTTATTACTACAGCCACGGAGTGAATTTCCGCGCGGTGGCGGCGTTCATTCCAGCAGCGTTGATCGCCATTGTCCTGGCGCTGGTGCCGGGTTTCCACAGCATTTCGCCGTTCTCCTGGCTGGTGGGTGCCGGCATTGCCGCGATGCTCTATCTGATCATCGCCAAACGTCAGCCGCACTACGCCGACGTCAGCGGCGAATCGATCGCCGTCGACAACGTCAGCCATTAACTTCCTTGCGGCCCGGGTTTGGGCCGCTGAACTGCCCGCAATAAGGACTTCTCATGCGTATTCTTGTGGTCAACGTCAACACCACCGAATCCATCACCCAGGCCATCGCCCGCTCGGCGCAGACGGTCGCGTCTCCCGGCACGGAAATCGTCGGCTTGACGCCGTTCTTCGGCGCCGACTCGGTGGAAGGCAATTTCGAAAGTTATCTGGCGGCCATCGCCGTGATGGATCGGGTGATGTCCTACGACCAGCCTTTCGACGCGGTGATTCAAGCGGGTTACGGCGAACACGGTCGCGAAGGTTTGCAGGAACTGCTCAACGTGCCGGTGGTGGACATCACCGACGCCGCCGCCAGCACTGCGATGTTTCTCGGCCACGCCTATTCGGTGGTCACGACGCTGGATCGCACTGTGCCGCTGATCGAGGATCGGCTGAAACTGTCCGGCTTGTGGGATCGCTGTGCATCGGTGCGGGCCAGCGGTCTGGCGGTGCTGGAACTGGAGCACGAGCCACAACGGGCGCTGGAAGCCATCGTGCAACAGGCGGAACTGGCAGTCACCCAGGACAAGGCCGAAGTGATTTGCCTGGGTTGCGGCGGCATGGCCGGGCTGGACGAACAGATCCGCCGCCGTACCGGGGTACCGGTGGTGGATGGCGTGACGGCGGCGGTGACCATTGCTGAATCGCTGGTGCGACTGGGGTTGTCGACGTCCAAGGTGCGGACTTATGCGACGCCCCGGCCGAAGCAGATCATAGGCTGGGCGGAGCGGTTTGCCCGGTAGACCGCGTTATCGTTCATCGCGGGCAAGCCTCGCGCCCACAGGTTTCGCGTTGTATCACCATCATGTGAACGACGAAGAACCTGTGGGAGCGTGGCTTGCCCGCGATGGCCACACCTCGGTCCCAAAGTCCTGCTCAAACAGCACTGAACCGCCGAGCCAACCCCTGCTGCGCAAACTGCTCAATCACAAAATCGACAAACGCCCGAGTCTTGCCTGGCAACAATTTATGCTCGGCGTAGTAGATCGAAATGTTGCCGTCATCGATGTACCAGTCCGGCAGTACGCGCTGCAATGTGCCAGCCTCCAGATACCCCACGGCAAACGGCATGCTAACCAGCGCGATCCCCAGCCCCTGCGCTGCCGTGGCGCAGGCGGCTTCGGAGTCGCTCATGGTCATTCGCGTCTTCAGGGTCAAGGGCTGACAGAGCTGACTGCCGCTACTGATCAACTGCCAGGAGCGCACACGACCGGTTTGCGGCGAACGAATCAGGATGCCATCGTGACGTTGCAGATCGTCCGGTTCGGCAATCGCCTCGTGCTTTTGCAAGTAGTCAGCAGACGCCACCAACACACGATGCGCGGGTGCCAATCTGCGTGCGACCACGCCTTGGGGCAATTCAAAGCCCCCGCCAATCGCCGCATCGAAACCCTGCCCAATCAAGTCGACCTGACGGTTATCAAAATGCCAGTCAGGGTTGATCGCCGGAAACCGACGTAAAAACTCTTGCAGCAACGGCACGATGTACAAACGCCCGAATACCGTGCCCATGCTGACTTTCAACGTCCCCGCCGGCAGTCCTTCCACACTCGACAGATTGGCCACCGCATTCTGAATCGTCGTCAGACTGCCACTGACCTGACTCAAAAACAGCTGGCCGGCCTCGGTCAGGGTCAGGCTGCGTGTACTACGCTGGAACAGCCGTACACCGAGCCGCACCTCGAGCTTCGCCACACTCTTGCCGACGGCGGCCGGGGTCAGGCTCAAGCGCCGGGCGGCTTCGGCAAAGCTGCCGACTTCGGCGCTGCGCACGAAGCATTCGATACTGCTGAAAGTTTCCATGATCGCCACTATAAACTTCTGGTTTACACAGACTATAGCAATCATGGTCTACACGGTTGTCGATGCGAGGCCGATACTCGGCTCCAACAACAAGGCACCCCGCCTTGAATTTTCTGGAGATCGAACATGACCACTCAACACCTCAGCGGCAAAGTCGCTCTGATTCAAGGCGGTTCCCGTGGTATCGGCGCCGCCATCGTCAAACGTCTGGCCGCCGAAGGCGCCGCTGTCGCCTTCACCTACGTCAGCTCCACCGCCAAGGCCGAAGAGTTGCAGCACAGCATCACCGCCAACGGCGGCAAAGCGTTGGCGATCAAGGCCGACAGCGCCGACGAAGGTGCTATCCGCAACGCCGTCAGCGCCACCGTCGAAGCCTTTGGCCGCCTGGATATTCTGGTGAACAACGCCGGCGTCCTGGCCATCGCGCCGCTGGAAGACTTCAAACTGGAAGACTTCGACCAGACGCTGGCGATCAACGTACGCAGCGTGTTCATCGCGTCTCAGGAAGCCGCCAAGCACATGAGCGAAGGCTCGCGCATCGTCAACATCGGCAGCACCAACGCTGACCGCATGCCCTTCGGCGGTGGCGGTGTGTACGCGATGAGCAAATCAGCACTGGTCGGTCTGACCAAAGGCCTGGCCCGCGACCTCGGCCCGCGCGGCATCACCATCAACAACGTGCAACCCGGCCCGGTCGACACCGACATGAACCCCGCGCACGGTGATTTCGCTGAAAGCCTGATCCCGCTGATGGCGGTGGGCCGTTACGGCACTGCCGATGAAATCGCCGGTTTCGTCGCCTATCTGGTGGGCCCGGAAGCCGGTTACATCACCGGTGCCAGCCTGACCATCGACGGTGGTTTCGGCGCCTGATTGCGCTGAATCCCGGATACAAAAAACGCCGCACCTCTTTGCAGAGGGCGGCGTTTTTTATCGGCGCTTATTGGCTGATCAAGCCCACTCCAGCGCCGGCAAACCGCAGGCACTCGGGGTGAACGCCTTGAGCGTGCGCAGAATCCCGTCGGCGTGAGCGTATTTTTCATCAGCCATGGCCGCGTCGGGGATCGCGATGGCCGTCATCCCCGCCGCTTTCGCCGCGGTAACGCCAAATGGTGAATCCTCGAACACCAGGCAATCCTCAGGCGCGACACCCAGACGCCGGGCCGCAGTGAGGAAGATGTCCGGCGCTGGCTTGGCTGCGCCGACTTCCGGGTCGTCCGCCGTCACAATGAAGTCGAACAGCGCAAACCAGTCGCGGTGCAAGGTGGTTTTCTGGCCGAACGACTGCCGCGACGAACTGGTGCCCACGGCGATCGGAATGTTGTGTGCCTTGAGGTGGCGAATCAGCTCCTCCGCGCCCGGCATCGCCTGGGCCCTGGGAAAGCGTTCACGCATCAGCGGCTCGCGGATCACCAGAAACTCTTCAGCGCTGATCGGCAGATCCAGCGCCTGCACCACGTAGTTCGCCAAGTCATTGGCGCCGCGACCGATGATGTTCTGTTTAACGCTCCAGTCGAAGGTCCGCCCATAGCGCTCGGCAATGAGCGAGGTGACCTCGGTGTAGATGCCTTCGGTGTCCAGCAGCAAACCGTCCATGTCGAAAATCACGGCCTTGATCGGGCCAAACGTCTTCATCGGTGCATTCATCATCGGATCCGTTATCAAAAACATCCCGGGCGGCCCAGCTGGCGCCGCTGCTTGGATCTGATTAATGGGTTCAGCAGCATAGCGAGGCCAGCAGAGATTGAGCAACGGGCAATGTTTACGATCTGCGGAATGACTCGCTGATGTTTAGCGAAATGCCCTACAGATAACGCCTGATTTCCCGATTTTTTTACCTCGTGATCCCCGCAAAGTCCGCGCACTTTTTTCGAGTGCGCGACTGAGAAGCCGAGCTATTCCTCATTGGAAAGGCAAGCAATCACTGCTCGTCCTCCTCCTCTTCATAATCGTCCAAAGCCTCATCCGCATCATTCAACGGCACCGTCGCATCATCCATCAGCGACCCCGGATCCTCGTTCCCAGGATCATTGATAAACGGCAGACCGCTCGGGCCTTTTTCTTCCTTGCCTTCGGTTTCGGGCGTCATGGCAAACCTCTACGTCTGGTGGGTTGTATAACGTTCGAAAAGCCCTACAGCCAATCGTTCCAGTGTCCGACCGCCAGACACGAAAAACCCGGCACCAGGCCGGGTTTCCTTTCGAATATTCAATCAATGATGGCGGTTTTTGTGTTTGTACTTGTTGTGCTTGTGACCCCCGCCGGAATGCCCGCTTCCACCGTCGTCACCCAGGTTGTTGCCCACCGCACCACCCGCTGCACCGCCCAAACCGGCACCGATGGCGGAGCCGGTGGAGCCGCCCAGACTATTACCAACCACCGAGCCGCCGGCGGCGCCGAGACCACCGCCGATGGCGGCTTCGGTGCGATTGTGTTTATTTGCTCCGACCGCGCTGCCCGCCGCGCCACCGACGCCCGCGCCAACCGCGGCACCGGTGCTGCCGCCGAGCTGGCCACCGACCACGTTACCGAGCACACCGCCCAGTCCGCCACCGACGGCGGCGCTACCATCGCCGGCGGCCATCGCACCTTGGGCGACCAGTAATCCGAAAAACAGTGCAGATAATGACAAACGCATTTGAACCTCACAGTTCCCGAATCGGGACGGTATGCCCACAGGGCCTATGTCAGATTGGAGACATTTTTCGGAAAAACGTTCAGCCATGAAAAAGCCCGGCGTCGAGCCGGGCTTTTTCTGACAAACGTTCGCAATCAGTGACGCTTGTGACCTTTGGACAGGTTGGCGCCGACGGCACCACCGGCCGCGCCACCCAGGCCGGCGCCAATGGTCGCGCCATTTCGGCCGCCCAGGCTGTTGCCGATCACCGAACCACCGGCCGCGCCGACACCACCGCCGATAGCCGCCTTGGTGCGGCTGCCTTTGCCGGCGGCCATCGCACTGCCGGCCGCGCCTGCAACACCGGCACCAATCGCCGCGCCGGTGCTGCCGCCCATTTTCTGGCCGACCACATTACCCAGCGCGCCACCCAGACCGCCGCCGAGTGCCGCAGTGCCTTCACCAGCCACCGCACCTTGAGCAACCAGAAGCCCCAGAACCAGAGCGGGCAATGTTAGACGCATGACAAAAACCTCAAAAATAGGGAGATCAAAAGGGGCCGAGATTGAAAGCTGCCGACGCGCTGAAGTCTAGAAAAATCAGCTGCCGCCGAGCACTTGGCGCCGATTGGACAGCGATTTGGCAAAAGGTTTTATCGCAGGCAAAAAAAAGCCCGCTGGGGAGACGGGCTGGAGACTTGCTTTCTAACGGATGGCTTCACCCTACGTCCGTGGACGTGAAAAGTTTGTGAAAAAAAACCGAATCTGCCCGATCACTTGTAGGAGATTTCCTTTCATAAACATCAGGCATAAAAAACCCCGTTCATAGACGGGGTTGTTTGGTCTCACCTTACTTTCTTGACCGGGCCGAAACCTTCGGAAGGAATTTGGCTTTCGGCCCCTTGGGCACGGTGGACTTGATCTTGCCGGTCTGCACCGGGTCCTCGCCAAAGCCCGATTGATACTCCGTCTGGCCGCAACGGACACAGTTATTGAATGAAAACTCAGCTCCATCGTCTTCGATATACGGATCAGTCATAGCCTCTCCCCTTTGCAATAGATCGACACTGGCAAAGCCCTTTTGCCCGAAAAAATATCGACCTCCAAGGCTTTTGAGACTAGTCGGTCATTACTGGACTTGCGGTTCAGTTCGACCGATGCCCGACGAATGGCCTACACCTCTTCAACATCCCATTACCCGAAGACGCCCTGAAGCTTGTGGGATCCAAGCCATGGCGCTGACCTGCACAACCTCAACGCAACTTGACCGCTGTGCCGGTCGCGAACACCACAACCATGCCGCCCTTGCCCGCCGGCATACTGATCTCGAAATCCAGCCCGACCACCGCATCCGCCTGCAACGCTCGAGCCCGCTCCTTGATCTCGTCCGTCGCCTGAACCCGCGCCTCTTTCAACGCCCGCTCCAGCGTCTGCGAGCGCCCACCGAAAAAGTCGCGCATGCCGGCAAACAGGTCACGAATCACATTGACGCCCTGCACCGACTCCGCGCTGACAATGTCCAGGTACGCGGTGATCTGGCGGCCTTCGATGGCGTGGGTGGTGGAGATGATCATGGGAACCGTCCTTTTTCAGCGGATAAAGTGGCGATTGTAATGTGCTATGGCCATCCTGGCCGAGCACTGCCAGCGCAACTTGCGCGGCGGATTAAAATCCAGACGCCAGAAACCACAAAACCCCTGATCTCTTTCGAAATCAGGGGTTTTGTGTATTGAATGTGGCGGTGAAGGAGAGATTCGAACTCTCGATACAGTTTCCTGTATACACACTTTCCAGGCGTGCTCCTTAAGCCACTCGGACACTTCACCGTATCTCTTCAAACATGTTCTGTCTGTCGAGGCGCGCTAATGTAGTCGAAAGCTTTTCTGATGGCAAACTTTTTTTCAGAATTTTCATGCGCTTAAGGCATAAAGGCGTTTCGACCCACCCTGGGCGATGGCAAACCGGACAATCTCTGGTGACGGCCACCCTTTTATATAGAAGCAGAACGGTGTGCTACGCCGGGCGCGGCCGGAAACGGTGACTGGCGGGTCAGTCACGGCGCTTTACCTGGCCTGCGGCGGTGGGTAACGTCTGCCCATCTTTCTTACAAGGAATAGCGTCATGAGTGAGTTGATTGCCTACCACCTCGAAGACGGTATCGCGACCCTGACCTTGAACAACGGCAAGGTCAATGCCATTTCCCCGGACGTGATTGCGGCGTTCAACGCGGCGCTGGATCAGGCGAAGACTGATCGTGCCATCGTGATCATTACCGGTCAGCCGGGAATTCTGTCGGGCGGCTACGACTTGAAGGTGATGACCGCCGGGCCTAAAGAAGCCGTGGCACTGGTCACTGCTGGCTCGACCCTCGCCCGCCGCCTGCTCTCTCATCCGTTCCCGGTGATTGTCGCCTGCCCTGGTCACGCTGTGGCCAAAGGCGCGTTCCTGCTGTTGTCTGCCGATTACCGCATCGGCGTCGGTGGCCCGTTCAGCATCGGCCTGAACGAAGTGCAGATCGGCATGACCATGCACCACGCCGGCATTGAGCTGGCCCGTGATCGCCTGCGTCGCTCGGCGTTCCACCGTTCGGTGATCAACGGCGAGATGTTTGATCCGAAAAGCGCGGTGGATGCCGGTTTCCTCGACAAGGTGGTGGCTGCCGAAGAGCTGCAAGGTGCAGCCCTGGCAGCGGCGCGTCAGCTGAAGAAGATCAACATGAACGCGCACAAGAACACCAAGCTCAAAGTGCGCAAGGCACTGCTCGAAGCCCTCGACAACGCGATCATTCAGGATCAGGAGCATCTGGGTTAAACCCACGCTTCCCGAGCCGAAGAAAAGCCCGACCGTCGTGTCGGGCTTTTTCTTGCGCGTTCGGTTGGTCATCTGCCGACAGCTCTAGGACGCGTCTGACGATCAACTTGGAAACATGCGCTTAAACATCGCCTATCTCCGGACTCTATAGCAGCAATTGCCGAAAACAGTGCACATCCGTACACTGCGCCACCTTTTGTCCCGGTGGGGCCTGAAAATGCTGTTTGTGTTTCGTATGTTATTGATGGGCCTGCACTTTATTCTGGCCGGCGTGTTGGGGGTGATCCTCGGGCTGTGCCGTCCGTTCAATCCGGACAACAGCCGACTGTGCGCCCGCCTCTACGCGCTACCGGCCATGTGTATTTTGCGTTTGCGTGTGAAGGCTGAAGTCGGCCCGTTGATGAACAAGCCCGACAGCTGCGTGATCGTGGCCAACCATCAGTCCAACTACGACCTGTTCGTGTTCGGCAACGTGGTACCCCGCCGGACTGTGTGCATCGGCAAGAAGAGCCTGAAATGGGTGCCGCTGTTCGGGCAACTGTTCTGGCTGGCAGGCAACGTGTTGATCGATCGCGGGAACGCGCACAAGGCGCGCAAGTCGATGCTCACCACCACCCACACCTTGCAACACGAAGACACGTCGATCTGGGTGTTCCCGGAAGGCACGCGCAACCTCGGTGAAGAACTGCTGCCATTCAAGAAAGGCGCGTTCCAGATGGCGATCGCCGCCGGTGTGCCGATTGTGCCGGTGTGCGTCAGCAGCTACATCAAGCACATGCGCCTGAACCGCTGGCGCAGCGGGAAAATTCTCATACGCTCGCTGCCGGCGATTCCTACAGCCGGGCTGACCATGGATGACATGCCCATGCTCATGTCCCAATGCCGCGAACAGATGCGCGAGTGCATCGCCGCGATGGATCAGCAGCTGCAAGCTGCGTGAAAAACCAACCCGCCTCGTGCGGGTTTTCTTTTGCCGGGTGAACTGTGCAGATTTCACTGACTCTCAAGCAGCGACACGGCTAAGCTGAAGCCTTGTATTCCCTGCCATCTGCCAAGAAGAAGTGAACCACCACCATGGGTCGAGTTGTTGCTGCTGCGGTTTACAGCGCCGGTAAGAAAGTCACCAATATCACGCTTGACGAAGGCGCCGCCTGGGCCGCAAAAACCGGGCATTTTGTCTGGATCGGCCTGGAAGAGCCGGACGCTCAGGAGCTGGCCAATCTGCAACGCCAGTTCAACCTGCACGAACTGGCCATCGAAGATGCCCTGGAAAAACACAGCCGGCCAAAGCTGGAAACCTTTGGTGACGCCTTGTTTATCGTCACCTACTCGCCGATCCGCGAGCATGGGATTTTGCAGTTCATCGAAACGCATATCTTCGCTGGCAAGGGCTACATCATCACCGCCCGCAACGGCCACTCGGCGTCCTATGCGCATGTCCGCCAGCGCTGTGAGGCGCGGCCGCTGTTGCTCGAGCACGGCGAAGATTTCGTCCTCTATGCACTGCTGGATTTCGTGATCGAAAACTACCAGCCAGTCGGCGAAGCGATTCATGCCGAGATTGATGAATTGGAGCGCAACGTGCTGTGCAGTGCGTTGAACGAGCATGACATCCAGAAACTTCACGGCCTGCGCCGCGATGTGTTGCGCCTGCGCCGTTATGCAGCGCCGATGGTAGAGATCGGCGAGGAGCTGCAGAAACTGAGTTTCCCGTTCATCGACAAGAACATGCGCCCGTACTTCCGCGATGTGCAGATTCACGTCACGCGGCAGATGGAAGACCTGACGACGCTGGCGGACATTGCCAGTCAGACCATCGAGATCGGCGTGTTGCTGGAGGCGTCACGGCAAAGTGTGGTGCAACGCAAATTTGCTGCGTGGGCGGCGATTCTGGCGTTCCCGACGGCGGTGGCGGGAATTTACGGGATGAACTTCCAGAACATGCCGGAGCTGAGCTGGCATTACGGCTATTTCGCCGTGCTGGGGTTTATCACGGTGGGGTGCGTGAGTTTGTGGGCGAGTTTCAAGAGGTCGGGGTGGTTGTAGGGAAGCAAAAGCAAAAGATCGCAGCCTGCGGCAGCTCCTACATTGGGATGGTGTACACCCTGTAGGAGCTGCCGCAGGCTGCGATCTTTTGATCTGCTATCAAGCAGCTTCTGGCTTGTGCGCCACAAACCGCATCATCCATTCCGCCACGGTCGTGCCATGGTGCTCCTGCTCCAGGCTGGCCACGCCTTTGGAATAGATCTGTGACCCCAGCGCGTCCTGGCGCAGATCCAGCAGCGCCCGCGAATAGTCGTGGATAAATTCCGGGTGGCCCTGGAAGCACAGCACCTGATCGTTGATGTGATACGCGGCAAACGGGCAGAAATCGCTGGAGGCAATGACCGTGGCGTTTTCCGGCAACGCCGTGACCTGATCCTGGTGGCTGATCAGCAACGTTAACTCTTCCCGCACCGGGCTCATCCACGGCGCCTTGGCCGCCAGTTTGTAGTTGTGGGTGCCGACACCCCAGCCCTGAGTGGCGCGCTCACTCTTGCCACCGAGCAACAGCGCCAGCAGTTGGTGGCCGAAGCACACGCCGAGCAGCTTGTCGCCACGCTCGTAGCGAGTCAGCAGGTATTGCTTGAGAGTCTGGATCCACGGGTCGGTGCCGAACGAATCGGCCTTGCTGCCGGTGATCAGGTACGCATCGAAGGTCAGGTCGTCGCTTGGGTATTCACCCTGCATCACGTTGTACACGGTGAACTCGGCGGCAATCGGTTGCTGCGAGAACAGGCGCTGGAACATCTGCCCGTAACCCTGATATTGATCGACCAGTTCCGGACGCAGGATGTCGGTTTCCAGAATGCAGATGCGTAGCGACATAAAAAATACCTGACACGTGATGGGAATAATGAACACCCAGAGCCTGCCTTGAAACACCCCGGCAAGGCAAGCCCCGCAGCGCTCAGCCGATCACTTAAAACAACTCGCCTTTCGCGGCTTTTTCCAGCAACAACGCCGGTGGCGCAAAGCGCTCGCCGTACTGCTCAGCCAGATACTGCGCGCGTGCGACGAAGTCCTGCACGCCGTACTGATTGATAAATTGCAATGCGCCGCCGGTCCATGGGGCAAATCCAATGCCGAAGATCGAGCCGACGTTGGCATCTGCCGTCGAAGTCAGTACACCCTCCTCCACGCAGCGCACGGTTTCCAGAGCCTGCACGAACAGCAGACGATCACGCACATCCTTCGGTGAAATCTGCCCGTCAGCCTTCTCGAAACGCGTCTTCAGCTCCGGCCACAGATGCTTCTGACCACCCGCCGGGTAATCGTAGAAGCCCCCGCCGGCGGCTTTACCCGGGCGCTTGTATTCGTTGAGCAGCAAGTCAATCACAGCGAACGCCGGATGCTCTGTCAGCGGTTTCCCTTCCGCTTGCAGGTCCTTGGCCGTTTGCTGATGGATATGGTTCATCAGGCTAAGGGAGACTTCGTCGGAGATCGCCAGCGGCCCGACCGGCATCCCGGCCTTGCGCGCTTCGGTCTCGATCATCGGCGCACTCACACCCTCGCCGAGCATGGCGATGCCTTCGTTGGTGAAGGTGCCGAACACCCGCGAGGTAAAGAAGCCACGACTGTCATTGACCACGATCGGGGTTTTCTTGATCTGCAGGACGAAGTCGAAACCGCGCGCCAGGGTTTCAGCACTGGTCTGCGCACCCTTGATGATTTCCACCAGCGGCATTTTGTCCACCGGGCTGAAGAAATGCAGACCGATGAACTTGCTCTGATCGGGTACTGCCGTCGCCAGTCCGGTGATCGGCAACGTTGATGTGTTGGAGGCAATCACCGCGTCAGCACCGACAATCTTTTGCGCTGCAGAGGAAACGTTGGCCTTCAGTTCACGGTCTTCGAACACCGCCTCGATGATCAGATCGCAACCCGCCAGATCGGCATCGCTCTCGCTGGCCTGGATCCGCGCCAGCACCGCCTCGCGTTTTTCAGCCGTCATCTGCCCACGGGCGACTTTCTTGTCCAGCAATGCCGCCGAGTGGGCCTTGCCCTTCTCGGCCGCCGCCAGGTTGATGTCCTTGAGTACCACGTCGATACCGGCCGAAGCACTGACGAAGGCGATACCGGCGCCCATCATGCCTGCGCCGAGCACACCGACCTTGCGCGTGACATAGGGCTCAAAGCCCTGCGGCCGCGAACCGCCGGCATTGATTTCGTTGAGCTGAAACCAGAAGGTGCCGATCAGGTTTTTCGAGATCTGCCCGGTGGTCAGTTCGGTGAAGTAACGGGTTTCGATCAGGTGCGCGGTGTCGAAATCGACCTGCGCACCCTCCACCGCCGCGCAGAGGATTTTCTCCGGCGCGGGCAGCGTGCCCTGAGTCTTGCTGCGCAGGATTGACGGCGCAATCGCCAGCATCTGCGCGACCTTCGGATTCGACGGCGTGCCGCCGGGAATCTGGTAGCCCTTCACATCCCAGCGCTGCATCGCGCTCGGGTTGGCGACAATCCAGGCGCGCGCCTTGGCCAGCAACTCGTCACGATCCGCCGCCAACTCATCGATCAGACCGGCCTGCAACGCCTGCTGTGGGCGGATCTTCTTGCCTTCGAGCAGATACGGCAGCGCCTTTTCGATCCCCAGCATACGCACCATACGCACCACCCCGCCGCCGCCCGGCAACAGTCCGAGGGTCACTTCCGGCAGACCGAGTTGCACCGCCGCATCGTCCAGCGCCACCCGGTGATGGCACGCCAGACAGATTTCCCAGCCTCCGCCGAGTGCGGCACCGTTGATCGCTGCGACCACCGGTTTGCCGAGGGTTTCCAGGGTGCGCAATTGCCCCTTGAGGCTCAGCACCATGTCATAGAACGCTTTGGCCTCGGGTTTACCGACTTTGATCAGCTCATTGAGGTCGCCGCCGGCAAAGAAGGTTTTCTTCGCCGAGGTGATGATGACCCCGGCAATGCTGTCCTTTTCCGCCACCAGCCGCGCGACGCAGGCGCCCATGGCCTGGCGGTATACGGCGTTCATGGTGTTGGCGCTCTGGCCCGGCATGTCGATGGTCAGCACGACGATGGCGTCCTGACCTTTTTCGTAACGAATGGCTTCGCTCATAACAAGATTCCTTGAATTCGGGGCTCAAAGGCGTTCGATGATGGTGGCAATGCCCATGCCGCCGCCGACGCACAGCGTCGCCAGGCCGTAACGCAGACCCCGGGTTTCCAGCTCATCGAGCAAGGTGCCGAGGATCGCGCAACCGGTTGCGCCCAGCGGATGGCCCATGGCGATCGAGCCGCCGTTGACGTTGACCTTGTCCGGGTCGACCGCCATGTCCTTGATGAACTTGAGCACCACCGAAGCAAACGCCTCGTTGACCTCGAACAGGTCGATGTCTTCCACGCGCAAACCGGCCTTGGCCAGCGCCTTGCGGGTGGCCGGCGCCGGGCCGGTGAGCATGATCGTCGGGTCAGTACTGGTCACCGCCGTGGCGACGATACGCGCCCGAGGCTGCAAACCCAGCGCACGGCCCTTGGCTTCGGAACCGATCAACATCAGCGCCGCACCGTCGACGATCCCGGAGCTGTTGCCCGGCGTGTGTACGTGGTTGATTCGCTCGACGTGGCTGTAAACCCGCAGCGCGGTGGCATCGAAGCCCATCTGGCCGATCATTTCGAAACTTGGCTTGAGTTTGCCCAGGCCTTCCATCGTCGATTCGGCGCGAATGAATTCGTCGTGGTCGAGCAGGATAATGCCGTTCTGGTCCTGCACCGGCACCAACGACTTGTTGAACGAACCGTCGGCCCGGGCACGTGCAGCTTTTTGCTGCGAGTGCAACGCATAGGCATCGACATCCTCACGGCTGAAGCCCTCAAGGGTGGCGATCAGATCCGCGCCAACGCCCTGCGGGGTGAAGTGGCTGTGCAGGTTGGTCTGCGGATCCAGCGCCCAGGCGCCGCCGTCGCTGCCCATCGGCACCCGCGACATCGACTCGACGCCACCGACCACCACCAGGTCTTCGAAACCGGAGCGGACTTTCATCGCGCCGAGATTCACCGCTTCCAGACCGGAGGCGCAGAAGCGGTTGATCTGCACACCGGCGACGCTGACGTCCCAATCCGCCACCTGCACCGAGGTTTTGGCGATATCGGAACCTTGATCGCCAATCGGCGTGACGCAACCGAGTACCACGTCATCGACCTGGCTGGTGTCCAGCGCGGTACGGCTCTGCAGCGCGGTCAACAGCCCCGCGACCAGATTCACCGGTTTGACGCTGTGCAGCGCGCCATCGGCCTTGCCTTTGCCACGGGGCGTACGTAGCGCATCGAAAATCAAAGCTTGGGTCATGACGTCCTCGAACCTGTGCGGTGAGTGAATTTCGTGGTCTCACTGTTGTCCCGCGCCGTCGAGGATTCAATGACCACAGCGCTCAATGATGTTGACGCGCACGCTCAGACGGACGGTCATCCACCCTCAGGTGAACCGGTTCAGGTCGGCGAGTTGTCTAGCAAGCGGTCGGCGCAGAAGCTGGCAATACGCCTCATGTCTTTTTTATTGCCAGCAGCAGCAAATACATACGAAATGGATCTAAGCCGCGCGTGACGCGGGCTCTAAGGTAGTAAATGTACGTCAGGGTCGTCGGGTTTTGCCGGGGCCGACGTTCTTCTACAGGAAGTGCAGCGTTTGCCGTCATGGATATGCAGGCAAACATCAGGAAATAACAATAAAGGCGGTCAAGCCATGTTCAAACAACCGAAAGTTCGTCAAGCCGGGCTCATTCTTTTCGCCACCACGCTGTTGCTTATTTTGCCGAACCTGACCAAGGTCATCGGCTGACTCGCCGGCCGGTGCATTTCATTGCCATCAACAATGTGACTGGCCCGCTTCCCGGGCCAGCGTGGCTGTGCCAACCTTTGCGCACTCCTACGACATGGACGGCGATCATTTGAAAACGCTCATTATGTTCTGGGCCTTGCTGCTGAGCATGCCCTTGTCTGCCGCACAGCTGGATCTGCAGCTGGGCGCAACTCGTCACACCTGGCAGACCGAGGAATTGCTCAAGCACCCTCAGGTACAAACCCTGACCATCAACAATGATGTGTCTTACAAGAAGGACATGATTTATCGCGCCGTCCCGGTCGCGGCGCTGCTCACGGGCATCAAACCGGACGATCATCTGCAAGCGGTGGCGCTGGACGGCTTTGCCGCCGAGCTGAGCGCTGCACCGTTGCTCAATACCAAAGGCGCACGGGCCTGGCTGGCGATCGAAGACCCGGCGCAGCCGTGGCCGCCGCTGTCCGAAGGCAAGCACAGCGCAGGGCCGTTTTATCTGGTATGGACCGACCCGCAGGCCGGCAATATCAGCCCGGAACAATGGCCGTTCCAGGTGGCAAGCATCAAGCGCATGGCGCCAGTGGCCGAACGTTTCCCTGCCCTGTTGCCGGATCCCGCGCTGAAAGCGAATGACCCGGTGAATCAGGGTTTTGCGCTGTTCCAGAAGAACTGCCTGGCCTGCCACCGCTTGAACGGTGCGGGCGATGCGCAGTTCGGGCCGGACCTGAACATTCCGTACAACCCGACCGAGTATTTCGGCGCGGACTTCCTCAAGCGCTACATTCGTGATCCACAGAGTTTGCGCCAGTGGCCACAGGCGAAGATGCCGGGGTTTTCGGCGGAGGTGTTGCCGGAGGGGGATTTGCAGTTGTTGATTGGCTATTTGCAGCACATGGCTGGGCGGAAGATCAAGCCATAAGCGTTGCGGTGATATCACCGGCCTCTTCGCTGGCAAGCCAGCTCCCACAGGATTACCGCGGATTCAGAGTCAGCGCATAACCTGTGGGAGCTGGCTTGCCAGCGATAGCGGTATCCCGGATCTACTGTTGCTGCACGGAAATGACTGGCGTCGGCGACACCAACACCTTCGCATGCATCTGCTCGCTCCCCCCGCCCCGGCGCATGCCGCGCACCGGGCAGGCGTCCAGATAATCCAGGCCCACCGCCAGTTTCAGGTGCCGCTCCGGGCGGGCCAATTGGTTGGTCACGTCAAAGCTGTACCAGGCGTCATCCAGCCATGCTTCGGCCCAGGCATGGCTGGCCAGGTGCTCGGCGTCTTCGCTGTACAGATAGCCGGAAACGTAGCGAGACGGGATCCCCAGGCTGCGTGCACAGGCGAGAAAGGCATGAGTGTGGTCCTGGCAAACCCCGGCGCGCCCGGCGAAGGCTTCGGCGGCACTGGTGTCGACTTCGGTGGAGCCCGGCGTGTAGGTCATGTGCTGATTCAAGCCGTGCATCAGATCGATCAGGGCGGTGCGGTCACGTCGCTGCTTGCAGGATTTGTCGGCAAACGTACGCAACGCTTCGTCCGCCTCGGTCAGGCGAGTGAAGCGCAGGAACGGCAGCGCCGACTGACTCTCATGCTCGGCCTCGCGCAACTCGTCGATATCTACCTGGCCGCGGGCGCCGATGATGATCGCTTCGTGCGGTTCATCCATGGTCAGCACATGCAGAATATTGCCGAACGGATCGAGCTGCGCGCGCACCGGTCGCGGCAGGTCGAGCTGCCAGCTCAACACGTGCTGACGCTCGCTGTCGTGCGGGGTCAGGCGCAGATACTGGATGCTCGCCCGCACCTGATCTTCATAGTGATAGGTGGTCTCGTGGCTAATGGAAAGTCTCATGCAGCCTCCAGGTATGAACTGTGAATCGCGTTGCCCAACTGGCGCACCAGCGGGATGAATTCGGTGAGCCAGGCGTGCAGGCCTTCGGCAAGGATTTCGTTGATGCCGGTGTAGCGCAGACGCGCGTCCATCTCAGCGGCCAGACGTTGCGCCGGACGGCCGTTGGCCCCTGGCAACTGGGCGAGGATCTGGTCGATTTCCTCGGTGCAGGCACGCAACGAACGCGGGACATCGGCGCGCAACAGCAGCAGCTCGGCGACATGCCGGGCGCCGGGGGCGTCGCGGTAGATCTCGGTGTAGGCCTCGAAAGACGACAGCGCCCGCAGCAGCGCACTCCATTGATAGTAAGCGTGGGCGGTGCCGTCACTGACGGCCTCGGCCTGATCGCCAGCCATTTCGTAGCGCGCATCGAGCAGGCGCAGCGTGTTGTCTGCACGCTCGATGAAGGTGCCCAGGCGAATGAAGCGGAACGCATCGTTGCGCATGATCGTGCCGTAGGACGCGCCACGGAACAGGTGCGAGCGCTCCTTGATCCACTCGCAGAAACGGCTCATGCCGTAACGGCTGAGGCCCTGCTCGGCAATGCCGCGAATCTCCAGCCAGGTGGCGTTGATGTTCTCCCACATGTCTGCGGTGATTCGTCCACGCACCGCGTGCGCACTGGCCCGCGCCGCGCCGAGACAGCTGTAGATGCTCGCCGGGTTGGCCGCATCGAGGGCGAAAAAATGCAGCAAGCGTTCGGCATGCAGTTCGCCGTGACGCTCAAGGTAATCGTCGAGGGTGCCGGTAATCAGCAGCGGCATGGCCAGCTCGTGCAGACCGTCGCCGCGACCGTCCTGCGGCATCAGCGACAGCGAATAACTGACATCGAGCATCCGCGCGAGGTTTTCCGCCCGCTCCAGGTAACGCGACATCCAGTACAGATCCGAGGCAGTTCTACTTAACATGGCAAGCTTCCTTCAATCCTCGACCACCCAGGTGTCCTTGGTTCCGCCACCCTGGGAGGAATTCACCACCAGGGAGCCTTCACGCAGGGCGACACGGGTCAAACCGCCGGGCACGACCCGGGTTTCGCGGCCAGACAGTACAAACGGACGCAGGTCGATATGGCGCGGCGCAATGCCGTTTTCGACAAAGGTCGGACAGGTCGACAGTGACAACGTCGGCTGCGCGATGTACGCGTGGGGTTTAGCTTTGATCCGGTCGCGGAATGCATCGATTTCCGCCGCCGTCGCCGCCGGCCCCACCAGCATTCCGTAACCGCCGGAGCCTTGGGTTTCCTTGACCACCAGATCCGGCAGATTGGCCAGTACATGGGAAAGTTCCGAGGGATTGCGGCACTGCCAGGTCGGCACGTTCTTCAGGATCGGCTCTTCGTCGAGGTAAAAGCGGATCATGTCGGTGACAAACGGGTACACCGACTTGTCGTCCGCCACGCCGGTGCCTATAGCGTTGGCCAGCACCACGTTGCCCGAGCGATAGGAGGACAGCAGTCCCGGTACGCCGAGCATTGAGTCCGGGCGGAACGCCAGCGGGTCGAGGAAAGCGTCGTCGAGACGCCGGTAAATCACGTCCACCGCTTTCGGCCCGTCGGTGGTGCGCATGAAGACCTTGTCGTCACGCACGAACAGATCCGCGCCCTCCACCAGCTCGACGCCCATTTCCCGTGCCAGAAAGGCGTGTTCGAAGAACGCACTGTTGAAGCGCCCCGGCGTCAGTACCACCACGCTCGGGTCGTCGATCGGGCTGGAGCTTTTCAGGGTGTCGAGCAACAGGTTCGGGTAGTGATCGATAGGCGCGATGCGCTGGGCGGCGAACAGCTCCGGAAACAGGCGCATCATCATCTTGCGGTCTTCAAGCATGTAGCTGACGCCGCTCGGGGTACGCAGGTTGTCTTCGAGCACGTAGTAGGTGCCGTCGCCGTCGCGCACCAGATCAACGCCGGAAATATGCGAATAGATATCGCGGTGCAGGTCCAGGCCCTGCATCGCCAACTGGTACTGCTCGTTGGCCAGCACCTGTTCGGCGGGAATGATCCCGGCCTTGATGATGCGCTGCTCGTGATAGAGGTCGGCAAGGAACATGTTCAGCGCCTTGACCCGCTGGATACAGCCACGCTCGACGATCCGCCACTCGCTGGCGGGAATGCTGCGCGGAATGGTGTCGAACGGAATCAGGCGCTCGGTGCCCTGCTCGTCGCCATAGAGCGTGAAGGTGATCCCGGCCCGGTGGAACAGCAGGTCGGCCTCGCGCCGCCGTTGCGCCAGCAACTCGTCAGGCGTGTCGGCAAGCCAGCGGGCGAACTCCCGGTAATGCGGGCGAACCTGGCCGCCGGCATCGTACATTTCATCAAAATAGGTGCGGATCATGCCGTACTCCTTGTCACCCGGACCTACAGGCCTTCGCAAGGCCCGTGCCATCGGCATAAACGCTTTGATTTCAATCGGTTGGATAATCAAGCCGCAAGCACCGCACCATTCCTGTGCGGCAAATGCTCCAACAGGATTGCCCCCGCTTCATTGCGACGCACTGCATCGCCTATCACCAGCATAGTCAGAGTTGATTTCACTGCTTGCGCCGGGCTGCGGATAATCGGCGCATTCGCTGAAAACTTCCCCACTGAAGGCTTCAGCTCCACTGATCCGGACTGCCCGCGCAGTCCCCGCAGGCCGTAACCCTGACCGGTTTCCTCTCCTTATCGGTCTTCCCTTTTAGCCACCCTCTCCGGTGGCTTTTTTTTGCCTTTCTGAAATGTTTTGAAAGTAAAAAGCAAAAGATCGCAGCCTCCAGCAGCTCCTGCAGGTGATTGGTGCAGAAGCTGCCGGAGGCTGCGATCTTTTGATCTTTGAAAACGACAACGGCCAACCCGAAGGTCAGCCGTTGCTCAATACCTGAATCCAGAGATCAGTTCAGACGATGGCGGTTGCGCACCTCCTGCTTGACGCCCCAGCCTTCGATGATGCCGCCCAGCGGCTCGACCACGGCAGAAAAGCCCTGCTCGAAATCGCCAATGTCGTCATAGGTCGCGTGCATCACTTTGCTCAGTTCCAGTGACCACGCGCCATCTTCGCGCGCACTGACCTGGGCATTGATGGATTCACCGCGAAATTTGCCCGCCGCCCTGCGCGCCCGCTCCTCGTCCGGAAAAATGGCGTAGAACTCGATGGGATGGAACCGGGAAAAGTCGAAACCGCCTTCTTTCATGCGGCGCAGTACGTTGCTGCTGATGTCTTCTTGATAGGCTGTGCTCATGAAACGTCCCCCTCGGATAGATGGATAGACTTTCCGTATTCCCGCCCCGGGCCTTACAGGCCAGAAGTACATCGGCAAACCGGTTGCCGGCGGGAAACAAGCATGTAGCTGACAAGACCAGACCTTAGCGATTCGTTCGCTGATCTCGCTTGCAGAGTAGCCCCAAGATAGAGCTGCTGCCAAGGCCTGGTTGTTGCGGATGAAAGGAAGATTTTCAGATTGGAGTGATGCTGCGGATCTTGATGCTGTTCTGGGTTTCGAGGCTTTTGACGCCAGCATCAGGGGTTCGCCCTTCCAGATCGTTCAGATCCAGTTTGGCGGCCACCGGCAGGAGCCGTTCCTTGATCAGGCGTGCAGCCTCGTCGTCACTGGGGCATTCCGCGCGCTCGAACACCTCATCGACAATTTCACCATGATCGTCCACGAAAGTGACTTTCCACTTTTGCATCGGTGCCTCCTCGATCAAACCCGCAAATGGGCTTACTACTATCTCGACTTTTGGCGAGATTGATCGTTCAAAAGGATTGCAGCGCACGAACATGAAAAAAAATTAACCGATGGGGAAACAGGCTTGTGTGGCGAGGGGATTCATCCCCGATGGGCGCGAAGCGTCCCTGAATTCAGCGAACGCATAGTGTCAGTTCCAACGCGTCTGCCGATTTTCCGACTGCTGCGCAGCCGGTCGGGGATAAATCCCCTCACCACAGGGGATCTATCACCGATCCGGGAATAGTGCGTCAGTCGTTGCTCGGCTTGTTGATCGCCTGCAGCACGTACTGTGGCAGCGCGAACGCGCCGATGTGGATTTCCGGGTTGTAGTAGCGGGTGACGATGCCGCTGCCGATGAAGCGCTGCTGCAAGGTTTCACGGCTCAGTTTGCGGTAGGCCGGGTTGGTCGAGCCCCAGGCGAAGGTCATCGAACCGCCAATGTAGGTCGGCACGGCCGCTTGATAGAAGTGCCAGTCCGGGAACAGGCTGCGCAGGCGACCGGCGGTGGTTTTGACTTCATCGATCTGCATGAACGGCGTGCCGTTCTGGGTCACGAGGATTCCGCCTTCGTTCAGGCAACGGTGACAGGCCTGGTAGAAGTTCTCCGAGAACAGCACTTCGCCCGGACCGATCGGGTCGGTGGAGTCGGAGATGATCACGTCGAATTTTTCTGTGGTGGTGGCGACGAAACGCATGCCGTCGTCGATCACCAGATTCAGGCGTGGATCGTCATAGGCGCCCTTGGAGTGGTTCGGCAGAAATTCCTTGCACATGTCGACCACGGTGCCGTCGATCTCGACCATGGTGATGTGCTCGACGCTGGCGTGCTTGGTCACTTCGCGCAGCATGCCACCGTCACCGCCGCCGATGATCAGCACGCGCTTGGCTGTGCCGTGGGCGAGGATCGGCACGTGGGTGAGCATTTCGTGGTAGATGAATTCGTCGGCTTCGGTGGTCTGGATCACTCCGTCCAGCGCCATCACCCGACCCATGCGCGGGTTCTGGAAGATCACCAGGTGTTGATGTTCGGTGCGCACTTCGTGCAGCAGTTTTTCCATGCGAAAACGCTGGCCGTAGCCTTCGTAGAGGGTTTCCAGGTACTCGCTGGTCTTGGTGACGGTCATGGTCAAGTGCTCCGATGAATGCGCGGGCGCCAATCGTGGGGGACGATTGCCCGGGAAAGGCGCGCATTCTACGTTGCCGAAGATGACAGGTCGAACCTCTGTTTATCGACAATCCACAATCCATGTAGGAGCTGCCGAAGGCTGCGATCTTTTGATCTCTGTTTTAAAAAAAACAAAGTCAAAAGATCGCAGCCTTCGGCAGCTCCTACAGGGGTATTACAGTGTTCTTCAGACCCGCACATTGCCCCGCGGCCCGGCAATCGCCCAGATGATCAGACCCAGCACCGGCAGGAGGATAATCAGCAGGACCCAGAGGATTTTCATCCCGGTCTCGGCACCGCTTTTCAGTACGTTGATAATGGCCCAGATGTCGAGGGCAAGAATGATCAGGCCAATCAGCCCGTTGAACGTGGAACCCATGGTGTCACTCCAGATTAGTGGCATGCACTTTTAGGATAGACGGTCGCGCGCAGGGTTCCCTTTTATTGCGTTCAGACGTGAACGGCGACTTTCAGCGCTTCCAGGGACGGCGCCGCCGCGATGCCGACTTCGGCACACAGCTCCAGCACTCGTGGCACGTCGTTGCCGTAGACCAGCACCACTTGCAGCTCGTCATCGAGCAGCTGACTGAAGTTCATCAGCGTGTAACCGCCGTTTTCCTTGTTCAGGCTGCTCATCTGCACCTGAATGCGGTTGAGTGCGGTCAGTGCCTCGGTCTTGGCCAGTTGCTTGGGCTTGAGGTTGAATTCGACGCCCGGGCCGAACGAGGCGACGATCTGCGCGAACAGGTCAACGTAGGTGTCGGCCTGGAACAGCACGGTGTCCGGCAGGCTGCCGACCACCACCCACTCACCCAGCGGAATCGGGAAGGTGTCGTCGTAGTTGATGTCCGGGTTGGCCGCGAGGAACGCATCGGCATCGGCGTAGGCCTGCGCCGCTTCGTCGGCCACGTTCAGGATCTCGTCCTCGCCCATGCAGCCGGAGCTGATTTTGCTAATGAGTTCGACGAGTGCGGCTTTCATGAGGGCGGATCCTGTGGAAGGTTGAATTTGAGGGCGCGGAGGATAGCGCACAAAGCAAAAGATCGCAGCCTGCGGCAGCTCCTACAAGTTCCGCGCCCATTTGGCGAACGAATGTGAGACCTGTAGGAGCTGCCGCAGGCTGCGATCTTTTGACCTTATCAGCCCAACAGCTTTTCCAGCTGCGCCGTGGTATCGACCGCCCCCATGGTCCGCGCCGCATCCAGCGCGGTGATGCCATTGGCATCTTTGGCTTGCGGATCCGCGCCTTTGCCGAGCAGGTAATCGACGATTTCAACGCGGTTGAACATCGCCGCCATCATCAACGCCGTGCGTCCGTCAAAGGACGAGCCTTCGATCTCGGCCCCCGCTTCCACCAGCGCCTTGACCACCGCCAGATCGCCTTTGAACGCGGCACCGGCAATCGGGCTCTGGCCGTTGCCGTTGCGCATTTCCGGGTCGGCCTTGTGCTTGAGCAGCACCTGCACCGCGTCGACGTGGCCGTAGTAACTGGCGAGCATCAAGAGCGTGTCGCCCTTGCTGTTTTTCAGGTTCACCGGCAAACCGGCGCTGATCAGCCGATCAAGCATCAGCGCATCACCTTCGCGCGCCTTGTTGAAAACCTGCTCGGTGAATTCGGCAGCTTCTTCAGGGGTCATCTGGCGGCTTTGGTCAGACATGGGCAACTCCACTTTCGGTTATTCGCAAAGCCGACAGTTTCCCGAGCGCGACGATAGCTGTCACCCCCTTTTTCTCAAGTCCGGCCATAGCCAATCTCAATAGCGGTACTTGCCCTGATGAATATCGGTCAGCACCTGATCCGTCACCTGCACGTAAGTCTGAGTGCCGGGCAACCAGGCATAGATTGGGTCATCCCCCGTCTGGGCGGGGTCGAAGCCCTCGTTTTTCAAACGGGTCTTCTGGTATTTGAACGTCCCGGTGGTTTCCATTTTCACCTTCACCCGCAGGAACAGCGGCACCGCATAGGCCGGCATGCGCTGACGGGCGAATGCGAGCAATTCAGTGAAATCCAGGGTCGCCAGTGACTCGGCGGGCGTAATGGCGGCCATCCCGGCGCGACCGTTGGTGTTGCGCACTTCCACACCGTAGGCCACCGCCTCGGAAATGTGCGGATGCTGCAACAACAGGTTTTCCACTTCCGTGGTCGAGACGTTTTCGCCCTTCCAGCGGTAGGTATCGCCGAGGCGATCGACAAACTGCGCATGGCCGAAACCGATATTGCGCAGCAAGTCGCCGGTATTGAAGAAGCGGTCGCCCTTGCTGAACACATCATGTAGCACCACTCTGGCGGTTTTCTCTGGGTCGGTGTAACCGTCCAGCGGGGCCTTTTCATCGATCCGTGCCAGCAGCAAGCCCTGCTCGCCCTTGCCGACCTTGCGCATGAAGCCGTTGGCGCTGCGCAGCGGCTGCCCGCTGTCGTGGTCGTATGCCACCAGTTCCCAGGCCATCAGCGAGAAACCAATGGTGTTGTCGAAGTTGAGAATGTTGCTGAAGCCGATATTGCCGTCACTCGCCGCGTACAGCTCGCAGATGTGCTCGACGGCAAACCGGGTCTTGAACTCGGCCCAGGCGCCGGGACGCAAGCCGTTGCCGATCATCTTGCGCACGGCGTGACGGCTGTCATCGGCGCTGGGTGGTTGATCGACCAGATAGCGGCACAATTCGCCGACATACCCGAGGGTGGTCGCGTTATAGCGACGCACGTCCGGCCAGAACTGGCTGGCGCTGAACTTGCGGCGGATGGCGAACCCGGAAGCACCGTTGATCGCCGAGCCCCAGCACACGCAGAGCCCCGTGGCGTGGTACAGCGGCAAAGTGCAATAGACGACGTCGTCGGGCGTCATGTTCAGGGCGATCATGCCGAAGCTGGCCGAACTGCGCATCCAGCGACCGTGCTTGAACACCCCGGCCTTGGGCAGGCCGGTGGTGCCGGAGGTGTAGATGTAAAAACACGGATCGTTGAAGAACACTTCGCCGCTGCTGGGCGGGTTGTCACCGGACGCATCGGCACTGGCACTGATCAGGTTGAGGTAGCCCTCGGGCGCAATGCCCGGGTGGCTGTAGGTGTCGCGGTCAGCGATAAACCAGGTGCGCTGCGCCGGGATCGACACCTGCTCGCGGATCGCGGCAAACGCCGGCTGCAGTTCTTCACCGAGCACGATCGCCACTGGCGCCACCAGATTGATGCTGTGAATCAGCGTATCGCGAGTCTGCGAGGTGTTGAGCAATGCGCTAACGGCACCGAGTTTGGCCAAGGCCAGAATGGCCACCAGCAGTTCCGGGCGGTTTTCGATGAACACCGCGACCACATCGCCCTTGCCGATGCCCTGCGCACTCAAATAGTGGGCGATGCGATTGGCCCATTGGTTGACCTGCGCGTAGGTCAGCAAGACGTTGTCCTGCAGGATCGCCAGGCCTTCAGGGTTACGCAGGGTTGCCTGCTCGAAGGTCCAGCCGAGGCCACACGTTTGGGTCGGATCCGTGACGTTGGCGACTTTCATGCCCTTGACCACCCGCGGGATGGCTTTGGCGATTGTCGGCAGTTTGCGGAGCATCATGCTCCAGGTAATCGTGTCGCTCGGCGCGTGACTCATGGCAGTTCCCCGTTCGACCTGGCTGGCCGGTTTCTTATTGTTCGGGCCGTGGCATGACCTGCGTTGCGGGCAAGGTCGGGATCGAAAATACGACAGCGCTTCTCAAGCTGTACACGCGGTTTTTGCAATGTTTTGTATCCGCCCGCTCATGCCTGGCAGCGGAGATTGCGCCTTTGCCATTTGGTTCCGTCCAACTGAAGAGAATCCCGCAAAATGCAGGATGCACGATGGCCATTCATGCAGTTTGCACGACCCGTGCAAATTTCATGATTTTCAAACTATTGATTTTAAAGGATTTTTTATTTTTCAAATACTGGCACAATCGCTGCAACCTCCTCTGCATGCTTGCCCTTCAAGTGCATACGGAGCTGAAAGACATGAGCCTGATTCAAGAAAAATTTACCTCCCTGTTCTCCAACTTCAACGTCACCACTGCACCGCGTCCTGATGGCGGGATTTTGCTGACCTTGCGCAGCAGCGAAGGCAAAGTGTTCAAGCGCGCCTTGACCTACCAGCAAATGCACAACGCCGACCAACTGTCATGGGCAATCAGCGCCATCCGTCGTGACCTGGCAGAAGAAGCCAGTGAACTGCCGCAGATTGCAATGCTGCAAAGCCAGCAGCGTTTTGCCCTGCCGACGTATCACTCGCTGTAAAAATGTAAACGCATTAAACAAAAAAGGCCGTGAAGCATCTGCTCCACGGCCTTTTGTTTGTACGCAATGCTTATGTAGGAGCTGCCGAAGGCTGCGATCTTTTGATCTTGATCTTTAATACCAAATCAAGATCAAAAGATCGCAGCCTTCGGCAGCTCCTACAGGGGTTGTGTGTGGTTAGAAGGCTTCGGGTTCGATGCCGGTGAAGCTGTCGACGGTGATATGGCTTCCCAGCTCCCCACCCTCGCGAGCCAGGCCGCAGGTCTGCAAACCGGCAGCCTGCGCGGCATCCAGTTCCTCGACGATGTCCGACAGAAACAGAATCTCCCCCGGCTCGACGCCAATTGCCTGTTGGATGTTGCGATAGGACTGTTCTTCGCGTTTAGGCCCCGACGTGGTGTCGAAGTAACCGCTGAACAGCGGTGTCAGATCCCCCGCCTCGGAGCAGCCGAAAATCAGCTTCTGCGCCTGGATCGAACCCGACGAATACACAAACAGTTGATAACCGGCCTGATGCCAGCGCTTGAGCGCTTCAACGGCATCCGGGTAGACGTGGCCTTTCAACTGCCCGGCTTGATAGCCCTGCGCCCAGACCATGCCTTGCAGCGCTTTGAGCGGCGTGGCCTTGCGGTCTTCGGCGATCCAGCTCAGGAGGATTTCCACCACCCGTTCAACATCGGCCTGCGGCTCGTTGTTGTCGCGGCGCACGGCGGCGATCTGCTCGGCGACATCGGCGCGCTCGGCATTCTGCCGCACGAAGTCCGGCAGGTGTTTGGCCGCATACGGGAACAGCACATCAAAAACGAAACTCACCGCGCTGGTGGTGCCTTCAATGTCGGTGAGGATGACTTTGATCGACATCGGCTCAGTCCTCCAGACGCGGGAAGCGCCCGGCGATGTCTTCGCCGGTGAAGTTGGCGACCCAGCCTTCCGGGTTGTTGAACAGGCGAATCGCCACGAAATGCGGGTGCTCGCCCATGTCGAACCAGTGTTTGGTGCCGGCCGGCACCGAGATCAGGTCGTTCTTCTCGCACAGCACCGCGTACACGTAATCGTCGATGTGCAAAGTAAACAGGCCCCGACCGGCGACGAAAAAGCGCACTTCGTCCTCGCCATGGCGGTGTTCTTCAAGGAACTTGGCGCGCAGTTCGGCTTTTTGCGGGTGATCGCTGTTGAGGCTGATCACATCGACGGTGATGTAACCGCGCTCGGTCATCAGCTTGTCGATCTGCTCCTGATAGGCGCTGATCACCTCTTCCTGGCTGGCACCGGGCTGGATCTTCGTCGCGGCTTGCCAGCGGTCGAAGCGTACGCCCTGCTCGGCGAGCGTCGAGGCGATGTCTTCGAAATGGGTCAGCACCTTGTTCGGAATCTCGGGGCTGGATACGTGATAAACGGACAGGCTGCTCATGGGCAATTCCTCGGTAACGGCCTTGCCGTCCGGTTCTTGCAGACCGGTCGGGCAGTGCATTTCATCAGGCAAATGGGCGGCTTCTGGTGAAGTCAGCCTTGGCGGTTCATGACGCTGCGGGTTTTCAACTCGCATTCAAACAGAAATTCAAAAGCCTCGATCTGCCGCAGGGCATCGCTCATCTGCGCACCCCAGGTGTAGAGGCCGTGGCCGCGAATCAGGTAACCGACGCAATCGGGATGGGCGTCGAGCCAAGGCTGCACCTTGGCCGCGAGGCGCGCAATGTCCTGATCGTTGTCGAAGATCGGCACGCGCACCCGGGATTCGTGGGTGGAGATGCCGCTGAAGGCTTTTTGCAGTTCGTAGTCTTCGAACTCGATAAAGTCTTGCGGTGTCAGCCGCGACAGGACCGTGGCGTTCACCGAATGGGTGTGCAGCACCGCACCGATTTCCGCGCGCCAGCTGTAGAGCTGAGTGTGGAGCAGGGTTTCGGCCGAGGGCTTTTTGCCCGGTTCCAGGCTGTTGCCGGACAAATCCGTGGCGAGCACATCGTCCAGGCCCAACTGGCCCTTGTGCTTGCCGGACACGGTCAGCAGCGCTTCGCTCGGCGACAGGCGCGTCGAGTAATTGCTGCTGGTGGCCGGCGACCAGCCGCGACCATAAAGAAAACGCCCGGCGTCGACGATTTGCTGGGCGAGCTGTTCACGCGTAAGGCTCATGGCCTGTCCTCTTGCATACGTGTGGCAATGATAACGGCAGCAGCGAGCGCCGCGAGACTGGCAATACTAAAGGTCAATGTCGCGCCGAGGGCATTCCAGCTGTAACCGGAATACAACGCACCGAGCGCGCCACCGGTGCCGGCCAGCGCGGCGTAAAGCGCCTGACCCTGACCTTGCTGACGCGCACCGAAGCTACGTTGCACGAACGCGATGGCAGCCGCATGAAAGCTGCCGAAGGTCGCCGCGTGCAGCACTTGCGCAAACAACAGCAGCCACAGGAATTCGGCGAACGAACCTAGCAGCAACCAGCGCAGCGCCGCCAGCAGAAAACTCACCATCAGCACCCGACGCAAGGAAAACCGCGCGAGAATCCGGCTCATGGCCATGAACATCAGCACTTCCGCCACTACACCGACGGCCCACAGCATACCGATCACACCACGGCTATAACCGAGTCGCTCAAGGTGCAAAGTCAGAAACGTGTAATACGGGCCGTGGCTCATCTGCATCAGCGCGACGCAGGCGTAAAACGCCAGCACACCAGGGCTGCGCAGCTGCTTGAGGAAACCTTCGCCGCTTGGCCGGTTACCTTGCGGGGGTTGCGCGTTCGGCACCCACAGGCTGCTGAGGACGATGCCGGCCATGATCAGCACCAGCGCGGCCGGGTAGATATCGAGACTGAGCCATTCGAACAAACGGCCCAGCGCGACCACGGTGATGATGAAACCGATCGAACCCCACAGGCGAATCTGGCTGTAGCGCGAGGTTTGTCCCTGCAAATGCGCAAGGGTGATGACTTCGAATTGCGGCAATACCGCATGCCAGAAGAACGCATGCAGCGCCATGACCATCGCCAGCCAGGCGTAGGTCTTGCTGACGAAAATCAGCGAGAACGTCAGCAGCGTGCACACGGCGCCAAAGCGCACGATGGCCAGGCGTTTGCCGGTGTAGTCACCGAGCCAGCCCCAGATGTTCGGCGCCACACAGCGCATCAGCATCGGGATCGCCACCAGTTCGCCGATGCGCGCGGGGCTGAAGCCGAGGTGATCGAAGTACAGCGCCAGAAACGGCGCTGTCGAACCGAGCAAGGCGAAATAGAACAGATAGAAACTGGACAGCCGCCAGTACGGGAGCGCCGCCACGGTCAGGCCGCGACGGCTTGGCGATCAACCATCAAAGCTGACCCAGCACCGGGGTGCTGACGCGCACGTCGGCGTTCTGCCCACGGTGACGCAGCAGGTGGTCCATCAACACGATGGCCATCATCGCTTCGGCAATGGGCGTGGCGCGGATGCCGACGCACGGGTCATGGCGGCCCTTGGTAATCACGTCCACCGGGTTGCCGTGGATGTCGATCGAACGGCCCGGGGTGGTGATGCTCGATGTTGGCTTCAACGCCAAGTGAGCCACAATCGGCTGACCGGACGAGATCCCGCCAAGAATGCCGCCAGCGTTATTGCTGAGGAAACCTTCCGGGGTCAGTTCATCACGATGCTCGGTGCCGCGCTGAGCGACGCAGGCGAAACCGGCGCCTATTTCCACGCCTTTCACCGCGTTGATGCTCATCAGTGCGTGCGCCAGTTCAGCGTCGAGGCGATCGAAAATCGGCTCGCCCAGGCCCGGCATCACGCCCTCCGCAACCACGGTGATCTTCGCCCCGACCGAGTCCTGATCGCGGCGCAATTGGTCCATGTAAGCTTCCAGCTCCGGCACCTTGTCCGGGTCCGGGCTGAAGAACGCGTTCTGTTCCACCGAATCCCAGGTCTTGAACGGGATTTCGATCGGACCGAGCTGGCTCATGTAGCCACGGATGACAATGCCTTGGGTGGCGAGGAATTTCTTCGCAATCGCCCCGGCCGCCACGCGCATGGCGGTTTCGCGCGCCGAGCTGCGTCCGCCGCCGCGATAATCGCGCTCACCGTATTTGTGGTGGTAGGTGTAGTCGGCGTGCGCCGGGCGGAACAGATCCTTGATCGCCGAGTAGTCCTTGGACTTCTGGTCGGTGTTGCGGATCAACAGGCCGATCGAGCAACCTGTGGTGCGCCCTTCGAACACGCCGGAGAGGATTTCGACTTCGTCGGCTTCCTGGCGCTGGGTGGTGTGGCGGCTGGTGCCCGGCTTGCGGCGATCGAGGTCGCGCTGCAGGTCTTCGAGGGAGATCTCCAGGCCCGGCGGGCAGCCGTCGACAATGGCGACCAACGCCGGACCATGGCTCTCGCCAGCGGTGGTGACAGTGAACAACTTGCCGTAGGTATTGCCGGACATGCAGGACGCTCCGTGAAATCAAACCCGAATTCGTGATGCGCGCCAGTATACGCAGGCTAACCGAGTAGTTCATCCTCGAACCTTAGTGGTGTTGGTGAGTCCAACCGGCACCTTGGCGAATGATGGCGTGATGATGCTGCGAGTTCTGATCTTGAGTCTTACCCTGTTTACCGGCTTTGCCCACGCGACTGTCCTGCAGCGCCCGATCTCTCTGGACACCGGCAACGGTGAACTTTTCGGCTCGCTGTTGCTGCCAAAATCCGACAGCCCGGTGCCGGTTGTCCTGATCCTTGCCGGCTCCGGTCCCACAGATCGCGACGGCAATAACCCCGATGGCGGGCGCAATGACAGTCTCAAACGGCTGGCCTGGGTGCTGGCCAAACACAACATTGCCAGCGTGCGCTACGACAAGCGCGGTGTCGCTGCGAGCTTCGCGGCCACGCCTGACGAGCGCAATCTGTCGGTGGAGGCCTACGTCAACGATGCTGTGGCCTGGAGCCAGAAGCTGAAAAGTGATCCGCGTTTCGGCCCGTTGATTCTGCTCGGTCACAGCGAAGGTGCACTGATTGCCACCCTCGCCGCCCCGCGTGCCGACGCCGCTGCGCTGATTTCGCTGTCCGGCAGCGCGCGCCCGGTGGATCAGGTGATCCGCGAGCAACTGGCGCGCAGCCTGCCGCCACCGTTGATGTTGCGCAGCAACCAGATTCTCGACAGCCTCAAGGCCGGTCACACCGATGCCGACGTGCCGGCGCCGTTGCAACCGATCTTCCGCCCGAGCGTGCAGCCGTATCTGATTTCGCTGTTCCGTCAGGATCCGGCCAAGGCATTTGCACAGTTGAAGATGCCGGCGCTGATCGTTCAGGGCAGCAACGACATGCAGGTCGGCGTCGGCGATGCACAGGCGCTCAAAGCGGCCAATCCCAATGCCGAACTGGTGGTAATCGACGGCATGAACCACGTCATGCGCATCGTCGCTGCCGATGTGAAGCGCCAATTGGCCTCCTACAAGGACCCGAATTTGCCACTGGCGGCGGAACTGGGCGGCAAACTCATCGAATTTATTGACGGACTTCGCAGCCGTTAAACGGTGTTTACCCTCCAGTCCTGAAAAAAACGGCCGATAAGCCTTTGTCGCCAGCGAACCGGCTGGCGACAAGCAGGGCTTGGACAGGATCTCGCCGTTATGACTGATACCCCGACTTCACCCGACACCACCGCTGAAAAAGACGCACCGCCAGCGGTCGAGCTGCCATGGGCGGACGTCAGCGTCGAGCACCACAAGATGCTCCGCCTGGCCCCGCTGCAAACTGACCGTCACACCGGTGGCCGGCCGTTGCGTTTTGTCGAATTCGGCTATGCCGAGCGCAACAGCAAAGAGCACAGCCTGATGCGCATGGCGATCAAACTGCCCGGCCAGCGCGTGCGCAAAGAGCAGAACCATCTCGATGTGTGGGTCAATCACGCCAGCAAGCGTGTGCATTTCGGCCCCGACAGCGGCTTGCAGATCGAACCGCTGAACCGTGGCATCGGTCGCTTCCTGGCCGCGCAAGGCATCAATTGGGCGAAAAAACGCTGGCCCGCCTACACCGTCGACGGCATGGACCTGAACAACAAGGACGCGCTGAACGAAGACACCCGCCTGCGTCGCGATCACTTCTTGCGCGTGCATGGTTTTGACGTGGTCTACGCCGACGCCCAGCATTTGAAGGGCAGCGTCAAAGAGGTGCAGGTCGGTGACTTGCTGGGCGACTGGAACAGCGAGAAGCTGCAGATCGTCGAGATTCTCGAAGCGGCGCAGATGCTGCAGCAGGCCGAGCAGAACCTGGCCGAGCAGGAAGTGAAGCTGAAGAAGCAGGAAGAGAAGGTCAGCAAGTTCAAGCGTGAAGATGCTGGTTTGCGTTTTACCATTACTTGCCTGGTGGCATTTGCGGTGTTTCAGGCGGGGTTGTTGATCTGGATTGCTACGCACCGGTAGATCAAAAGATCGCAGCCTGCGGCAGCTCCTACAGGGGATCCGTGTAGGAGCTGGCGAAGCCTGCGATCTTTTGCTTTTCGCCCTTAAACGCGGGAGGCGAACAGGGCCTGATGAGCACGGCACTGCTCTGCGGTCAGCATGAACACGCCATGCCCGCCGCGCTCGAAATCGAGCCAGGCGAAGTCGACTTCCGGGTACAGCGCTTCGACGTGCACCTGGCTGTTGCCCACCTCAACGATCAGCAAACCCTTCTCGGTCAGGTGATCCGCCGCCTCGGCGAGCATCCGTCGCACCAGGTTCAAGCCGTCATCACCACAGGCCAGGCCCAGCTCCGGTTCGTGCTGGTATTCGTCCGGCATGTCGGCGAAATCTTCTGCGTCAACGTACGGCGGGTTCGACACGATCAGATCGAAACGCTGACCTGGCAACCCGTCAAACCCATCGCCCTGCACCGTGTACACACGCTCATCGACGCCGTGGCGCTCGATGTTCTGGTTGGCCACCTCCAGCGCTTCGAACGACAGATCGGCCAGCACCACTTCAGCGTTCTGGAACTCGTAGGCGCAGGCGATGCCGATGCAGCCGGAGCCGGTGCACAGGTCGAGAATGCGTGCCGGCTCGTCGCCGATCCACGGCGCGAAACGGTTTTCGATCAGCTCGCCAATCGGTGAACGCGGGATCAGCACGCGCTCATCAACGATGAACGACATGCCACAGAACCACGCCTCGCCCAGCAGGTAGGCAGTCGGGATGCGCTCTTCGATGCGGCGCTTGAGCAGGCGTTGCAGGTTGACCAGTTCGTCGTCTTCCAGCGCACAGTCGAGGTAGCTGTCGGCGATCTCCCATGGCAGGTGCAAGGCACCGAGGACCAACTGCCGGGCTTCATCCCAGGCATTGTCGGTGCCATGGCCGAAAAACAGATCCTCCCCATGGAAGCGGCTGACGGCCCAACGGATGTGGTCGCGCAGGGTACGAAGTCGGGAAGTGATCACGGGGCAGAACTCCAGAAAAAACGACTGGCGATTCTACCAGCCAAAACGCCCGCCGACGACGCAGGAAAATCAGCGGAGCGACAGTAGGACCTTTCTGATTTTTGCATCAGCTATTGAACAGAACGTGTAACTTGACAAGGCTGCAGGCCAGTAACGACGGCGCCTACGATGGTAGCGGTTCACAGAAGCGCTCAGCCAGAGGACAATGCCGCAAAAGCCCCACCCCAAGGAGCCCCAGAATGTCCGTTCCAAAAACGATGTTTCAACTCAGCGGCCGCGGTTACGCAGCGGCCACACTGAGCCATGCCACCGTGGTCATCATCGATGCCCAGAAAGAGTACCTCAGTGGCCCGCTGGCCCTGAGCGGCATGGACGCGGCCGTCGCGAACATCAAACAACTGGTCGCTGCGGCCCGTGCAGCCGGTCGGCCGATCGTGCACGTGCGTCATCTCGGCACCGTCGGTGGCCTGTTCGACCCACAGGGCGAACGTGGCGAATTCATCCCCGGCCTTGAGCCACAGGGCGATGAAACCATCATCGGCAAACTGCTGCCGAGTGCGTTTCACGGTACCGAACTGCTGGACCGTCTGCAGAACCTCGGCTCGCTGGACCTGATCGTCTGCGGCTTCATGAGCCACTCCAGCGTCAGCACCACCGTGCGTGCGGCGAAGAACCTGGGTTTCCGTTGCACGCTGGTCGAAGACGCCTGCGCCACCCGCGACCTGCCGTTCAAGGGCCGCGTGCTCAGCGCTGCCGTGGTACAGGAAGCGGAAATGGCGATCATGGCCGACAACTTCGCCACCCTCGCCCTGACTCAAGATCTGATCTGATCTCTGCGAATGAGCGGCTCACCGCGCCGCTCATCCGCAAAAGCCTCGCATTTGCTTCAATTGCCTTAGCCTCAGGAACAACCCGGTCAACTCCCGGTCGAAGGGCCGATACCCATTGAGGAAGGTCGGAATGAAGTTATCCGATGGATTTGACGCACGCCGCTTGCGGCCCAAAGGCCAAAGCAACTGGCGTTTTCGATTCGGCGCAGCGATCGCCGCCATGCTGGCGACGTTCGGTGTGCTGCTGGCGATGGCCGGTGCCGCCAGCCTGCTGGGACGCCCGCCGGCGCTCGGCGACTTGAATGCCACGCCGATGGGTTCGGCGATCATTCTCGCGGTCGGCTTGTTGTTCCTGTACTTCGGCGTGGCCCTGTGGCGTCGATGCCGGCGTCGCGCCCGGCAATCGCGGGAACTGAACATGTCCCCGCACCTGATGAAAAAACACGACTGACTGCACGGCCTGGCTTTTTGCCGGGCCGTTTTGTTTCGACTTGGGTAAACTGGCCGCCCTTCGCGGAGGCTGACATGCAAGACGACGATTTTTCCCTGTTCAAAAGTGCGATCCAAGGCGTCAAGCCGATCAAGCACGACCGCGCCGACACCGGCAAACCCAAGGCTGACCGCGCGCACATTGCCAAGCTGCGCCAGTCCGCCACTGTGCGCACCGACAACACCACCGTGGATGGCCTGTCCGATCAGTTCGTGATCGACGTCGGCCCCGAAGACGAGTTGATGTGGGCCCGCGACGGGGTGCAGGAAAGCCAGATGCGCAAGCTCAAGATCGGGCAGATCCCGTTCGAAGGCAGCCTCGACCTGCACGGCATGAACGTGGAAAAGGCCCGCGAGACGCTTTGGGCGTTTCTCGCCGAAGCAACCCGATTCGAAATCCGCTGCGTGCGCGTCACCCACGGCAAGGCCGTGCGCCTGGACGGCAAGCGGCCGATGATCAAAAGCCACGTCAACACGTGGCTGCGCCAGCATCCGCAAGTGCTCGGTTTCTGCTCATGTCAGGCAAAACACGGCGGTGCCGGTGCGGTGTACGTGATGCTCAAACGCACCATGATGGAAGGCCGCGACGAATAATCGCGTTACACCGAACTTGCAGGGTTGTGTCCGCCACCGTACCCTTGCCCTTTGCGAAAATCCCCACAGGTAGTTTCATGTCCCTGGAACAGAATTACACCGCGATTCTCGGCCAACTGGGCGAGGACGTCTCCCGCGAGGGCCTGCTCGACACGCCAAAGCGTGCCGCCAAAGCCATGCAGTACCTCTGCCGCGGTTATGAACAGACGCTCGAAGAGGTCACCAACGGTGCCCTGTTCAGCTCCGACAACAGCGAAATGGTGCTGGTCAAGGACATCGAGCTGTACTCGTTGTGCGAACACCACCTGCTGCCGTTCATCGGCAAGGCCCACGTCGCGTACATTCCGAGCGGCAAAGTGCTGGGCCTGTCGAAGGTCGCGCGGATCGTCGACATGTACGCCCGCCGCCTGCAGATCCAGGAAAACCTCAGCCGCCAGATCGCCGACGCGGTGCAGCAAGTCACCGGTGCGCTGGGCGTGGCCGTGGTGATCGAGGCCAAGCACATGTGCATGATGATGCGCGGTGTCGAGAAACAGAATTCGTCGATGATCACTTCGGTGATGCTCGGTGAGTTCCGCGAAAACGCGGCGACTCGCAGCGAGTTCCTCAGCCTGATCAAGTAATCGGCTGCAGAAAAAACCGGCGTTGATCGCCGGTTTTATTTCGTCCGTGAAAAATCGGGTAAGCTGCGCGCCCTTCTCTCTTTGCACCGTGAGGCTTTCAACGTGTTCGTAAAAGCGCTTCGTGTCGGCCTTGGCCAACTGATCATCTTCATCGACTTCATCACCCGTCCGGGCAAGAAGCAGCGCCCGGCCGAAGTACAGGCACAAGTCAACGCCGCCGCCAAAGGCCTGACCCTGTATCAGTTCCACGCCTGCCCGTTCTGCGTGAAAACCCGCCGCACCCTGCGTCGCCTGAATGTGCCGGTCGCACTGAAGGACGCGAAGAACAACGAACAGGATCGCCAGACCCTGCTGAGTCAGGGCGGCAAGATCAAGGTGCCGTGCCTGCGCATTGAAGAGAATGGGCAGACGACCTGGATGTATGAGTCCAAGGTGATTATTGATTATCTGGATAAGCGGTTTGCGGCGGTCTGATGATTATGTGGTGGGTTGATTGACGCCTTCGCGAGCAGGCTCGCTCCCACCCTTTGAAATGCATTTCCNGAGCGAGCCTGCTCGCGAAGAGGCCTACTCAGCCACCCCAAATTCCAGTCAAAAATAAACCGGCCCTCGAGCCGGTTTATTTTTTTCAGGCTGCTTTGTCTAGTTGCGCCTGTCTCACCACCGCCGCCAGTCGCTTCAACCCTTCATCCAGTCGCGCCGGGTCGATGTGGCTGAAATTCAAACGCAGGTGCCCGAGGTTTTTATCCGGCTCGGGAAAGAACGGCTCGCCCGGCATGAACGCCACATCATTGGCCAGCGCCTCGTTAAGCAACGTCCGCGTATCCAGCGGTTGCTTCAGCGTCAGCCAGAAGAACAGCCCGCCCTGCGGCATGTTCCAATTCGCCAGATCGGCAAAGTGCGTTTCCAGCGCTGACTGGAAAGCATCCCGCCGCTGCCGGTAAAAGCCGCGCAACTCGCTCAGGTGCTGCTGATATTTTTCACTGCCAATCCATTGCAGCGCCTGCCACTGGCCGATGCGGTTGGTGTGCAGATCCGCCGATTGCTTGAGTTTGAGCAGGTGCGGAAACAGGTCCGGGCTGGCGATCAGGTAGCCGACGCGCAAACCCGGGAGCAAGGTTTTCGACACAGTGCCGGTGTAGATCCAGCTGGCTTTCTTCAAACGCCCGGCAATCGGTTTGGCGCTGCCGCCATCGAACGTCAGTTCGCGATACGGCTCGTCTTCGATCAGGGTCACGCCGAATTCATCGAGCAATGCGGCGACGGCGGCGCGCTTGGCTTCGCTGTAGCGCACGGCGGAGGGGTTCTGGAACGTCGGGATCAGGTAGATGAACGCCGGGCGATGTTGCTCAAGTCGACTGCGCAGTTGCGCCAGGTTCGGGCCGTCGGACTCTTGCGGCACGGTCAGGCAATCGGCGCCGAACAGCTGGAAGATCTGCAACGCGGCCAGGTAGGTCGGGGCTTCCAGAAGAATTTCGGTACCCCTGTCGATGTACAACTTGGCGGCCAGATCGAGGGTCTGCTGGGAACCGCTGACCACCAGCACCTGACTCGCGGTGCACGCCAGACCCAGCGCTCGCGCCTGCGCCGCCAGCGCCTCACGCAGCGCCGGCTCGCCTTCGCTCATGCCGTATTGGCCGAGGGACAGCGGCATGTCGGCCCATTCGACTTTCGGCAGCATGGCTTCGGCGGGCAGGCCACCGGCAAACGACATCACCTCCGGACGCTGGGCGGCGGCGAGGATTTCACGGATCAGAGAACTTTTAAGGCGCGAAACACGTTCGGAAAAAGCCATGGGAGTCACCGGTAGCGAGGCCTGGGAAAAATGAGTCAAACTGGTTGACTGAAACTACGACAGCTTGAGCGAGTACGTCAACATGCTTGACCTTAAAAACCCCGCCAGCCAGCAGCAGGCGATGGAAGCGTTTTTCTTCGGCTATCAGGCGTTCACCGCCAAGGCCGACGAAATGCTCGAACGTCGCGGCCTGTCCCGGGTGCATCAGCGGATTGTGTTTTTCATCGCGCGTTATCCGAATTTGAGCGTGAAGGAGTTGCTGGGATTGCTCGGCGTGAGCAAGCAAGCGCTGAACATGCCGTTGCGCCAGCTGCAGGAAATGCACTTGGTGGACAGCGTGGCGTCGGAGGCGGACAAGCGTAAGCGCCTGCTGGAGCTGACCGTAGAAGGTGCGAAGTTCGAGCAGGCGTTGCGCCGTGAGCAGGTGAAGTTGCTTGAGCGGGTGTTTGCCGAGGCTGGGGAGGCGGCGGTGAATGGGTGGTTGGCGGTGAATATGGCGCTTGGGAGCACTCAGTCACATCTTGATTGACTGAACCGGCCTGATCGCTGGCAAGCCAGCTCCCACAGTGATCGGCAGCGTACACAAAACCTGTGGGAGCTGGCTTGCCATCGATGGGGCCTCTGAGGGCGATATATCCCTATCGCCTGACCTTTCGTAAACAAAACCAAAAACAATATTTGCTTTATTTGTACACAAAAGCATAATCCACTGCGTGCGAGTTCCTGACCGCATGGTCAACAAATTCGCGTATGCCTCAAAGGGCTGCTGCCACCCCTCATGGGTCCGGCCCTGGAAATAACAATAAAACTCTTGAGGAGTACTCGCTGTGGAAAGCCGCAAATCCGAAGCATCGACGCTGGAACTCTCGCCGCCCTTACGCACGGGCGTGCTGGAGCGCATCTTCAAACTCAGCTTGCATGGCACCACGGTGAAGACCGAGCTGATTGCCGGTCTGACAACCTTCATCACCATGGCTTACATCATCTTCGTCAACCCGAACATCATGGCCGATGCCGGGATCGATCACGGTGCAGCCTTCGTCGCCACCTGCATCGCCGCCGCACTCGGCTGCCTGCTGATGGGCCTGTACGCCAACTGGCCGGTGGGCCTGGCACCGGGCATGGGCCTCAATGCATTTTTCACTTACACCGTGGTCGGCACCATGGGCTACAACTGGGAAACCGCGCTCGGTGCGGTGTTCGTTTCCGGTGTACTGTTCATGATCCTGACCTTCTCGCGGATTCGCGAATGGCTGCTCAACAGCATCCCGGTCAGCCTGCGCTTTGCGATGGGCGCCGGTGTCGGTCTGTTCCTCGGGCTGATCGGTCTGAAAACCGCCGGTATCGTCGTCGACAGCCCGGCGACGCTGATCAAGCTCGGCTCCCTGCGTGAACCCGGCCCGCTGCTGGCGGCGATCTGCTTCCTGATGATCGCGATCCTCAGCTACCACAAGGTGTTCGGCGCGATCCTCATCAGCATCATCACCGTGACCCTGGCCGGTTGGGGCCTGGGCATCGTGCACTACTCCGGCATCATGTCGACCCCGCCGAGCCTGGCGCCGACCTTCATGGCAATGAACGTCGCGGGCGTGTTCAACGTCAGCATGATCAGCGTGGTCCTGGCTTTCCTCTTCGTACACATGTTCGACACCGCCGGCACGCTGATGGGCGTCGCCCAGCGGGCCAATCTGGTCAACGCTGACGGGCGTATCGAAAACCTCTCCCGCGCGATGAAAGCCGACAGTGCCTCCAGTGTTTTCGGCGCGGTGGTCGGTGTTCCTCCTGTTACCAGCTATGTGGAAAGTGCCGCTGGCGTAGCCGCTGGTGGTCGGACTGGTCTTACCGCAGTCACCGTGGGTGTGCTATTTATAGCCGCGATGTTTTTCGCACCACTGGCCGGGATGATTCCGGCCTATGCCACCGCCGGTGCACTGATTTACGTCGCGATGCTGATGATGGGCGGCATGGCGCACATCGAATGGGATGAAGCCACTGACGCCATCCCGGCGATCGTCACCGCGATCATGATGCCGCTGACCTTCTCGGTCGCCGACGGCATTGCGCTGGGCTTCATCACCTACGTGGCGTTGAAAGCCGGTACCGGCAAGTACAAGGAAATTTCCGTCAGCCTGTGGGTGCTCTGCGCGATCTTCATCGCCAAGTTCATCTTCTTGTAAGCGTCACGCGGTTCAAGCGTCAAACCAGCCTCACCCTCGCGGGTGGGGCTTTGCACATTCTTGAGTACAACAAAAAAAGGAGCAAAGTGATGAGTCTGGAAACCTGGCTGCTGTTCAGTGGCGCTGCATTGGTGGTGATCCTGATTCCGGGGCCGCTGTCTTTGCTGATGATCAGCAACAGTCTGAATTACGGCTTGCGCCGCTCTTATCCGGCGTTTCTCGGCGGCGTGATCGCCTCGATCTGCCTGCTCAGTGCGTCGGCGCTGGGGTTGGGCGCCCTGTTGCTGGCGTCAGAACAGTTGTTCAGCGCCTTGAAAATCGTCGGTGCGCTGTACCTGTTCTACCTCGCCTGGCAGAGCTGGCAGCAATCGCGTCAGCCAGCGGTGGGCGCCGAAGTGCCGCAGGCCGCACCGGTGCCACGTTTCCGCACCCTGTTTGGCCGGGCCTTCGTCTTGGGCGCCAGCAATCCAAAGGACATTCTGTTTTTCGCCGCGTTTCTGCCGCAGTTCCTCAGCGCGCAACAACCGTTCCTGCCGCAACTGCTGATCATGATCGCGACCTGGGTGGTGCTCGACCTGTGCTGCAAACTGGCTTACGGGCTGGGTGCGCATGGTGCGGCGCGCTATCTGCGTAGCGGCAAGGGGCAGAGCTGGTTCAACCGGGTGAGTGCCGGGTTGTTCAGTGGTGCGGGCGCTGCGTCGCTGTTGAGCCGTTAAAGAGCAAAAGATCGCAGCCTGCGGNGGGATTGCATTCCAAACTGTAGGAGCTGCCGCAGGCTGCGATCTTTTGACTTTAAGGCAGACGAAAAAAAGCCCGCAGTGTGAGCGGGCGAAAGACCAAAGAAGCTATATGCGCAGTCGCTTCCCGGTGGGGGCTGCTGCTTGGGGGTCAGCTGCCCCGGTAGGTGGAATAGCTGTAAGGCGAGATCAGCAGTGGCACGTGGTAGTGATCCTGCTCGGCGGAGATGCCAAAACGCAGCACCACCACGTCCAGAAACGCCGGTTCCGGCAGTTGCACACCACGGGCGCGGTAGTAATCGCCGGCGTGGAACTGCACTTGATAAACCCCCGTGCGGTAGTCATCGCCTTGCAGCAGCGGCGCATCGACCCGACCATCGCTGTTGGTAACGGCACTGGCGACCAATTCCAGGTGCGAACCTTCAACGCGGTACAGCTCGACCTTGATCGAGCTGCCCGGGCAACCGTGTGCAGCGTCCAAAACGTGTGTTGTCAAACGTCCCATTGATTCTGCGCGCCTGGCCGCAAAGAGCAGTCAGACTTCGCGCCTCCCGAAGTCAGGTAATAAGGAGACCGCACCGATTCGGAGCACGAAAAGCTGCGGCGAGCGACTGATTAAGACACTTTTCAAAAAAATTGTACACAATAAAAACGACATTTTTCGCACCACCCCCGCCATTCGGGTGTTTCACCTTGATCTGCTCCTCAGGCGCATGAGTATTGAACCTCACAGCCATTAGCTGACTGATCAGGCAGGTTTCTTGCAGGCTTACGCCATTAGCAGCAAAAGATGACAGTCGGTGAAAAATGCGAAAATTCAGGCTTACAAATTGCGAATAAAGTTGTATACAATCAGCCCATCGCTGTGACGCCAGCCTGCGCAGGCCGTTACACAAACCTGTCAACGAATAAGAAGGAAGACTGCAGTGAGCGCTGACTACCCACGCGACCTGATCGGTTACGGCAGTAACCCTCCTCACCCACACTGGCCGGGCAACGCGCGCATCGCCCTGTCCTTCGTGCTCAATTACGAAGAAGGCGGCGAGCGCAACATCCTGCACGGCGACAAAGAATCCGAAGCCTTTCTTTCCGAAATGGTTGCTGCTCAGCCGCTGCAAGGCGCGCGCAACATGAGCATGGAATCGCTTTACGAGTATGGCAGCCGCGCCGGCGTCTGGCGGATCCTGAAACTGTTCAAGGAATTCGACATTCCGCTGACCATCTTCGCCGTGGCCATGGCCGCCCAGCGCCACCCGGATGTGATCCGCGCGATGGTCGAAGCCGGTCACGAGATCTGCAGCCACGGCTACCGCTGGATCGACTACCAGTACATGGATGAGGCGCAGGAGCGCGAGCACATGCTCGAAGCGATCCGCATCCTCACCGAACTCACTGGCGAACGCCCACTGGGCTGGTACACCGGCCGCACCGGCCCGAACACCCGGCGCCTGGTGATGGAAGAAGGCGGTTTCCTTTACGACTGCGACACCTACGACGACGACCTGCCCTACTGGGAACCGAACAACCCGACCGGCAAGCCGCACCTGGTGATCCCGTACACCCTCGACACCAATGACATGCGCTTCACCCAGGTGCAGGGTTTCAACAAGGGCGACGATTTCTTCGAATACCTCAAAGACGCGTTCGACGTGCTCTACGCCGAGGGCGCCGAAGCGCCGAAGATGCTTTCGATCGGTCTGCACTGCCGCCTGATCGGCCGTCCGGCGCGTCTGGCGTCGCTCAAGCGCTTCATCGAATACGCCAAAAGTCATGAACAGGTGTGGTTCAGCCGTCGCGTCGACATCGCGCGCCACTGGCACGAAACCCATCCGTATCAAGGGGCCGCCAAATGAGCCGCTTTCAAACCCTGCAACCGTCGACCCTGAGTCGCGACGCTTTCGTCAACGCTTTCGCCGACATCTACGAACATTCGCCATGGGTAGCCGAGAAGGCCTACGACCTGGGAGCGGACGCCTCGATCGACGAGATCGAAACCCTGCACCAGCGCATGAGCGACATCTTGTTGAGCGCCGATCACGCCAGTCAACTGGCACTGATCAATGCTCACCCGGACCTGGCCGGCAAAGCCGCCGTCCAGGGCCAACTGACCGAAGCCAGCACCAATGAACAGGCTGGCGCCGGTATTCACCAATGCACGGCCGAAGAGTTCCAGCGCTTCACCGAGCTGAACGACGCCTACAAGGCCAAGTTCAAGTTTCCCTTCATCATGGCGGTAAAAGGCAGCAACCGGCATCAGATCCTCGCGGCGTTCGAAACGCGCATTCACAACTCGGTCGACACCGAATTCAAATGCGCGCTGGCGGAGATCAACAAGATCGCCCTGTTCCGTTTACTGACTCTCTAGCGAAGCCTGGCCCGAGTGCGTCAAACGCGGAGAGCACCCAGGGCCTTGCAAGCATCCCCAGCCAACTTATTAAAGGCAGACAAGAAGAATGAAAGCTTACGCCGTACCTTTCGAGAAGTTCGTCAACCTGGCCGATGCCCGTCTGGGCACCAAAATCATCTCGGTCACCGATGACTGGTTCGCAGACGCCAATCGTCTGTTTCAGCCGACCCCGGCCGTGTGGAAGGAGGGTGTGTTCGACGACAACGGCAAGTGGATGGATGGCTGGGAATCGCGCCGCAAGCGCTTCGAAGGCTACGACAGCGCGGTAATCCGCCTGGGTGTACCAGGTTCGATCAAAGGCGTGGACATCGACACTTCATTCTTCACCGGCAACTTCCCGCCATCGGCCTCGCTGGAAGCATGCTTCCTGGCCTCGGGCGAGCCAGACGAAAACACCCAGTGGACTGAAGTCCTGTCGGCCGTCGAGCTGCAGGGCAACAGCCACCACTACCATGAAATCAGCAACGACAAAGCGTTCAGTCACCTGCGCTTCAACATCTTCCCGGACGGTGGTGTGGCCCGTCTGCGCGTGTACGGTATTCCGTTCCGCGACTGGTCCGCGGTGGGCGACAACGAGCAAGTCGATCTGGCTGCAGCCCTCAACGGCGGCCGCGCCCTCGCCTGCTCCGACGAACACTTCGGCCGCATGAGCAACATCCTCAACCCAGGCCGTGGCATCAACATGGGCGACGGCTGGGAAACCGCACGTCGTCGCACCCCGGGCAATGACTGGGTGATCGTCGCGTTGGGCCATCCGGGCGAGATCGAAAAAATCATCGTCGACACCCTGCACTTCAAGGGCAACTACCCGGACACCTGCTCGATCCAGGGCGCGTTCGTCAAGGGCGGCACCGACAGCCAGATCGAAACCCAGTCGCTGTTCTGGCGCGAACTGCTGCCGAGCCAGAAGCTGGAAATGCACGCCGAACACACCTTCGTCGAGCAGATCAAGGCACTGGGCCCAATCACCCACATCCGCCTGAACGTGTTCCCGGATGGTGGTGTGAGTCGCCTGCGCGTACTCGGCAAGGTCGCGAAGTAATGCTGAGCCTGTAGGAGCTGCCGCAGGCTGCGATCTCTTGATCTTGATCTTAAAAGCAAAATCAAAAGATCGCAGGCTTCGCCAGCTCCTACAGGGATCGCGCAAGACGCACTTAAAAGTTGAACAACACAGAATTCGGAAAAGAACAGCATGCGCACACTACAGATTGAACCGCTGACCAAAGAAGCCTTCGCCCCCTTCGGTGACGTGATCGAAACCGACGGCAGCGACCACTTCATGATCAACAACGGTTCGACCATGCGCTTCCACAAACTGGCGACGGTCGAAACCGCTACGCCTGAGGACAACGCGATCATCAGCATCTTCCGCGCCGACGCGCAGGACATGCCGCTGACCGTGAGCATGCTGGAACGCCATCCGCTGGGCAGCCAGGCTTTCATCCCGCTGCTCGGCAACCCCTTTCTGATCGTGGTCGCGCCACTTGGCGATGTACCTGTATCAGGCTTGGTCCGCGCCTTCGTCACCAACGGCAGGCAGGGCATCAATTACCATCGCGGCGTCTGGCACCACCCGGTGCTGACGATCGAAAAGCGGGATGACTTCCTGGTGGTTGATCGCAGTGGCACAGGCAATAACTGCGATGAGCATTTTTTCAAAGAGGATGAGCGTTTGATCCTCGCCCCCCACCAATAAGAGAAGGTCTGATCACTCGACAACAAGAGTGACAGGCGAGAGGTAAAGACTGTGGAAGCACATCTGTTGGAATGGCTGAACCTGAGCGTGCGCTGGGTTCACATGATCACTGGCGTGGCCTGGATCGGCGCGTCGTTCTACTTCGTCTGGCTGGAGAACAACCTCAACCGCGTCAACCCGAAAACCGGTCTGGCCGGTGATCTGTGGGCAATCCACGGCGGCGGTATCTATCACCTGGAAAAATACAAACTGGCCCCACCGTCGATGCCGGAGAACCTGCACTGGTTCAAATGGGAAGCCTACTTCACCTGGATGTCGGGGATCGCGCTGCTGTGCGTGGTGTTCTACTCCAATCCCGTGCTCTACCTCGTGGCACCCGGCAGCGGCCTGACCGGCCCTGAAGGCGTGGCCATCGGCATCGGTTCGCTGATCGCCGGCTGGTTCATCTACGACTTCCTTTGCGATTCGGCTCTGGGCAAGAAACCCGCCCTGCTCGGCTTCATCCTGTTCGTGCTGATCATCGGCGCGGCGTATGGCTTCAGCAAGGTGTTCAGCGGTCGTGGTGCGTACCTGCACGTCGGCGCGATCATCGGCACCATCATGGTCGGCAACGTGTTCCGCATCATCATGCCGGCGCAGCGTGCACTGGTGGCGGCGATTGCCGAGAACCGTACGCCGGACCCGGCGCTGCCGGCCAAAGGCCTGCTGCGTTCGCGTCACAACAACTACTTCACCCTGCCGGTGCTGTTCATCATGATCAGCAACCACTTCCCGAGCACTTATGGCAGCCAGTACAACTGGTTGATCCTGGCCGGGATCGCGGTGTTGGCGGTGTTGGTACGTCACTACTTCAACACCCGTCACGACAGCCACAAGTTTGCCTGGACCCTGCCCGTGGCAGCGGTGGGCATGATCACCCTGGCGTACGTCACCGGCCCGGCGCCGATGCCGACCGCACCGGACGTGGCCAAGGCACCCGCGAAAATCGAGTACCAACCGCTGCCGGAAACGGCCCTGGGTGGTGGCGCGAAACCGGCTGAAGCGGCGGCACCTGCAGCGCCAGCAGCAGCCCCGGCTGCGGCACCGGCGCAAGCGTCCAGCGCAGGTCCGGCCTTCGACAAGGTGCACAACGTGATCCAGGAACGCTGCGCGGTCTGCCATTCGGCCAAACCGACCAGCCCGTTGTTCAGCGCGGCACCGGCTGGTGTGATGTTTGACACCCCCGAGCAGATCCGCCAGAACGCCGCGCGGATCCAGGCGCAAGCCATCACCACGCAGATCATGCCACTGGGCAACATCACGCAGATGACCCAGCAGGAACGTGACCTGATCGGTGCATGGATCGCCCAGGGAGCCCAGACAAACTGAGCCAGACAAAAGTCTGTGTAAAAGCAGGCTTTTCAGGTGGATGGATTTACCTGTGGTGAGGGGATTTATCCCCGATCGGCGGCGCAGCCGTCGCAAACCTGGCAATCGCAATCTGCCTGATGTACGCGGTTGCAGGTTTTGGGGCTACTTCGTAGCCCATCGGGGATAAATCCCCTCGCCACAAAATGCCTCCAGCCAGGCATATGAATGATGCAAAGAAACAGCTGTGAGCAACCCGACAGCTGTTAATCACAAGAATAAAAAGATCCGAGGTGTTGCATGTCCGAGCTGTCCAAAGCGCGCATCCCCGACGCACCCGCCATTCAGCGTTTGCCCCTTTTGCAACTGATCCTGATCGGTTTGCAACATGTTCTGCTGATGTACGGCGGTGCCATCGCGGTGCCGTTGATCATCGGACAGGCCGCTGGCCTGAGTCGTGAAGAAATCGCCTTCCTGATCAACGCCGACCTGCTGGTCGCCGGTATCGCCACCATCGTCCAGTCGCTCGGGATCGGCCCGATGGGCATCCGCATGCCGGTGATGATGGGCGCCAGTTTCGCGGCGGTCGGCAGCATGGTCGCCATGGCCGGCATGCCCGGTATCGGTCTGCAAGGGATCTTCGGTGCGACCATCGCCGCCGGATTCTTCGGCATGCTCATCGCGCCGTTCATGTCCAAGGTCGTGCGCTTCTTCCCGCCGTTGGTGACTGGCACGGTCATCACTTCGATCGGTCTGTCGCTGTTCCCCGTGGCCGTGAACTGGGCCGGTGGCGGGGCCGCTGCGGCGCAGTTCGGCTCACCGATTTATCTGGCCATCGCCGCGCTGGTGCTGGCGACCATTTTGTTGATCCACCGCTTCATGCGCGGCTTCTGGGTCAATATTTCCGTGCTGATCGGCATGTGCCTGGGCTACGTGCTCTGCGGCGCCATCGGCATGGTCGACCTCAGCGGCATGGCCAACGCGCCATGGGTTCAGTTCGTCACCCCGCTGCACTTCGGCATGCCGAAATTCGAACTGGCGCCAATTCTGTCGATGTGCCTGGTGGTGGTGATCATCTTCGTCGAGTCCACCGGGATGTTCCTCGCGCTGGGCAAAATCACCGGTCAGGAAGTCTGCCCACGGATGCTGCGTCGCGGCCTGCTGTGCGATGCCGGCGCCTCGTTCGTCGCCGGTTTCTTCAACACCTTCACTCACTCCTCGTTCGCGCAGAACATCGGCCTGGTGCAGATGACCGGCGTGCGTTGCCGTTCGGTGACCATCGTTGCCGGTGGCCTGCTGATCGTGCTCAGCCTGCTGCCGAAAGCCGCATTCCTGGTGGCGTCGATTCCGCCGGCGGTGTTGGGCGGTGCGGCGATCGCGATGTTCGGCATGGTTGCTGCCACCGGGATCAAGATCCTGCAAGAAGCCGACATCGGCGACCGGCGTAATCAATTGCTGGTGGCGGTGAGCATCGGCATGGGCCTGATCCCGGTGGTGCGTCCGGAGTTCTTCGCGCATCTGCCGCTGTGGATGAGCCCGATCACCCACAGTGGCATCGCCATGGCCACGCTCAGCGCGCTGACGTTGAATCTGCTGTTCAACATCCTCGGCGGCGCCGAACGCGCCGCGATCAACGACTGCCACGCACACCAGCATTAACCAAGTCACCACAAAACCTTGTGGGAGCGAGCCTGCTCGCGAAAGCGTTGTGTCATTCAACAGTGATGGCGACTGACACGCCCTCTTCGCGAGCAAGCTCGCTCCCACAGGGATTGTGCAACACCCTGCCTCAACAATAAAAACAAGAGGGAGCAACAGATGATTCGCACGCAAACCAACGTTCTGTTGAGTGGCGGCCTGCTGGCCGCGAGTCAGGCCATGGCCGGCGATTTACTGCTGTGGCAGACCAACAGCCTGAGTTACCTGTACGGCAAGAACTTCGCGATCAACCCGTCGATCCAGCAGACGGTGACGTTCGAGCACGCCGACAAGTGGAAGTACGGCGACAACTTCCTGTTCGTCGACAAGATCTTCTACAACGGCCAGGAAGACCGCAACAAAGGCCCGCACACCTTCTACGGCGAATTCACTCCGCGCTTCTCGTTCGGCAAGATCTTCGACCGGAAAATCGAGTTCGGGCCGATCAAGGACGTGCTGCTGGCGATGACCTACGAGTACGGCGAAGGCGACAGCGAAGCCTACCTGATCGGCCCCGGCTTCGACCTGAAAGTGCCCGGTTTCAACTACGTGACCCTGAACATTTTCCGCCGCCAGACCGAAGGCCCGCGCCCTGGCGACGGCGTGTGGCAGATCACTCCGGGCTGGTCGTACAGCGTGCCGCTGGGCAACTCCGACCTGCTGATCGATGGCTATCTGGACTGGGTGGTCGATAACGATCAGAACTCGCGCGGCACTTACCACGCCAACCTGCACATCAATCCGCAGATCAAATACGACCTCGGCAAAGCCTTGGGCTGGAGCCAGAAGCAGCTGTACGTCGGCACCGAATACAGCTATTGGAAGAACAAATATGGCGTCGAAAGCAGCCACAACCTCGACACCAACCAGAACACCGCCAGCCTGCTGGTGAAGGTGCACTTCTGAGATGGCCCGCAACCGTGCCCCATACCTGTCGTCGGTGCTCTGTTGCGGGGCACTTGAGAGCTGGCCGAGGAGTCAGTATTCTCCGCGGCCTCTTGAATTCGGTCTAAAAAAAAGCCCGGATTTAATTCCTGACCGACGAGCCAACTTATCCCGGCCCCGGTCAGTACCGAGGCATCCCGAAAACACGCGCAATCGACTGTTTTTCAGCAGCCGAACGGGCGTTTTTTTGCTTTTCGAAAGCGTTGGCCCAGCTCTTGCTATCACCAGCGAAGCTGACCGATCGGATGACTTTTGCAGCAACGAAAAAAGGCGCCACACCAGAGCGCCGATCTTAAAAAAATAAACGTGGAACACCTACTTTGGGAGCAACCGAATGAAACGTATGTGCACCAGCCTGATGCTCGCGGGATCGATGCTGGCCGGCGGCCAGGCCATGGCCGACGGCCTGCTGCAATGGCAGAACAACAGCCTGACCTACCTCTACGGCAAAGACTTCAAGGTCAACCCGGCGATCCAGCAGACCGTCACCTTCGAGCACGCCGATGCCTGGAAGTACGGGGATAACTTCCTGTTCATCGACAAGATCTTCTACAACGGCAAGCCAGACGGTGGCGTCGGCAACAACACCTATTACGGTGAATTCCAGCCGCGCATCTCGCTGGGCAAAGTCCTCGACCAGAAGCTCGAATTCGGTCCGATCAAAGACGTGCTGCTGGCGATGACTTACGAGTTCGGTGAAGGCGACGTCGAGTCGTACCTGATCGGTCCTGGCTTCGACCTGGCGATCCCGGGTTTCGACTACTTCCAGCTGAACTTCTACCAGCGCCACACCGACGGCTCGCGTCCGGGTGACAACGTCTGGCAGATCACGCCGGTCTGGTCCTACACCATCCCGGTCGGCAGCTCGAACGTGCTGATCGACGGTTACATGGACTGGGTGGTCGACAACGACGTCAACAGCAAAGGCGAATACCACGCCAACCTGCACTTCAACCCACAGGTCAAATACGACCTGGGCAAGGCGCTGCATTTCGGCGAGAAGCAGCTGTACGTCGGTGTTGAATACGACTACTGGAAAGACAAGTACGGGATCGACGACACCCGTGGCTTCACCACCAATCAGAACGTGACCAGCTTCCTGGTGAAGTTCCACTTCTGATCTTAAAAGCTTCGCGAGCAGGCTCGCTCCCACATTCGACCGAGTTCCAATGTGGGAGCGAGCCTGCTCGCGAAGGCTTCACCGCAAATCTCAGGCCGGAACCACCGCCTCGGTGATCCCCAGAAACCGGCACAGCTCCTCGCGCTTGGCCAACGCATCGCGCCGTCCCAGGTCGATCAGCTCGCTGCAATACCCCGCCTCGAACAGCAGATAACTCAGCACCCCTGCCCCACTCGTTTTCGTCGCCCCCGGGCCGCGCAAGAACAAACGCAACGCCGCCGGTAACTCCTGGCGATGCCGCGCGGCGATCTCGTCGATCGGCTGACTCGGCGCAATCACCAGCACGTCCACTGGCGCCACGCCCAACTCACGAGTCGGCACGCCATCGGGCATCAGTCGACTGAACTGATTCAGACGCTGGAGCAACTCGATGTCGCTTTCCAGACTGTCAATGAACGTGCTGTTGAGCATGTGCCCGCCGATCTGCGCCAGCGTCGGCTGCTGCCCGGTGTAGGCGCGCTCCAGCGGCTGCTGCGGATCAAAACCGCGCGGGTTGCCGCTCACACCCACCACCAGCACCCGACTCGCACCCAGGTGCAGCGCCGGGCTGATCGGTGCCGATTGGCGGACTGCGCCGTCGCCGAAATATTCCTCACCGATTTTCACCGGGGCAAACAGCAACGGGATCGCCGAACTGGCCAGCAAATGGTCCACCGACAATTGCGCCGGCACGCCGATCCGTCGATGGCGCAACCACGCATCGATCTTGCCGCCGCCCTGATAGAAGGTCACCGCCTGCCCCGATTCGTAGCCGAACGCGGTCACCGCCACCGCATGCAATTGCTTGCGGGCGATGGATTCGGCGATGCCGGGCATGTGTAGTTTTTCATTGAGCAGGTCGCGCAGCGGCGAACTGTTGAGCAGCGCCACCGGCAGTTGCCGACCGATGCCGAGCAGACTGTGACTGACAAAGCGGCTGGCCTGACGGATCGCCCCGGGCCAATCGCTGCGCAGCACCCGATGACTGCGAAAGCCTTGCCAGAACAGAGTGAGACGTTCGATGGCCGCGCGAAAATCGGTGGCGCCGCTGGCCAGGCTGACCGCATTGATCGCCCCGGCCGAAGTGCCGACGATCACCGGAAACGGATTGTCCGCGCCCAGCGGCAGCAATTCGGCAATCGCCGCCAGCACCCCCACCTGATACGCCGCCCGAGCCCCGCCGCCGGAAAGAATCAAACCTGTGACCGGTTCAGCTGGGCTCATCGCAACGCTCCGTGGTGCTTGAAAGGGTGAGTGAATCAGCCGCGCCGTTTCCGGTAAAGCTTCGGCTCGCCCGGTGGACGGCTCTTGAAGCGGCGGTGCGCCCACAAGTATTGCTCAGGGCAGGCGCGCAAGGCGCTTTCCACCCACTGGTTGATGCGGATGCAGTCGGCCTCTTCGGTTTCACCCGGAAAGTCTTCCAGCGGCGGATGAATCACCAGCTTGTAACCGCTGCCGTCGGCCAGACGCTCCTGAGTGAACGGCACCACCAGCGCTTTACCCAAACGGGCAAACTTGGTGGTCGCAGTCACAGTCGCTGCCTGAATGCCGAACAGCGGCACAAAGATACTCTGCTTGGCGCCATAGTCCTGATCCGGCGCGTACCAGATCGCCCGGCCCGAACGCAGCAGCTTGAGCATGCCGCGCACGTCGTCACGCTCCACCGCCAGCGAATCGAGGTTGTGCCGCTCGCGGCCGCGACGCTGGACGAAGTCGAACAACGGGTTCTTGTGCTCGCGGTACATGCCGTCGATGGTGTGCTGCTGGCCGAGCAGCGCCGCGCCGATTTCCAGGGTGGTGAAGTGCGCGGCCATGAGGATCACGCCCTTGCCTTCGCGCTGGGCCTTTTGCAGATGCTCCAGGCCTTCGACGTGGGCCAGTTTGGCCAGACGCTCACGGGACCACCACCAGCTCATCGCCATTTCAAAGAAGGCGATGCCGGTGGAGGCGAAGTTTTCCTTGAGCAGGCGTTTGCGCTCGGCAGCGGATTTTTCCGGGAAGCACAGCTCCAGATTACGCTTGGCGATGCGCCGCCGGTCGCCGGCCACGCGATACATCAATGCGCCCAGCACACGACCGATCGTCAGTAAGACCGCATAGGGCAACTGCACGACCAGCCACAACAGCGCCAGACCGCACCAGAGCGGCCAGAAGCGGGGAGAAAGATAGGCTCTTCGAAAACGCGGGCGATCCATTAAAGCTTCCGTAAATTCAGTGGCCGCGCATTCTACATCGTTCGACCCGGCTTGCGGCTCGCGGGCGTTCTCGTTATAAGTCTCGGCACTTTTAGTGACAAGCCGTTGTATGCCGATATGAGCCAAAACGAATCGCCAGACCGAGATCCCGTGTTCCAGTTGAAGGGCAGCATGCTGGCCATCACGGTGCTGGAACTGTCCCGCAACGACCTCGACAGCCTTGATCGGCAACTGGCCGCCAAAGTCGCCCAGGCGCCGAATTTCTTCAGCAATGCACCGTTGGTCCTGGCGCTGGACAAACTGCCGCCCGGCGAAGGCGCGGTCGATCTGCCCGGGCTGATGCGCGTGTGCCGCCAACATGGCCTGCGCACCCTGGCAATCCGCGCCAGCCGTATCGAAGACATCGCTGCCGCCATCGCCATCGACATCCCGGTGCTGCCGCCGTCCGGCGCCCGCGAGCGACCGCTGGAAGCGCCGGAACCGGAAGTCAAAAAGAAGCCGGAAAAGCCGCCGGAGCCGACGGTCAAACCGACCCGCGTCATCACCACGCCAGTACGTGGTGGCCAACAGATATATGCCCAGGGTGGCGATCTGGTGGTGGTGTCCTCGGTCAGTCCGGGGGCGGAACTTCTGGCCGATGGCAACATCCATGTATACGGCCCGATGCGCGGTCGCGCACTGGCCGGCGTCAAAGGCGACACCAAGGCCCGGATTTTCTGTCAGCAATTGAGCGCTGAACTGATCTCCATCGCCGGGCATTACAAGGTTTCCGAAGATTTGCGCCGCGATCCACTGTGGGGCTCCGGCGTACAGGTCAGCCTGTCGGCCGACGTGTTGAACATCATTCGGCTTTAACGGATACTGCCGCATTTTCCAAGCATCTCTAAAACGTAGCGAAAACGGCTCAAACGAAGTAGGAAAAAGGATCAAGGAGCGTTTGCCCCCGGCAATTGCGACTTGCGCCGAATTCCAGCCAAGGCTGTCCGACTGCAGTAGTTTTCAAGAGATGTTTTTCAGGGGCTAAACAGTCCTTCTTCCTTAGGGGTGAAACACCTTGGCCAAGATTCTCGTGGTTACATCCGGCAAGGGTGGTGTGGGTAAGACCACCACCAGCGCCGCTATCGGTACCGGCCTCGCTCTGCGCGGCCACAAAACAGTGATCGTCGACTTCGACGTGGGCCTGCGTAACCTCGACCTGATCATGGGTTGCGAGCGTCGCGTGGTGTACGACTTCGTCAACGTGGTCAACGGCGAAGCCAACCTGCAGCAGGCCCTGATCAAAGACAAGCGCCTGGAAAACCTCTACGTGCTGGCCGCCAGCCAGACCCGCGACAAAGACGCGCTGACCCAGGAAGGCGTGGAAAAAGTCCTGATGCAGTTGAAGGAAGACTTCGACTTCGTGGTCTGCGACTCCCCGGCAGGCATCGAGAAAGGCGCACACCTGGCGATGTACTTCGCCGACGAAGCGATCATCGTGACCAACCCGGAAGTGTCCTCGGTACGTGACTCCGACCGCATGCTCGGCCTGCTGGCCAGCAAATCGCGTCGTGCCGAACTCGGCGAAGAGCCGATCAAGGAACACCTCCTGCTGACCCGTTATAACCCGCAGCGCGTCAGCGATGGCGAGATGCTGGGCGTCGAAGACGTCAAGGAAATCCTGGCCGTGACCCTGCTGGGCGTCATCCCTGAGTCGCAGGCGGTCCTGAAGGCTTCCAACTCGGGCGTTCCAGTGATTCTCGACGACCAGAGCGATGCCGGTCAGGCCTACAGCGATGCCGTTGATCGTCTGCTGGGCAAAGAAAAAGAACATCGTTTCCTCGATGTTACGAAGAAGGGATTCTTCGAGCGCCTGTTTGGAGGTAGGTAATGAACCTTTTTGACTTCTTTCGTGCCAACAAAAAGCCAAGTACCGCCTCGGTAGCGAAAGAGCGTCTACAGATCATCGTGGCGCATGAGCGCGGCCAGCGCAGCACGCCGGATTACCTGCCAGCCTTGCAGAAGGAACTGGTCGACGTGATCCGCAAGTACGTCAACATCGGCAACGACGACGTACATGTTGCACTGGAAAGCCAGGGCAGTTGCTCGATTCTGGAACTCAACATCACCCTGCCTGATCGCTGAGTCGATCCGGCAGTCGCTACGGCGGCTCGGGCTGCTGATGCTCGTGTAGGAGCTGCCGAAGGCTGCGATCNCTCCTACAGGGTTATCAGCAGCCTGAGCCGCCGTTGGCATTTGTTACGAGGCTGTTTTAATGCCGTTGTCCAACATCCGCATCATCCATCAGGACGCCGCTGTACTGGTGGTCGACAAGCCGACCTTGCTGCTCTCGGTGCCCGGTCGCGCCGACGACAACAAGGACTGCCTGATCACCCGCCTGCAGGAAAACGGCTACCCGGAAGCGCGTATCGTCCATCGTCTGGACTGGGAAACCTCCGGCATCATTCTGCTGGCCCGTGACGCCGACACCCACCGCGAATTGTCGCGGCAGTTTCACGACCGCGAAACCGAAAAGGCCTACACCGCCCTGGCCTGGGGTCAGCCGGAACTGGACAGCGGCAGCATCGATTTGCCGCTGCGCTACGACCCACCGACCAAACCGCGCCACGTGGTCGACCACGAATTCGGCAAACACGCACTGACCTTCTGGCGCGTACTGGAACGTTGCGGCGACTGGTGCCGCGTCGAACTGACGCCAATCACCGGGCGCTCGCATCAGTTGCGCGTGCACATGCTGTCCATCGGGCACCCGTTGCTGGGCGACGGGCTCTACGCCCACGAACAGGCCCTCGCCGCCTGGCCGCGCCTGTGCCTGCACGCCAGCATGCTCAGCTTCACCCATCCGCAAACCGGCGAGCGTCTGCGCTTCGAGTGCCCTGCGCCGTTCTGACAAGCACCGCCGAACCCATGTGGGAGCGAGCCTGCTCGCGAAAGCAATTGATNTCAGCACCAATGTTGAATGTCATAGCGCTTTCGCGAGCAGGCTCGCTCCCACAGGGATCCGGTTCGGATTCAATTCCCCGGCCGATGCGTTAAACTCGCGCCCATTGCTGTCTGGAGCTTCTTATGCGCGAAGAGTTGAACCAAGGCCTGATCGACTTCCTCAAGGCCTCCCCTACCCCGTTCCACGCCACCGCCAGCCTTGTTCAGCGTCTGGAGGCCGCCGGTTACGTGCGCCTCGACGAGCGCGAGCCATGGACCACCGAGGCCAACGGCCGCTATTACGTCACCCGTAACGACTCCTCGATCGTCGCGATCAAAATGGGCCGCAACTCGCCGTTGCACGACGGTATCCGCCTGGTCGGCGCCCACACCGACAGCCCGTGCCTGCGGGTCAAGCCGCAACCGGAACTGCAACGTCAGGGCTTCTGGCAACTGGGCGTTGAAGTCTACGGCGGCGCACTGCTGGCGCCGTGGTTCGACCGCGACCTGTCGCTGGCCGGCCGCGTCACCTTCCGTCGCGACGGCAAGGTCGAAAGCCAGTTGATCGACTTCAAGGCACCGATCGCGATCATTCCCAACCTGGCTATTCACCTCAACCGTGAAGCCAACCAAGGCTGGGCGATCAACGCACAGACCGAGCTGCCGCCGATCCTCGCGCAGTTCGCCGGTGACGAGCGCGTCGACTTCCGTGCGGTACTGACCGATCAACTGGCTCGCGAACACGGCCTGAACGCCGACGTGGTGCTGGATTACGAGCTGAGTTTCTACGACACCCAGAGCGCGGCGGTCATCGGCCTGCATGGCGACTTCATCGCCGGCGCGCGCCTCGACAATCTGCTGTCGTGCTACGCCGGCCTGCAAGCCCTGCTCAGCGCCGACACCGAAGAAACCTGCGTGCTGGTGTGCAACGACCACGAAGAAGTCGGCTCCTGCTCGGCGTGCGGTGCCGATGGCCCGATGCTCGAACAGACCCTGCGCCGCCTGCTGCCGGAAGGCGACGAGTTCGTGCGCACCATTCAAAAATCGCTGCTGGTCTCAGCCGACAACGCCCACGGCGTACACCCCAACTACGCCGAGAAGCACGACGCCAACCACGGCCCGAAACTCAACGCCGGCCCGGTGATCAAGGTCAACAGCAACCAGCGCTACGCCACCAACAGCGAAACCGCCGGATTCTTCCGCCACTTGTGCATGGCCGAAGAAGTGCCGGTACAGAGCTTCGTGGTGCGCAGTGACATGGGTTGCGGTTCGACCATCGGCCCGATCACCGCCAGCCACCTGGGCGTGCGCACCGTCGATATCGGTCTGCCGACCTTCGCCATGCACTCGATCCGCGAACTGTGCGGCAGCCATGACCTGGCACACCTGGTCAAAGTGCTGAGCGCGTTCTACGCCTCCCGCGAGTTGCCGTAATCGCTAAACGATCATCTTTCGGGATGATCACAAATCCCTGCAGGAGCTGCCGCAGGCTGCGATCTTTTGATCTTGTTTTTTGCAGTTCAAAAGCAAGATCAAAAGATCGCAGCCTGCGGCAGCTCCTACACAGATCAATACAGTTTCAAAGAAACCGACCTAGACTTACATCATCCCCTTCGACAAGGCAGTCTCCATGATCTCGATGTCTTCGTTCCACGCCATGCTCGTCCCGATCCTGAGCGGGATGATCCTGCTGGCCATCGGCTTCAACTTCCGCGACAAGAACGCCGGCGTCTTCGCCATGTGGATCGGCATGCTTATGATCCTGGCGACCGTGGTCTACAAGATCCTCGCCAAACTCAACGAATAAATCCGCGCCCGGCTCGCATTGATTCTGACTGCCTCGTACACTCGCTCAATTCGCCCCTTTGCGAGGTTGACCGCCTAGTGTTCGCTCGTCTGTTTGCTCTGCCCTGCCTGTTCCTTGTCTGCCTGATGACGCTGCTGCCGCTGGCCCCTGCCCACGCGGTCGGCTTGCCGGGGCTGCTCAACTCCACCAAGGCGCAGCCCGAGGCGCAGGAACCGTTGGGACAGTCGCTGGATGAAGTCATCAAGTCGCTGGAAAACGACAAGCAACGCGCACAGTTGCTGAGCGATCTGAAAAAGCTGCGCGACGCCACCAAGAAAGCCCAGGTTTCACCGGAAGAAGGCGTGCTGGGCCTGATTGGCGGCACGCTGGCCAGTTTCGAGAAGCAGTTCTCCGGCGACGACAGTCCGCTGACCCGCTGGTCCGACGAGTTCGATCTGGCCAGGGACGAACTCGATAACCTGATGTTGCCGGCCAGCGAGTGGCTGCCGATCATCTTCGGCTTCGCAGTGATCCTGATGGTCTGGAGCCTGCTCGCCGCCGCGCTGATCTGGCTCGGTCACCGGGTGCGCATGCGCTTCGGCCTGACCGAAGAACTGCCGCAGCACCCCAAGGCCCTCGACATGCTGCGCTTCGCCCTGCGCAAGCTCGGGCCATGGTTGATCGCGTTGGTCATCACCGTTTACATGAGCTACGCGCTGCCCTCGTCATTGGGCAAGAGCCTGGCGATGGTGCTGGCGTATGCGCTGGTGGTCGGCACCTGTTTCTCGGCGATCTGCGTGATCGCCTTCTCGCTGCTCGACGGCCCGCACCGGCATCGGGCGCTGTACATCCTGCGGCATCAGGCCTTCCGTCCGCTGTGGCTGATCGGCAGCTTCGCCGCGTTCGGTGAAGCGCTTAACGATCCGCGCCTGGTGGAAAGCCTCGGCGTGCATTTGGCGCACACCACCGCGACCGTCACCAACGTCCTGGCGGCGCTGTTCACCGGGCTGTTCATCCTGCGTTTCCGCCGGCCAATCGCCCATCTGATCCGCAATCAGCCGTTGTCCCGTCGCCTGACCCGCCGCGCCCTCAGCGACACCATCGATATCCTCGGCACCTTCTGGTACGTGCCGGCGCTGTTGCTGGTCGGGATCTCGCTGTTCGCCACCTTCGTCTCCGCCGGCGACACCAGCACCGCCCTGCGCCAGTCACTGATCTGCACGGTGCTGCTGGTGATGTGCATGGTGATCAACGGTCTCGTGCGCCGGCACTCACTCAAACCGCAACGCGGGCCGAAGCGCCATGCGCTGTACTCGGAGCGTCTGAAAAGCTTCTTCTACACCCTCGCCCACCTGCTGGTGTGGCTGACCTTCATCGAACTCGGCCTGCGCGTATGGGGCAAATCGCTGATCGGTTTTGCCGAGGGCGAAGGGCACGACGTCAGCGTCAAACTGTTCAGCCTGATCGGTACGCTGATTTTCTCCTGGCTGATCTGGATCCTTGCCGACACCGCCGTGCATCACGCCCTCACCCGCTCGCGCAAAGGCCTGGCGAATGCCCGCGCACAGACGATGATGCCGCTGATCCGCAACGTGCTGTTCGTGGCGATTTTCATCATTGCGCTGATCGTCGCCCTGGCGAACATGGGCATGAACGTTACGCCACTGCTGGCCGGTGCCGGTGTGATCGGTCTGGCCATCGGTTTCGGTGCGCAGTCGCTGGTGGCGGATTTGATCACCGGCCTGTTCATCATCATCGAAGACTCGCTGGCCATTGATGACTACGTGGATGTCGGCGGCCACCTCGGCACCGTCGAAGGCCTGACCATCCGCACCGTGCGCCTGCGCGATATCGACGGCATCGTTCACACCATCCCGTTCAGCGAAATCAAAAGCATCAAGAACTACTCCCGCGAGTTCGGCTACGCGATTTTCCGCGTGGCGGTGCCGTACAACATGGAAATCGACGACGCGATCAAACTGATGCGCGAAGTCGGCCAGAAAATGCGCACCGACCCGCTGCAACGGCGCAACATCTGGTCACCGCTGGAGATTCAGGGCGTGGAAAGTTTCGAGTCCGGCAGCGCGATTCTGCGCGCGCGGTTCAAGACCGCGCCGATCAAACAATGGGAAGTTTCCCGCGCGTTCAACCTGTCGCTCAAACGCCATCTGGACGAAGCCGGACTCGATCTGGCGACGCCACGCATGAGTGTGCAGGTCATCACTGCCGGTGGTGGCCAGCCGAAGGAATAGCACTTCGCGCAGACAGTCGGGTCACAGGCAGGGAAGCCAGAAAAACAACAACCATGGAGAAACCCGATGCAGCTGACACGTATCGCCCAGACTGTTCTGTTCACCCTGCTGGCCGGCACCGCCAGCGCCGCCACCCTGGACAGCACCCGCGAACAGATCGCCACGCAAGCCAAGGCACTTGAACCGGAGCTGCTGGAAACCCGCCGCGACATCCACGCGCATCCGGAACTGGGCAACACCGAAACACGCACCTCTGAACTGGTCGCCAAACAGCTCAAGGCCATGGGCCTGGAGGTCAAAACCAACGTCGCCCGCACCGGCGTGGTCGCCATCCTCAAAGGCGCCCTGCCCGGCCCGACCGTGGCCCTGCGCGCCGACATGGACGCATTGCCGGTCAAGGAAGTCGCCGACCTGCCCTTCGCCTCGAAAGCCAAAGGCACCTACCTCGGCAAAGAAGTCGACGTGATGCACGCCTGCGGCCACGACGCCCACACCGCGATCCTGCTGAGCACAGCGAAAATCCTCACGGGCATGCGCGACACCCTGCCCGGCACCGTGGTGTTCTACTTCCAGCCCGCCGAAGAAGGCCCGAGCGACTTCATCCCCGACGGCAAAAACACCTGGGGCGCGAAAATGATGGTGCAGGAAGGCGTGATGAAATCACCCAAACCCGACGCCGTCTTCGGTCTGCACGTCTGGGCCGGCGTCCCCGCCGGCCAGATCGCCTATCGTCCCGGCGCCACCCTGGCCAGCTCCGACGACCTGCGCATCAAAATCCTCGGCAAACAAACCCACGCCGGCCGCCCGTGGGACGGCATCGACCCGATCACCGTCGGCGCGCAAACCATCGTCGGCCTGCAAACCGTGGTCAGCCGCCGTACCGATATTTCGTCCTATCCGTCGGTGGTCAGCATCGGCACCATCAATGGTGGCACCCGCTACAACATCATCCCCGAGTCCGTGGACATGAGCGGCACCATCCGCTCCTACGACTACGGCATCCGCCAGAAACTCCACGCCGACGTACGCCAGACCGTCGAAAAAATCGCCGAAAGCGGCGGCGCGAAAGCCGACGTGACCATCATCGAAAAATACGACCCCACGATCAACAACCCGGCACTGACGGAAAAAATGCTGCCGACGTTGAAGTGGGCAGCCAAGGATGACGTGGTCAATGCACCGTTGGTGGGCGGCGCGGAAGACTTCTCGTTCTTCGCCAAGGAAGTGCCGGGGTTGTTCGTATTTCTCGGCGTGACACCACGGGATCAGGATATGAGCAAGGCCGCGCCGAATCATAATCCGGGGTTCTTTGTGGATGAGTCGGCGCTGGTGGTTGGGGTGAGGACGATGGCGTCGCTGGCGACGGATTATTTGTATGGGAATGCTGAGCTGGCCAGATAGAGATGAAGTGATTGTGGGGGCGACTTCGCGAGCAGGCTCGCTCCCACAGTTGATTGGATGTATTCGGTTGGAGATTGGTCGGCTGTCAGGCCGCCATCACTGGCAAGCCAGCTCCCCCAGTTGGATTGAGTGCAGGCAGTTGGAGATTGGTCGGCTGGGAGGTCACCATCACTGGCAGGCCAGCTCCCACAGAGAGATTGGGTGCAGGCAGTTAGAGATTGGTCGGCTGTCAGGCCGCCATCACTGGCAAGCCAGCTCCCACAGTTGGATTGAGTGCAGGCAGTTGGAGATTGGTCGGCTGGGAGGTCACCATCACTGGCCGGCCAGCTCCCACAGAGAGATTGGGTGCAGGCAGTTAGAGATTGGTCGGCTGTCAGGCCGCCATCGCTGGCAAGCCAGCTCCCACAGTTGGATTGAGTGCAGGCAGTTGGAGATTGGTCGGCTGGGAGGTCACCATCACTGGCAGGCCAGCTCCCACAGAGAGATTGGGTGCAGGCAGTTAGAGATTGGTCG